>DATAGU010000387.1:0-18041 GCA_036263495.1 Polyangia bacterium | reverse complement strand
GGAACTCCGCAAAACGTGGGCTTGACGCGGGGGCCGCTTCATAGTCGGGCCCTGCACATAAGGCCCCTCGCACACGCTGCGCACGATCTTGTGAGCAGCACTCAATAGTGCCCTCACTCAGTACATAGTGAGCGGCGACGGAGGAGCGTTCGCCGGGCCTCAGAGGGAGCGCACCAGGGCGCGGAAGACTTCGTCTTGTGGAAGAGGATGTATGTTGGAGTCCTCGAGCGCCGCCTGACGAAGTTCCTCTCCACCGAGTTGGAACGCGAGTGCAAGAAGCGTTCTGGCTTCGTCAGTACGGCCGAGCAGGAAAGAGATGTAGCCTGCATTGCCAAGGATGAAGGGGTCCTCGCTGCGGCTACGAGCTTCGGCAATGTCGGCCTCTGCCCGGACTAGGAGATCGCGTGCGGCAGCCTCGTCAGAGTGCTGAAGCCGTTCTTTGGCCTGACAGAGATGATGGAAGCCGATTCCATTCAGAGCATCGGCAACCTGCTCGCGCAAAGCGGGTTCGGTGGCATCGCCAAAGCGTCGAATCACGTCCTGATAGACCGACAGCTCCTCCTCCGGCCGGCCAAGCTCGCCCAGTGTGGCTCCCTGGTTGACCAGTATCCTGATAGACCGATAGCGCCTCCTCCGGACGCCCGAGTTGATCGAGTGCCAGCCCCTGGTTGAACAGCGCACGGGCGATCGGCTCACGCAAAGCAGGTTCAGTGGCATCGCCAAAGCGACGGATCACGTCCTGATATACCGACAGCGCCTCCTCCGGCCGCCTAAGCTGGGCCAGCGTCACTCCTTGGGCGAACAAGGCTCGTGCCACCCATTCCTGCTTCTCCGTATCATCTGAGAAGCGGCTGGCTATCTCTTGAAAGGTGCGCAGCGCCTCGATCTGCCGTCCTTGCGAGGCCAGGAGTTGCGCGAGGAACATCCGCGGCTCTGGGCGGTCTTCATGCTGCTGTATCAGTCGTTGCAACTCGCCTTCATCGCTAAGCTTGCGGACAATCTCGCGTTCAGCCTCCTCCTGTTGACGCTCAAGCACATGCTGCGCCTCATTGGGGTTGTCACAATCAAGACACTCAATGAAGCGCAGGAAGTGGGAAGACAGCGATCCGGTCTCTTCAGTGGGACGCTCCTCGGCAGCAATTCGTTCACCGTAGGCGTAGAAGCTGCGATGGGGGATCCGTACGATGTTGAAGTAAGTACTTAGATCGCAGACCCGGAGGGCGTAGACTTCGCGAAACAACGTCTGGAAGCGAGCCTGCGCGTCCTCCACCCACTTCTGCTTCTGCTTCTCCTCGCCCTCTTCTACTCGCGACAGGAGCGGGAAGAGGGGCAGCGGTCGCAGATCTTCCGAGGCCATGCGCTGAATCACCGCCTGCCGCCCGACCTCAAGCGCACCGTTCAGTGATTGCACATTGGGTGCGAACACGAGCACCAGCTTCTCCGGTAGCACCATCGTGCAGATGCTGCCGATGTCCGTCACCCCGGTGCGAGAATCGACAAGGATATAGTCGTAGTGGCGACCTAGCTCCTCGGCGAGTAGCGGCAAGATCTCGCCGTGCTCGGCATAGAAGCCGCTCCAATCGAACTGCCGCACACGCTCTGTGTAATCGGCATCGAAGCGTCCCGCTGCCATGAAGTCCACCGTGACGGTGGTGCCTGGCTTGCGGTTGGGATTCCAGAGCTGGATCTGGTACCGGTACCTACCCGCATCCAGCATCTCCCTGAGCACAGCGGCACGAACGGGCAACCCCACCGGTCCCCCCGCTTCCTTGGAGAGCCGTGAGAGATGCTCGCGTAGATCATAGAAGAAATCGATCGTGCCGGGCAGCGCTCCATTCTTCGGCTTGTAGCGCTCGAACTTCGAGCCCTCAGATAGGAAATAGCGATGTAACCCCGGCGCCTCGAAGTCGAAATCAACGGCCAGGACCTTGTTGCCTCGCTGCGCGAGTAGCGCCGCCACGTTGGCGAGCGCCATCGAGCGCCCAACGCCACCCTTGTACGAGTAGAACGTGATGACCTGCCCGCTGCGTTCGGCGGTCATGCTTTGCTCCCATCAGGCATCATCGGCGGCAGCGAGCGGCGAGGCCGGGCGGGAGTTGGCTCAGGCATTTTGGGCCAAGTGAATTGCTTGGGGCCCGCAGCCTGTGCGAAGCGTTCATCACCTTCCCAATCCTCGGATGGACGCTGTACTCGGCTGAGCATTTCGAGAACAGCGACGATCCGATCGTGGATTTTCTCGACGATCTGGCCCCAGCTGTCGTGTTCGGAGGGGCGCCTCGAATAGACAAGTAATGGCGCGAAGAACTCACTATCTTCGTGCTGGATGCGCCGCACTTCGTCAGGAAGGGTCATGTTCTTCTGCAGGACGAAGGGGAGGAAGCAGGTGGCCGCTTTCTCATCGCGCGGCAGTCGCCCATCCTGGAGCCCCTCAGTGATCGCCCACTCGGTGCAGCAGTATTCGCTCTTGAAGTAGCTATTTACGAGGAGGACGATGGTTATGGCGCTGCGGCAGAGGTTTTGCCGCAACACCGGCTCCCACTCATATCCTTGCTGCAGCCGCATCCGATCGAGAAACACCTTGGCACCGCCGTAGTCACGGAACCTGTCCTCGAGATCGCGAGCCAGATCTTCGACCAACGCCCTGGCACTCTTACGAATCATGTGCGGCCAGCTGATGAAGACGCAGGACTCATATCCACATTCGTGGATGCGTTCGATGCAATTGGGAGGAGGGTTCGTGATCGCCATGCGCGCGCCAGCCTAACGAAGGAGCCCTGCCAATCCAGTTCCCAGCCTTTCGAAGGCGGCCGTGGCCTGCCGTGCGGTCCCCTATGACGTACGCTGCACCTGCTTGATCTGCCCGCGGCTTGTGATCGCATGGGACGCCAGGTAGAGAGAGCAGGTCATGTCCACCTCCGCCACCTCCAGTGATGGCCCCCCGGTCATCGCGGTCCATGAGCTCCGCAAGCGACGCGGCAGCCGCGAGGTGCTGGCGGGCATCGATCTCACCGTCGCCCGCGGCGAGATCCACGCGCTCCTCGGCCCCTCGGGCGGCGGCAAGACCACCCTCCTCCGCTGCCTCAATGGACTCGAGATCTTCGACACAGGGCGTATCGACGTCGCCGGCATCGAGCTCGGCCCCGGGCCTGGCGATCCACAGAAGCTCCGCGCCGTGCGCACGCGCGTCGGCATGGTCTTCCAGGGGTATCACCTGTTCCCGCACCTCACGGCGCTCGAGAACATCGCCCTCGCACCGGTGGTGGTCGGCGGTAAACCCCGCGCCGAGGCCCTCTCCGAGGCCGAGGCGCTCCTCGCCGAGGTCGGCCTCGAGCACCGTCAGGACGCCCGGCCTCCCACCCTGTCAGGCGGCGAGCAACAGCGGGTCGCCATCGCGCGCGCCCTCGCCACCCACCCCGAGGCGCTCCTCCTCGACGAGCCCACGGCCGCCCTCGACCCCGAGCGCCGCAAGGGCGTGCTCGAGCTCTTGCGAAGACTCGCCGCCCGCGGGGTCGCGCTCGTGCTGGTGACGCACGAGATCGGCTTTGCCCGCGAGGCCGCGGACCGCGTCTCCGTGCTCGACGGTGGCCTCATCATCGAGGCCGGCGTCGCGCGGACCGTGCTCACGAGCCCTGCCTCGCCGCGCGTGCGCGCCTTCCTCATGACCCAGGGCACCGGGGAGGCGCCTTCCCTGCCTGCCGCCGGCTCGTGACCGCACATGTTCATCCTCGGCCATACCGGCATCGGCTCCGCCCTCGTGGAGCGCGTCACCAAGACGGACACGCGCTGGTACCCCTGGCTCCTCGTCGGGACGCTCCTCCCGGACTTCATCGACAAGCCGCTCTACTACGGCCTGGTCCTCATCACCGGCCGGCGCGGCGCCGATCTCGGCCTCCTCACCAGCACCCGCACCATTGGACACACCGCCCTCCTCCTCCTCGCCGTGCTGGTCGTGGGCTGGCTGAGCCGGCACCGCGGCATCGTCCTCATGGCGCTCGGCATGGCCACCCACCTCCTCCTCGACGCTGGTGGCGACTTCCTCAAACCCGGGTTCTCCCTGCGGGGCACCCCCGAGTACCCCTCCACCCTGTGCGCCGTCTTTTACCCCCTCCTGGGATGGCGCTTCCCGGTCATGCCCTTCCAGGACGTCGCCGGCCACGTCAGCTCCCTGCGGAGTCCCTACGTCATCGCCGGCGAGCTCATCGGCGGCGTCCTCCTCTGGCGGCGCTGGCGGCGCTGGCGGACGTCCTCTGCCCGCCCCCCGTCCCCTTGAACACGCGAGGTTCAGTGCCTCAGTAGATGAGGCCGTGGGGCGTGAGGTGGACGTGCCGGCCGAGGGGGATGCCGTGGCGCAGGAGGCCCTGGCGACCGCGCATCAAGGTCGGGACACCCACGGCGAGGAGGACGATCCCCGTGGAGATGAGGGCGGTGCCAGCCGTCAGGATGCCGTCGCCGATGGCCCGGTTCCCCGCCTGGAAGTCTTCGTACCCGGGGGGCTGCGGAACGCCCGGAGGCAGCCCCTGGCGGGTCGACGCGATGACGCGGCCCCCCACGACCGCGAACGCGACCCCGCTGAGCAGGGCCCCGAGACCGAACTGCCCCATGAGGCCCCCGCGGCGTTCATCCCGCGCAGCGCGCTCCAGATCGGGCCGATAGATGAGGTGCGCCGGAGGGTCGGGGGCCGCGGGGGGCCCATCGGCGAAGGCACACGCGGGGTGCGCCGCCAGCCAGCCGAGCCACAGCATGAGCCCCAGGCTCAACCCCCCTGAACTTCTCCGCATCGCGTGCAGCATGGCCTCCTCTGCGGCCCCCCTCGGGCACGACATCCACCCGCGAGGACATCCCACGGCGCGCGGATCATCGCCGGCCGCCCTGGTGCTCGTTGGACCGGCGCGGGTCCCTCCTTATTCATCCTCCCCGCCGCGCCCGACCCGCCCGACCCAGGCGCACGCTCGGATTCTGCCGCCGCACGCGCCTGCGCCAGGGTACAACGCTCACTCGCCATGCCACTCAGCCGTAACGCAGAGAGTCGTCACCCCGCCGGCCCCGTGCTCGTGACCGGGGCCACGGGGAACGTGGGCCAGGCCGTGGTGCGTGCCCTCCGTGCCGGCGGCCTGCCGGTGCGCGCCGCCGGTCCCTCGCCCGAGCGCATCCGCCGCCTGTGCGGTGAAGACCTCGACGCGGTCCCCCTCGACTTCCACGACCCGAGCACCTTCGCCGCGGCCCTGCGCGGGGCGAGGGCGCTGTTCCTGCTCCGCCCGCCCGCCATCGCCGACATGCGGCGGACGCTGATCCCGCTCGTGGACGCGGCGCGCCAGGAGGGGCTCGATCCGATCGTCTTCCTCTCGGTGGCCGGCGCCAACCGGCTCATGCCCCATCACGCCGTGGAGGGGCACCTCGCCCGCGCGGGCGGCACCTGGACCGTGCTGCGGCCCGGCTTCTTCGCCCAGAACCTCGGCGACGCCTATCGCCGCGACATCGTGGAGGAGGGCCGGCTCTACGTCCCGGCCGGGCAGGCCCGGGTCACCTTCGTCGACGTGCGGGACGTGGCCGAGGTGGCGGCGCAGGCGCTCCTCGAGCCCGGCCGATACCACGGCCGGATCTACACCCTCACCGGGCCCGAGGCGGTGTCGTTCGCCACCGCCGCGGAGCTGCTCTCCGCGGCCCTGGGGCGACCGATCCGCTACCAGTCGGCGAGCGTCACGGGCTATATCCGGCACCTCCACCGCCGCGGCCTCCCGATGGGCCAGATCGCGGTGCAGGCCCTGCTCCACGTGGCCCTGCGCCGCAACAAAGGCCAGGCCCAGGTGGTCGATCCGTTGCTCGCCATGCTGCTCCGCCGGCCGGCGCGCACCCTGCGCGAGTACGTGAACGATCACGTCGCGCTCTGGCAGTCGATGGGTTGAAGCCCATCCCCTTCGCTCCCCACCGGGCGCCCGCTCACCTCTCCAAGGGACGCGATTTCGCCTAGGATGGGCGGATGCAGCGTTTTCCCTTCCGGTGGGTGTTCCTCGCGCTCCTCCTCGCGACCCCTCGGCCGGCGGCCGCCCAGCTCTCGGGCCCCGTCCTCTCGGGTCCGATCCTCACGCCGATCCCCATCCTGCTCGACAACTGGGACTTCGAGCTCGGCCTCCAGAACTGGGAGAAGACCGGCACCGCCTTCGACCAGCAGCCGACCTATGGCGACAACATCATCACGAGCCGCGTCCGCTCCCTGCCGCTCGGCGGGAGCTACTGGCGCGGCACCTATCACCCCGTCGGCCACCACGGCTCGAAGTGGATCGGCACCTATGAGCGCTACCCCGGCCCGAGCGGCGGCTACCCGCACGGCTCCATCCAGGGCGACGGCCTCGTCGGGACGCTCACCTCCAAGGCCTTCGTCCTCGGCAAGAACTACATCACCTTCCTCATCGCCGGCGGCCAGGACACGACGCGGCTGCGCGTGGAGCTGCTCCTCAAGGACGCCACCGGCGCGAACATCCTCTACTCCGACGGCGTCTACGGCGTGGTGGCGGGCAAGCTCGCGACCGGCCACAACAGCGAGCTCTTTCGCCGCGCCTGGTGGGACGTGCAGACGCTCAAGGGGCGCACCGTCCGCATCCGCATCGCCGACGAGTCGACCGGCCCCTGGGGGCACATCAACGTCGACGACTTCCGCTTCCAGGACGCGAGCCCGCTCGCCGACACCGTGAACCCGGACGGCACGGTCACCGCCTCGGTCTACTACGGCAGCGACGGCCTCTACCGCGACAAGACGTTCCCGCTCTGGGGCTTCGCCGACCTCCACACCCACCCCATGAGCCACCTCGGCTTCGGTAAGAAGCTCGTGCACGGGGCGCCCGACGGCGACCCGGCGCAGGCGCTCGGCAACTGCAACTGCACCCACGGCGGCTGGGGCCTCGACAACACCTGCGGCAATTACATCCGCGCCGCCGTGGTCAACGCCGTGGACGAGATCTTCGTCTACAAGACCGACAACCCCCACGGCGATCACCAGCACGACGGCTACCCCTACTTCAGCTACTGGCCGCACTTCACCAGCATCACCCACCAACAGATGTGGCACGAGTGGATCCGCCGCGCCTACGACGGCGGGCTGCGCGTGATGGTGGCGCTGGCCGTGAACAACCAGCTCCTCGCCGAGGCCGCCGACGGCGACCTGCCCAAGGACGACAAGGCCTCGGCCGACCTCCAGATCGCCGAGATGAAGGCGTTCGTCAGCCGCCACTCGGACTTCATGGAGATCGCCTACACGCCCGACGGGCTGCGCGACATCGTGCGGCGCAACAAGCTCGGCATCATCCTCGGCGTCGAGATCGACAACATCGGCAACTTCAACTACGCCACCGTGGGCAAGAGCGAGAGCGCCATCCGCGACGAGGTGCGGCGCCTCCACGGCCTCGGCGTCCGCTACATGTTCCCCATCCACGTGGTGGACAACGCCTTCGGCGGGGCCTCGGTGTACGTGGACCTCTTCAACCTCGGCAACCGCTTCTCCCAGGTCCAGCCGCTCCCGCCCAACATCGGCGCCTACGTCCAGGGCACGAGCTTCCAGGTGGAGACCGCGCCGGACGGCCGGGTGACGTTCCGCCTCAAGCCGCCGCTCGAGTGGTGGCTCGGCCTCGTCCTCAAGGCGGCCATCGAGTTCATCGAGAGCATCCCGAACCCGATCCCGTTCGACAACCTGTTCAGGCCCACCATGAAGGAGGTGCTGGCCGGCGAGAGCGAGTACCAGGTGGTGAAGTACTACTTCCTCACGCCGGACATCGGCCAGGCGCAGTGGGGGAGCGTGCCCGGCGGGCACCGCAACCAGAAGGGGCTCTCGACGTGGGGCGAGATCGCGCTCAATGAGATGATGCGGCTCGGCGTGATGGTCGACATCGACCACATGTCCGAGCGCGCGGCCAACCGGGCGATCGAGATCGCGTCGAGCATCGGCGGCGGCGGCTACCCGGTGAACTCGGGCCACAACGGCTTTCGCGCCATGGGCCACGGCAACGAGAACGGCCGCACCGAGGCGCAGCTCGACGCGCTCGCGCGGCTCGGCGGCATGATGGGCGTGGGCTATGGCTACGGCAAGGCGACGTCGCGTGGCCGGACGGTGGACGACGTGCTCGGCCCGCCGGGGCCGGGGCGCTGGACGTCGTCGCAGGTGGACGCGACGTGCGGCGGGTCGGCGCGGGCGTTCGCGCAGAACTACCTCTATGCGGTGGAGACCGTGGGCAACGTGGCGTTCGGCACGGACACCAACGGCCTCGTGTCCGGCCCCGGGCCGCGCTACGGCGCGCTCTCGCAGCTCGGCGGCAACTACTGCTACGACCAGCCGCTCTCGCAGCGCGTGCGCTACCAGGGCGACACCGTGGGCCTGCCCGACGCGAGCCAGGCGCTGCCGCGGGCCAAGACCGGCTACAAGTCCTGGGACATCAATGAAGAGGGCGTGCCCCACTACGGCCTCATGCCCGACTTCCTGCAGGACCTCTCCAACGTGGGCGTGAACGCCGAGGACCTGACCTGGCTCTTCCGCGGCGCCGAGGCGTTCGCGCGCATGTGGGAGAAATCGGTGCGCGCGTCGAGCCAGGTGCCGTAATCGAACATGGGTGACGGTATTAAAGAAGCCAAGTTTCTCTGGTCTATTGGGCGGAGAAACTTGGCTTGTTTGATACCGTCACCGGTCTTCCCCACAGGATGCTTGCCATGACCGACACCTCATCCGACCGCGTCGCCCACCGCATCTGCCCCTTTTGTGAGGCCACCTGCGGCCTCGACGTCGGCCTGGCCGGCGCCGCGCCCGTCACCGTGCGGGGCCGCCCGGGCGACGTCTTCAGCGCCGGCTACATCTGCCCCAAGGCCCACGCCCTCAAGGACCTGCACGAGGATCCCGATCGCCTGCGGCATCCTCTCGTGCGCCGCGCCGGTCGTCTGGTCGAGGCGAGCTGGGACGAGGCCTACGCCGAGATCGCCCGCCGCCTGCCGCCCCTCCTCGAGGAGCACGGCCGCCACGCCGCCGCCATCTACTTCGGCAACCCCAACGCCCACAAGATCGGCCTCGCCCTCTACGGCCGCTACCTCACGAAGGCGCTCGGCACGCCCAACGTCTTCAGCGCCTCGACCCTCGACCAGCTGCCCAAGCAGCTCGCCGCGGGTTGGATGTTCGGCGGCTGGCTCAGCATCGCCGTCCCCGACATCGAGCGCTGCGACTTCCTCCTCATGCTCGGCGCCAACCCCCTCGTCTCGAACGGCAGCATGTGGACCGTGCCCGACTTCCGCGGCAAGCTGCGCGCCCTGCAGGAGCGCGGCGGCCGCCTGGTGGTGGTCGATCCACGCCGCAGCGAGACCGCGCGCCGGGCCGATCGGCACATCTTCATCCGTCCGGGCGGCGACGTCTTCCTGCTCCTCGGCCTGGCCCAGGTCCTCGCCGCCGACCCCGAGACCGAGAGGCGGCTGCGCCAGGGCCCGCTCGCCGAGCACCTCGCCGGCCTGGAGGCGCTCCTCACCGCCCTCTCCCCCTTCCCGCCCGAGCGCGTGGCCGCCGCCGCCGGCGTCTCCCCGGACGTCATCCGCGAGCTCGCCCGCGACCTCGCCGGCGCCGAGCGCGCCGCCGTCTACGGCCGCATCGGCACCACCACCCAGCGCTTCGGCACCACCGCCAGCTGGCTCGTCGACGTCCTCAACATCCTCACCGGCAACCTCGACCGCCCGGGCGGCGCCATGTTCCCGCGCGCCCCGGCCTTTGCCTCCAACACCATGGGCGGCGGCGGACGCGGGCGCGGCATCGTCACCGGCCGCTGGCGCTCGCGGGTGCGCGGCGCGCCCGAGGTGATGGGCGAGCTGCCCGCGGTCTGTCTCGCCGAAGAGATCGAGACCCCCGGGCCCGGCCAGGTGCGCGCCCTCTTCACCGTCGCCGGCAACCCCGTGCTGAGCGCCCCGAACGGCGCCCGCCTCGACCGCGCGCTCGCCCGGCTCGACCTCATGGTGAGCATGGACATCTACCTCAACGAGACCAGCCGGCGCGCCGACGTCATCCTGCCCGGCCTCTCGCCGCTCGAAGAGAGCCACTACGACGTCATCTTCCCGCAGCTCGCCTGCCGCAACGCCGCCCGCTACTCCCCCGCCGCACTGCCGCCGCCCCCGGGCCACCCGGCTGAGTGGGAGATCCTGCTCACCCTGACCGCGATCGCCGAGGGGGCCGAGGGCCGCGGCCTCCCCGTCGACGCCGCCGCGCTCGATGACGCGCTCTTCGGCCGCGAGGTGGCCGCGCTGGTCGGCGCCGAGCGCGCCCCGCTCGTCCTCCAGGCCCTGGCCGCACGCCGCGGCCCCGAGCGCCGGCTCGACTTCGCCCTGCGCGGCGGCCCCTACGGCGACCTCTTCGGCTTCAAGCCCGACGGCCTGTCGCTTGCCAAGCTCGAGGCGGCGCCGGACGGCATCGACCTCGGCCCGCTCGCGCCGCGCCTGCCCGAGATCCTGCGCACGCCCTCGGGCCGGATCGAGCTCGCCCCGGCGCCGCTCCTCGCCGACCTCGAGCGCGTGGCCGCGGCCCTCGAAGAGCCCGCCGCGCCGCTCGTCCTCATCGGCCGCCGCGACCTGCGGTCGAACAACAGCTGGATGCACAACCTGCCGAGCCTGGCCAAGGGCCCGCCACGCTGCACCGTGTTCGTCCACCCGCAGGACGCGGCAGCCCACGGCCTCACCCAGGGTGGCCGGGCCCGCATCGTGCGCGACGAGCACAGCGTCGAGGCCCTGGTGGAGCTGTCCGAGGACATGATGCCGGGCGTCATCAGCCTGCCGCACGGCTGGGGCCACGACCTCGACGGCATCCGGCTCGGCATCGCCGCCGCGCGTCCGGGCGCCAACATCAACCAGCTCGCCGACGAAGGGGTGATGGAGCCGCTGTCCGGCACCGCCGTCTTGAGCGGGGTCCCGGTGCGGCTCCTCGGGGTGGCGTGATCTGACGTTAGAGGGAGGAGGACAGGGCGGGACAGGTCACAGGCGCACGATCGCGCTGCCCCAGGTGAAGCCCGAGCCGAACGCGGCCAACAGCACGAGGTCCCCCTCCTTGGCCTTGCCCGCCTCGACCAGCTCGCTCAGGCCGATGGGGATGGTGGCGGCCGTGGTGTTGCCGTAGCGCACGATGTTGTTCCAGCACTTCTCCTCGGGGATGCCGAGGCGCCGCGCCACGAGCTCGTTGATGCGCAGGTTCGCCTGGTGGGGCACGAACCAGGCCAGATCCTCGACCCGCACCCCGGTGGCCGTCAGCGCCTCGATCGCCACCTCGGGCATCTTCTCCGTGGCCCAGCGGAACACGAGCTTGCCGTTCATCTGCGGGTACTGCGCGCCCTCGTCGAGCATGGCGTGGGTCAGGCGCGGGTGCCGCGCGCTCGTCGGCGCCACGCACCACAGGTCCTTGGCGCCCGCGCCGTCGGCGCACACCTTGGTGAACAGCACCCCGCGGTCGGCGGTCGTGCCCGCGCCCTCGGCCGCGCCCAGCACCACCGCGCCCGCGCCGTCGCCAAAGAGCACGGTCACGTCACGCCCGCGGTCCGCGAACTCGATGCCCGTCGAGTGCACCTCGGAGCCCACGAGGAGCACGTGGCGGTACATGCCGGTGCGGATGAAGGCGTCGGCCGTCTGCAGGCCATAGAGGAAGCCGCTGCACTGGGTGCGGATGTCGAGCGCCGCGATCTGGCGGCAGCCGAGCTTGGCCTGGAGGAAGCACGCGCTGCCCGGGAAACAGACATCGGGCGAGAGCGTGGCCAGGATGATGAGATCGAGGTCCTTGGGCTCGAGCCCGGCGCGGGCGAGCGCTTGCTTCGACGCTTCGAGCGCGAGGTCCGAGGCGCCCACCCCGTCCTCCACGTAGCGGCGTTCCTTGATGCCGGTGCGCTGGACGATCCATTCGTCGCTGGTGGACATGAGCTTGGCGAGGTCGTCATTGGTCACGACCTTCGGGGGGACGTAGTAGCCGACGCCCTGGATCACGGTGCGGATCATCTGGACCTCCCTGTGCGGCCCCTCTGTCGATGGGGTCGGGCCGCATGTGCTGAAGTGTTGAAGGGCCTCAGGCTACGAGCGCCCGCCGGGGGAGTCAATGTCCTGTCCATGAGGGTGCGGCAGTGGTGCTGACGCATGTCACGCCCACGCTGGCCGAGAAACCGGTAGGATGGCGGGCCATTCGTTGGACCCGCAAGGGACGACCCACCGGGACCCGACGTCGAGGGTCCCCTAGAGAGAGACTAGAGGAGGAGATCATGTCCAAGACATCCGAATTGGCCGACGTCCTCGCCGCGGCCCAGAAGTACGCGGCCCAGTTCAAGAAGGGGCACCTCCCCATGCCGCCCGCGCGGCGCTTCGCCGTGCTCACGTGCATGGATGCCCGCCTCGACCCGGCCCGTTTCCTCGGGCTCGAAGAGGGCGACGCCCACGTCATCCGCAACGCCGGCGGCCGCGCCAGCGACGACGCCATCCGTTCGCTCGTCATCTCCTACAAGCTGCTCGGCACGCGCGAGTGGTTCGTCATCCACCACAGCGACTGCGGCATGGAGACCTTCACCGACGAGATCATGCGGCGTCTCCTCGGGCAGAGCCTGGAGACCTCGACCATCGACGGCGGCGGCTGGCGCGACACCGGCAAGGGACCGGGCTCGACCGAGGCCGAGTACATGAGCTGGCTGACCATCCGCAACCAGGAGGAGAGCGTGCTCGAGGACGTGCGCCGCATCCGCTCGCACCCCCTCGTGCCGCGCAACATCCCCATTTACGGGTACATCTACGACGTGAAGAGCGGCCGCCTCATCGAGGTCCCCGCCGCCACCCGCGCCGGCGCCGCCCAGTAGCACGACGCGCACGCACGAGCCTCACCCATCCCCACCCCGGGGCCACTATTCAGCAGTTAGAGCCTGGAATCAGCGAGCTATCGGGCGGCGAGCCTGATGGTAGATGCGGAGAACGAGGAACACGTCGCTGCGCCGCTGGTAATAGATGCGAAAAGGAGGGACGGGCCAGCTGCGAACCACCTCGCCGGTGAGGAGGCGCTGTTGGTGACCTTCGAAATCGCCGGCCGCGAGCTTCTCGATGATCGCAAACACCCTCTCTGCGAGCTTGTGCGCAGCCGCCGGGTTCCGTCGCCGAATGTAGTCGAGGGAGGCGTGGAGATCGGCGGAGGCCTTCGGAGCGATCCGAACCGTCACCGATGGAGCGCCTCGAAGATGCTCTTACGCACATCCTCCAAGGAGAGACCCTCCCCCGCGTCCAAAGACGCGAGCGCCTCTCGGAGACCTTCTTCTTCCTCCGGCGTCAGCGCAGGGACCTCGTCTAGCGACTCCACGAAGTAGCGGCCCGGCGGAAGAGATCTGAGCTCCCCAGGAACATCCTTGCCGTTCCAGTCAACGATTCGCCCCATACAGCCATGGTACGCCATTCGTGGTCTCTCGACCACGACCGGGCATGCCGAGGAGCAGACTGTCGCTTAGCGACCGAGGACCGCCTCGGCCACGAGCTCCGCGAGCCGGCTGGCGCCCTCGTCGGTGAAGTGGACGAACTCGGCGAAGTAGCGCCCGCCCGTCGGCATGCGCCGCGCGGCGTCGGCGAGGCCGAGGCCCCGCTCCTTCGACACGTCGCGCACCACGGCGTTCATGCGCTCCTCCATGTCGAGGAATCCCCCCGGCGCGAGCACGGGATAGAACTTGCGCCACGCCACCAGCACCGACTCCTCCTCGGGGGCGACGCGGGCGCCAAAGCGCGTCGCGTGGGTCACGAGCACCACGCGGCCGCCGCGCGCCCGCACCATGTCCACGACGGCCTCGAGGTCGACCCGGAACCGGGCCACGTTCTCCTCGGGCAGGCGCTCCATCACCTGGAGGTGCCGCGCCTCGCGCTCGATCTGCCAGCGCCGCACCGCCGCCTGCAGCCGCTCGGGGAGCGCGGCGCGCAGCACGGTCTCCATGCGGGCCGCGATCCGCGGCAGGCGCGAGGGCTTCGGCGGCCGCGGGACCGCCTTGGGATCGGGCGGCTCGATGTAGCCGGTGAAGCTCGGATAGATGACCACGATCTGCGGCTTCACCCGGTCCAGGAGCTCGGGCAGGCGGCGCCCGGAGGTCAGCATGCTCATGCCCGGGTACGCGGCGTTGAGCACCGCATACGCGCCCTCGCCCGCGCGCTGGTTGAGCCGCGCCTCGAGCTGGCGCGGGTACTCCTGGTCCGCCGTCTCGTACAGCCCGAACGTCTCGGACGAGCCGAGGCAGACCACGCGCACGCCGCGCTCGGGCAGCTCGGGCCCGCGATAGCCGAGGCTGTTGAGGTGCCACTTGAGGTACCGCGCGTGCGGCCGGCCGCGCATGCCGAGCGCGTCGCTCGTGTAGAGGACCGAGTTGTCGTAGGGGCCGAAGAACGGCGCCCCGGCCGTGACCACGTCGTCGAGGCGGGCGCACACCTCCCAGGTGACGAGGGCCACCACGCAGGCACAGGCGAGGTTCGCGACCCGCCGCAGGCGGGAGGGCGTCGCCGTCGTGAGGGGTGCGGAGGACGTGGGCATCGGCAGGGACATGACGCGCTCTCAGAACTGGAAGTAGATGAAGGACTCCGGCTGTCCGCCGTGGAAGAGGACGAAGTAGATGAGCACGGAGTAGAGCACCCACCGCGCGGGCGCGGGCAAGGGCGGGAGGCCCATGAAGTCGAGCTGCCCGCGCACGTATTGCAGCGCCTGCACCGCCACGAGCGGCAGCACGTAGCCGACGATCGTGCGCGCCGTGGCGCCGTCCCAGCCGGCGAGCGGGTGCACGAGCGCCCGCGTGAAATGACCGAGCTGACCCACCGACTCGGCGCGGAAGATGAGCCAGCCGTACGCGGTGAGCTGGAACATGAAGAGGACGCGCACGACGAACGAGACCGCGCGTCCGCCAGAACTCCGCGCCGTGAAGTGACGGCCGAGCCACGGCTCGAGGGCGCGATGGAGGACGAGCAGCATCCCCTGATAGAAGCCCCAGAGGAGGAACGTCCAGGCCGCGCCGTGCCAGAAGCCGCCGATGACCATCGTGAGGAGGAGGTTGCGATACGTCTTCCAGGTGCCGCCGCGGTTGCCGCCGAGGCCGATGTAGAGATAGTCGCGCAGCCAGCTCGACAGGCTGATGTGCCAGCGGTTCCAGAACTCCTTCGGGCTCGTCGAGACATACGGCAGGTTGAAGTTGAGCATGAACTCGAAGCCCATGAGGCGCGCCACGCCGCGGGCGATGTCGGTGTAGCCCGAGAAGTCGCAGTAGATCTGGAAGGCGAAGGCGTAGGTGGCGAGCAGCACCTGGCCGCCGGGCGCGTCGCCGTGATGGAAGACCTGGTTCGCGATCGGGGCCAGGTTGTCGGCGATGAAGACCTTCTTGAAGTAGCCCCAGACGATGAGGCTCATGCCCGAGGCGAGCTTCTCGGGCGTGATCTGGCGCGGCGAGGCGACCTGGGGGAGGAGGCTGTTGGCGCGCTGGATGGGGCCGGCGACGAGGTGGGGGAAGTAGAGGACGGCGAGGAGGAAGTCGGCGAAGCTGCGCGTGGCGTGGAACTGCCCGCGGTAGACGTCGATGGTGTAGGAGAGCGCCTGGAACGTGTAGAAGGAGATGCCGACGGGCAGGATGATGCGCAGCGTGGGCAGGGGGACGTCGAGGCCCATGCTCTGCAGCAGGGTCTGCAGCGTGTCGACGAAGAAGTTGTAGTACTTGAAGAAGCCGAGCAGGCCGAGGTTGGTGATGAGGCTGACGAGGAGGTAGGGGCGGAGGCGCTCGCGCGGGGCGCCGGCGCGGTGGAGCGCCTCGAGCTTGCTCGCCACCTGGTAGTCGATGGTGGTCGACACGAGGAGCGGTGCGAGGAAACGCCAGTCCCACGAGGCGTAGAAGAAGCAGCTCGCGGCGAGGAGCATGCGGTTCTGCGCCTTGTGGGGCAGGGCGTAGTAGAGGGCCAGGATGCAGGGGAGGAAGACGAGGAACTCGAGCGAGTTGAAGAGCATCGGGTCTCGGCGCGGGTAAAGGGCGGACCGGGCGGCGCCCGAACCGACCTGGCCCTGAGAATCGCATGTCCGGCGGGTGGCGCCCAGCGCTTTCGTCGAGTGAGGGGCGGGGCGCGCGATGGCCATATCGCGGTGCGCCACCTCACGCTATGCTCGGCCGACCTCATCCTCCGAGAGCGCCATGAAGAGAATCTCTCGCCACGCCCTCCCCCTGCTCGTCACCGCGGCCGCGGGCTGCGGCCTCTTCGACAACTCGGGCGGCAACAACAACAGCGACGGCGGCGGCACCGCCTACACCTCGCCGACGCTCGAGGTGACCATCAACGGCATCCACTTCGGCCCCTCGGCGCCGACGTCGGACTCGAGCGCGAGCCTCATCAACACGCGCGACTCCACGGGGCGGGTGACGAGCTCGGTCTTCCGCATGGTCGCGGCGTCGAGTCAGAGCGGCGCGACCTGCAACGTGAGCGCCCAGCGCTCGGGGAACGACGTGGCGCCCATCGGTCAAGGCGGCTACACGTTCAGCACCCAGCTCGGCACGCCGCAATACGACGCGGTGGCGCCGATCGAAGGCGAGGGCGTGACCGTGCCGCAGGGCACGTTCCAGTGCACGGGTCAGGCCTGCACCGGGACGGTGTTCGCCATCACCCGCATGAGCGACACGATGATCGAGGGCTACGTCTCGGGGACCTGGGCCGACTCGAACGGCAGCTTCGCGGCTCCGGTGGTGTGCTCGTTCTATGTGCCCCTGACGTCCTACGTGCCCTGAGCTGGCTTCGTTCTACCGTGTCGGAGGGGGCGTCACGCGAGGGTCTGTGGGGTCCCCCCGCTGGCTCAAACAGGTCCTCGGACCGGCCTCTTTTTTTGGGAAGAGCTGAAGGAAGGCCGGTCCTGCGGAACTCGCCTGCGGGGGGACCCCACAAACCCTCGCTTCGCCGGCCAAGGCGATCTGAAGCAGTAGAATTAGGGCGCCGTGAACTTCGGCACGATCTTCTTGCGGACCTCGACGAGGAAGTCGCCGCAGTGATTGGCGACTCCGCGCTCCGCCAGCTGAACGCGATCGGCCAGGCAGCGCTCCTCCCGCATCGCGTCCCCTTGTGTCAGGGCCGCCAGCACGCGCTTGGCATCCGTCGCGGCATCGTTCGGATGCGACGTGAGGCGGTGCGTTTGGGTGGTGGGATCGAAAGACAACTCCTGACGTAGACGTTCGAGCGCGGCCCGCTCCTTGTCATCTTCGGCGACGAAGCCGGAGACGACCCAGGCTTCCATCTCGGGCTCCGGCGTCGCGAGGACGATCGGCATGTCGGGCGGCCACGGCAGCTTGCTACGGACCTGCTCCATGCCCTCTCGACGATCGGCTCTGCCATCGAGATCCCGCACCAGGAGAACGGCCGTCGGGCGCGGCTTCTGCGTGACCAGCTGCGCCAGCACCTTGCGCCACATCTGGGCCTCGGGCTTGGCCGGCTTGCCATCGATGAACCCCTGGAGCGGGATCTTCGTGCCGTCGGGCAGCGTCACCGAAGGCTCGGCCCATCGGGCCTCATCGGCGCTCACTTTCAAATACGGCGCATCCGGTGCTTGGCCCTCCGGAGTGGCCCGCCAGGCGCGGACATGATCGAGGACGCCATCCAGCCAGTCGTGATGAGTCAGGGCTTCGGCATCGACCAGCAGGCTCACGACATCGAAGTGGCGGCGGTCCTCGCAGACCACCGCGAGGCGCATGCCGCCCCCGGACACCTCAGGCATCGGGCGTGTCACCGATGACCCAGTCCTCGCCGAACGAGGCCCAGATCTCGCCCGTCTGGAAGCCGTAGCGAACCTCCTCGAACCGCGGGTGATCGACGAGCCGCTGCACGCGCGTATGGCGCTCCGCATCGAGGGCCATGACCCGCACTTCCTCGGGGGCGCAGCGGCTCAAGAGGTACGGCGAGTGGGTCGTGCAGACGATCTGGAGATCGGGACGCGCGGCGAGCAGCTTGCGCAGGACGTCGATGAGCCGTGCCTGGGCGGCGATGTGGAGGCCGCGGTCGATGTCATCGAGCAGGAGGAGGCGCACCGCGCCCGG
>DATAGU010000386.1:0-47839 GCA_036263495.1 Polyangia bacterium | reverse complement strand
GCCTGCCTGCTGCGGCGCAGCCAGCGACGGTGATGCGGCGTCGGTCAGTCGGTCGCGTACTTCCAGTACGCTTCCTCCTTCCCTCCTTGCCTCACCGTCGCTGGCTGCACCTCGCGACGGCATTCAACTGTGGTGTTCCGGCTCAACCCCGCGCCGCGTGCGCACGCAGCGCCGCCCGCACGCCGTCCCCCTCGATATGCGCCAAGATGAGCACGAAGTCCCCCGGCCGCGCCGTGTCGAGCACCTGCTCGAGCGCCGCGGTCTCGCCCGCGGCCCACGCCACCGCGTCCGCCGCCATCCCGCAGCCGAGCAGCGCCCGGCGTAGGAGCTCCGGCACCTCCCCCTCGGCCCGCCCGCGCAGATAGCCCGGCAGGTCGTGCACCAGCACCCGATCCGGCCGCCCCGCCGCGATCTCCCGCGCCACCTCAGAAAAATCCTGCTCGCGCCGGTCCCCCGGCAGCCCCACGATCACCGTGAACCGCCCCGGCCCCGCGCCCTCCACATCCACAGAGGGCCGCCGGCGCAGCGCCGCGCAGAGCCCCATCACCGCCCGCACCCCATCCGGGTTGTGACCAAAGTCCACCAGCACGCGCACCCCGCCCACCACCACGAGCTGCCCGCGCCCCGCGTTGTCCTCCGGGTCCGCGCCAAACGAGCGCAGCCCCGCCCGCAGCGCCTCGAGCGGAAACCCCAGCCCCGCGCCCATCGCCGCCGCGCCGAGCGCGTTCTCCACGTTGTAGAGCGCGGCCCCGCCGTACGCGATCGGCACCTCGTCCACGCCCACGACGCGCGTCTCCTCCGCCCCCACCGCGCGCACGAGCGCGCCCGCCCGCAGCACCCACGCCTCCCCGCCCCGCCCGAGGTGCGCCCGCACCACCGGGTGCTCCGCCTCGACCGCGAAGTACACCACCTCGGCGGCGAAGCGCCCGGCCAGCGCCACCAGCTCGGGATCCGCGGCGTTCAGCACCACGCGCCCCCCGCGCGGCACCACGCGCCCGATCACCGCCTTGACCGCGGCCATCGTCGCCACATCCTCCACCCCGTACTCGCCCAGGTGATCCGCCGCCACGTTCGTGATGAGCGCCGCGTCCGCGCGCGTCACCCCGAGCCCGCGGCGCAGGATCCCACCGCGCGCCGCCTCCAGCACCGCCAGGTCCACCTCGGGCCGGCGCAGCACCGCCCGCGCCCCGCCCGGCCCGGTCCAGTCCCCCTCCTCGACCAGCGTCCCCGCCACCCCCCACACACCGATCCCCTCGGGGCTCGTGAGCCCCGGCGTGCGCCCCGCCGCGCGCGCCATGTGCGCGAGCAGGCGCGCCGAGGTGGTCTTGCCATTCGTGCCCGTGACGAACGCCACCGGCACGTGCCCGAGCTCGCCCCACGGCACCTCGTCCACCCCTGGCAGCGCCTCCAGCCGATACGTCCGCGAGCGCCGCCCCGCGCCCAGCGTGAGCTCGCCCTCGCCGAGGAGAAACACCGCCCCCCGGGCCTCCGCCGCCTGCCACAAGGCCCGCAGCGCCGGCTGCGCCTCCTCCGCCGCGCGCGCCCGCAGCGGCTCGAGCGCCTCTTCCATCGAAGAAGCAGGCGCCTCGCCGCGGCCGACCGCCGTGGCCCGCGCCACCGCACAATCATTCACCTCGGTGGCCACGAGCAGCAGATCCGGCGGCGCCGCAAAGCACAGCGCCGCCCCCCCGGCGAAGCGCCGCGCCACCACCTCGGCCGGCGCCGGCCACCCGAGCCCCTCGTGCAGCCGAGCCACCTCCCTGCGCCAGGCCGCCAGCGCCAGCTCCGCGTCCTCCCCCGCGTCCCAGGCCACCTCGGCCAGCGCCGCCGGGCCCAGGGTCTGCAGGTTGGGCCCGGTCAGGCGCCGCGAGTCGACGAGCCGCATGGGCGGAGCCTAGTCCTCGGCGCTCTCGCGCTGCAGGCGCACCCCGCGCTCGTCCTCGACCAGCGCGGCCCCGCTCGGCAGCGCCGCCCCCGGCGCCTCGGCGGCCCCCATCGGCGCGCGCACCGGCGCCACCGGCGGCGCGGGCGGCGCGGCCGGCGACTCGGGCTTGAAGTAGATCACCTGCTTCCACGAGCGCGCGATCACGTCGGCGAAGACCACCACCAGATCCCCGCGCCGTGCGCCCCGCAGCGCCTCCTCGATCGCCTTCTGCTCGTCCGGGATCACCTCCAGCTCCGCCGCCGAGAACCCCATCTCGCGCAGCGTCCGCTCCATCAGCCGCGGCACCTCCCCGGACGCGCGGCCGCGCCGGTCGTCGTCCTCCTTGAGCACGATGTGGTCGAAGGCCCGCCCGGCGATGCGCGCGAGCGCCGCGATGTCCTCGTCGCGCCGGTCGCCCGGCGCCGCCAGCACCGCGATGCGCCGCCCCGGCACCTCGAGCCGCCCCACCAGATCGGCGATGGCCTGCATCGCCGCCGGGTTGTGGCCGTAGTCGAGGATCACCTTGAACGGGTGCTTGTCGAACACGTTCAGCCGCCCGGGCGCCTGGAAGTACGTCGTGTCGAACGTGCGCAGCCCCTGGCGGATGTTCTCCACCTTGATGTCGAGCGCGTAGGCCAGCGCCGCCGCGAACATCGCGTTCTGCACGTTGAAGAGCGCCTTGCCCTCGAGCGTGGCCGGGATGAGGTGGGTCCAGAGGAGCGGCTGATGCATCCCGCGGTCATAGAGCGTGATCATCTGCCCGTTCATGCCCTCCTCGAGCACCACCGCCAGCCCGCCCGCGCGGATGTGCCGCTGCACGAGCTCGTGCCGCGGGTTCATCGTCACGTAGGCGATGCGCTCGGCCTTCGTGTGGTCGGCCATGCGCAGGCACTGGAGATCGTCGGCGTTGAGCACCGCGCAGCGCCGCGCCACCTCGACCACGATGCGCTTCACCTCCGCCATCTCCTCGATCGTCCCGACCCCGCGCTGGCCGAGGTGATCGGCCGTCACGTTGAGCACCGCGCCCACGTCGCACCAGCGATAGCCGAGCCCGGCGCGGAGCAGCCCCCCGCGCGCCGTCTCCAGCACCGCGTGGTCCACCGTCGGATCGCGCAGCACCATCTGCGCCGCCTGCGGCCCGGTCATGTCCCCGGCCACCGTGCGCTCGCCGTCGATGTACACCCCGTCCGTCGTGGTCAGGCCCACGATGTGCCCGGCCATCTTCTGGATGTGGGCCAGCATGCGCGAGGTCGTGGTCTTGCCGTTCGTGCCCGTGATCGCCGCGATCGGGATGCGCGACGGGCTCCCCGGCGGGAACAGCATGTCCATCACCGGCCCCGCCACGTCGCGCGGCTTGCCCTCGGTGGGCGCGATGTGCATGCGGAACCCCGGCGCCGCGTTGACCTCGCAGATCGCGCCGCCCGCCTCGCGGTAGCTCTTCGTGACGTCCGGCGTGATGAAGTCGATGCCGATGATGTCGAGGCCGATGGCGCGCGCCGCGCGCACCGCCATCTCGCGGTTGTCCGGGTGCACCTCGTCCGTGAGATCGATGGCCGTGCCGCCCGTCGAGAGGTTGCCGGTCGAGCGGAGGTAGAAGATCTGCCCCTCGGCGAGCACCGTCTCCTTCGTGACGCCGGCCTGCGCCATCAGGCGCTCGGCCTGGTGATCGAGCTCGAGGCGCGTCAGCACCTTCTCGTGGCCGATGCCGCGGCGCGGGTCGCGGTTCGTGATCTCGACCAGCTCGGCGACCGTGTGCTTGCCGTCGCCCACCACGTGCCCCGGCACGCGCTTGGCCACGGCGATGAGCTGGTGCCCCACGACCAGCATGCGGTGGTCCTCGCCCACGATGTAGCTCTCCACCACCACGTTGCGCGCGTGCTCGCGCGCCTTGGCGAACGCCACCTCGACCTGCGCCGCGTCGGTCAGGTTGATCGACACCCCGCGGCCGTGGTTGGCGTCGAGGGGTTTGACGACCACCGGATAGCCCACGCGCTCGGCCGCGCGCACCGCCTCGGTGAGCGTGCGCACCACGCGCTGCCGCGGCACCGGCAGCCCGATCGTGCCGAGGATGCGGTTGGTCTCCTGCTTGTCCGACGCGATCTCCACCGCGATGTGGCGGGTCTCCGACGTCACCGTGGCCTGGATGCGCTTCTGGTACTTGCCGTGGCCGAGCTGGACCAGCGAGTAGTCGTTCAGGCGCATCCACGGGATCCCGCGCGCCTCGGCCACGCGCACGAGCGACCCGGTCGACGGCCCGAGCTGGCGCGACTGGGCGAAGGCGATGAGCTCGTCGCGCTCCTTCTTGAAGTCGAAGCCCGGCTCGCCGGGCGGCGGCGGGATGCGGGCCTGCAAGTCGGTCGGGAGGAGGTGATGGAGCAGCCGCAGCCCGAGCTCGCAGGCCGCCTCGCCCACGCGCTCCTCCTCGAACTCGAAGATCACGTGGTACTGGCCCGGGCTCTCGTCCCCGAGGCTGCGCGTCTTGCCAAAACTCACCTTGGCGCCGGTCAGCACCTGCAGCTCGATGGCCACGTGCTCGAGCACGTGCCCGAGCCAGGTCCCCTCGTCCTCGCTGAGACGGCGGGCGAAGCCACCCTTCTCGCCATAGGAGCAGGTGTGGTCCTTGAGCGAGGGCAGGGCGGAGAGGAGGCGATCGTTGAAGCCCGGGATCTTGGCCGACGGCCACTGTTCGAGCTCCCCGAGGTCGAGCGTCAGCCGGACGACGGGGAAGTGGGCATACAGGCTGGGACCGCGAAAGACGCGCTGCTCCAGGATCTTCATGGGGTTCCTCTGGGCCTCTGGGTTGAACAAAGAAGGGGACCGATCCAGCCCCGGCGGGTGCGGTGGGGCAGGGGCGTAGGCGAAGGCGGGGACGGGCGCGGGGGCGCCGCGGGCCGGAGCGTCATGCCTCCTCGAGCTCCATGGGCGGCGGCCGCGGCTCGCGCTGACTCAAATCATAGGAGGCGCCCTCGGTGAGGATGTGCAGACGGATGCCGGTCAGGCAGATGGGCTTGCCCTCGTCGATGAGGGCGATGGACGAGTGGCTCACCGCCGAGACGTCGACCACCGTGATCGCGCCCGAGCCGACCACGTGCAGACAGTCGTCCGGGTCGATGAAGGCCGCGGTGTCCTCGTCGAGGCCGAGGCCGATGGCGAAGGGGTTGTAGGCGAGCGCCGTGAGCAGGCGCCCCAGGCGATCGCGTTGACGAAAATGTTGATCGATGATCACCCGGTTGGTCATGCCGAGTCCCGGCGCGAGCGAGGCCAGCCCCGCGCGGGGCGTGGAGCCTTCCTTGCCGTAGGCGATCATGTGTTCGGACAGGATCGCCGCGCCCGCCGAGGTGCCGCCCACGTTCACCCCGCGCGCGTTGAGCCGGCGGATGGCGCGGGCCACGTCCGTGCCGCCGAGGATGGTGGAGATGCGCAGCTGGTTGCCGCCGGTCAGGAAGACGCAGGTCGCGCGTTCGAGCACCTCCAGCCAGTCCTTGCGGCCCGCGTCGTCGCGGGCGGCATAGGGCAGGGCGGTCGCGTCGCGCACCCCGATCTTGCGGAAGACCTCCTCGTAGCGCCGCCCCGTGCTGGCGAGCTGGGAGGCCGTGGGGATGATCGCCACCCGCGCCTCACTGCCGCCCGAGAGCTCGATGAAGCGACGGAGAATCTGCGCGCGTGCCTTGTCCTCGGCCCCGCCCACGGGGACGATCCAACCACGTCGATGATTAGGCTCGACCTTCGCCGGACACATGTTCGTTCGTAAAACCTCTCGAGAGCCGTCCTATCACAAGCACGCTCGGTCGCACCACCAGGGTGTGAGGGAGGGGTGTCGATCTCCAGCGATCTACTCGCCCGCTTCTACGGCGGCACGCTCGATGAGGCGCGGGGAGAGGAAATATCCATGACGAACCATGTCGTCGAGGAGGGGCCGGACGCGCGGGACGAGGCCGCGGCGCTTGGCGCTCACGAGGATCCCGGCGGTGCCCTTGATCCGAAGCCCGGAAGCCTGTTCGGCAATCCGCCGGGCCCGCCGCTCATCCAAGATGGTGAGCTGCGCGCCAAGACGCTGGGCGAGGGTGATCACGTGAGCCTCACCGGCACCCAGCTCCTTGGCCAGTAACGGCTCGGGTGGTGGCTCGACGATGACATGCTCGAGGTACGCGGCAGACGCGACTTCACGGGCCCCCACTCGCATGGCTCCCGACTGTGTCACCTCTCGGAACACAGCCTCGGGCACGAGCCCGCGAGAGTATAAAGATTGGAGCAGGTCGAGATGGCCGATGGCCGCCAGGGCGATGAGGGGCCCGGCGTTGCTCACCACGGGGCCTGTCGTCACTCAGTGAACTCCCGCTCCATCTCTTCCTCATCGAGATCGGCGATCGGTACGCCGAGGCGCGAGACGGCCAGGAGAAAATCGATCCGGTTCATCTCCGCCACCTCGGCGGCGCGGCCGGACGAGAGGCGCCCCAGCTCGAAGAGCTTGACGGCGAGGAGGAACTTGGCGTCGCGGATGAACTCCTCCCGCGACTGACCGGTCGCCAGCAGCAAGCTCTCGGGGAGATCGATATGGAGTGTGCTCATCGTCGCTCTCGCATGGGGATGCCTCGCCAGGGATCCTGCATGCGAGAAATATCCCATTGAAAGCACAATCTTGGAAGGCATGACGTCGTCTCCGGGATGGCTCACCCCGTGCCCAAGCCATGTCTTGGGCCCCTGTGGACCTCCTCCCCAGCATCGCGGCACGCCCCCTCCGCGGTTCGCAGCAGCACCGCGAAAGCGCCGGGCACTCCTTACATATCCCCTCGTACTTCCTCAACATCGGAAGGCAAAACGGCGAATTTGAAAACGCCTCTCTGCGCACTGAGAGTGCCTCTCTGCGCACTGAAAGTGCCTCTCTGCGCACTGAAAGTGCCTCTACGCGCACCGAAAACGCCTCTCTACACACTGAAAAGGCCTCTACGCGCACTGGAAGCGCCCCTACACGCACTGAAACCGCCCCTGCGCGCACTGAAACCGCCCCTGCGCGCACCGAAACCGCCCCCGCGCACACCGAAACCGCCGTCGCCCGCGCACAAACCGCCGTCGCCCGCGCGCAAACCACCGTCGCCCGCGCGCAAACCACCGCCGCCCGCGCACAGTGCGCCTCCCTCTACGCCCTGGGCGCCTCCCCCTCTTCGTCTCGCGGCCCCCCGCCGGGCTCAGGCGGCGCCGCCGACGTCCGCTACGGGGTCTCGGGCGGCCTCTTGGGGGCCGCCTTGTTCTTGCGCGGCGCCCGGCTGAGCACGCCACGCAACGAGTTCGGCCGGAGCCGCGGGATCACCGGATCCAACGCGTGCCCGGCCTCGAAGGCCGCCATGATGTGCCGCAGGAAGATGAGGTTGCGCCCATCCCACAGGTCGAGCGTGCCCTGCGTGACCGGCGATTGGGCAGGCACGGCCTCGGCCGCCTCGCCCACGGTCGCCACCCGCTCCGCCATCGCCTCGCACTCGGTCAAAAAATCCGCGGTAAGGCGGCTGTCCCGCCGCCGTTGCCGCGCCCCGAGGCTCGTGTCCTCCAGCATCTCGCGCCCGAGGGCCACCAGATCCCGCAGCACGGCGGCCAGCGTCGCCGGTCGGGTGCTGCGGCGATACACCTTCTTGATCCGCCCCACCATCCCCTTTTTCTGGCCGGCCAGGATGAGCAGCCCGGTCCGGAGCACGTCGCGCCGCGCGGCGCCGAGGCGTTTGGCGTCCTTGTTGCTCGCGGCCCGGGCGCTGCGCCACATCTTGACCCCGGCGCTCCAGGCCTTGCGCGCGGCAAGCGCCTGCTGCCCTTGATAGGCGCTCCAGACCGCCACCCGCATGAAATGATCGGTGATGGCCGGGAGCCGCTCCTCCTGATCGGGGGTGGCACGTTTGCGGAAGTCCGTGGCGATGCCGTAGATGCGCGTGGCGTCGCGCGTGATGCGCTCGGTGGCGACCTTGGCCCCTTCCTTCGCCAGATCCTCCTTCATCGCGCCTTCGAGGTAGGTGTCCACGTCTTCGTCGCTGGCCGGGCCGTAGTAGGCGACCAGCTCTTCGAGCGTGATGACCTCGGTGGCGTCGAAGTTCGTGAGGTCGGGCGAGGGGGAGGGCGGGGCCGTGGGGCTCTCCGCGCTCGGCGCCTCGGCGACAGGGCTGGCCTGGAGCGGGGCGGGCGGCTGGCTCCGGCGGCGCTTGGTGGAGGCAGACGGCGAGGGAGACTTCGGCTGGCGCTGGCTCACCGGGCCATCATAGCCGCGCCCGGTCCCCACTGCCAAAAACGGGGCTGCCCCCCCCGCGTCCGGGGGCCTCCGGAGCCTGGACCGGCGCCCCCAATGCCTTTTTTGACTTCCCTGCTCGAGGGGGCGATTAAGTATTAAGTAAGTAAACCGCTAAACGAGTGAACTGATGTCCCACGGCAAATCGTCTCGCTCTGGTTCCTCGAAGCCCTCATCTCGCCAGGGCAGCGACGGAGACGGGCATCAGAGTCCCCCCACACGGCCGTTCTCCCTGCCGCCAGGCTACTATGAGCGCTACGGCATCCGCCCCCCGGAGCCGACTCCTGGGTCGGCCCAAGCGCACCGAGCCGGCTTCCATCAGGGCCCGCCCATCCCCCGGGGCCTCCTCGAACGGTACGGCGTCATCCCAGCCGCGCCCGCCGACCCCGCGTCGGCGGCGGCCCCGGGCGGAGGTGTGGCCGACGCGTTGACGGCGGCCGAGCGTGAGCCGGGGCAGGTGGCCGATGAAGGGGTGCGCCGGCGCGTCGAGGGCGTGACGGGGGCAGATCTGGGCGGCGTGCGTGTCCATACGGGCACGGCCTCGGCGCAGGCCGCGGGGGCCCTCTCGGCCCAGGCCTATACCGTCGGACAGGAGGTCCACTTTGGCGAAGGTCGGTACCAGCCGGGGACGCCGGCTGGCGATCGTCTCCTCGCGCACGAGCTCGTGCACGCGGCGCAGCAGGGGCCGCAGCCCTCGAAGGGGGTCCTGCAAGCCAAGGCCGAGGTGAGCCAGCCCGGCGATCCGGCGGAGCAGGAAGCGGATCGCCTCGCCGACCAGGCGCTCGCCGGCGGCGGCGACGCGGCAGGCGCCGGCGCCCAGGTGACCCCGAGCGTCATGAAGGTGGCGCGCAAGATCCAGCGCGAGGAGAAGGAGGGCTCCTCCGAGCTACCGGTGGCGCCCGCGGTGGATGCCAAGGCGAAGCCCGACGCGGAAGAGGAGCGCGAGGAGGACCAGGGCGAGGAGGTCGGCCCGCCGGACGCGTCGGCGTTCGCGGGGGGCGGCGGAGACGAGGGCGGTGGCGCGGTCTCGGCCGGCGGCGGTGGCGAAGGGGGTGGCGGCGGAGCCGTCGGCGCGGAAGGTGCGCAGGAAGTCAGCGCGAAGGACGGGGCCGCGGCCAAGGAGGGCGGCGGCGGGCCGGCGGAGCAGGTCGCGCCGGTGGTCGCGGCGGAGGGCGCGCAGGCTGGCAGCACGCCGGAGAAGAAAGAGAAAGAGGTTGTTTCGGAGGGCCAGGCTGATGCCGGCGCGAGCGGCCAAGGCCACAAGGCGGTGAGCTCGCAGGGGGCGACGGAGAACACAGCGGCGCCTCAGCCGGAGACCCCGAAGGCGGCGCAGCCGACCGCGGAGACCCCGAAGGCGGCGCAGCCGACCGCGGAGACCCGCTCGACGCCGGCCCCTGACGCCCAGCAGGCGTCGTCGGGGGCCCAGCCTGTGGCGCCGGTCGCCGAGAACAAGGCGGGCACCTCACGGGCCCCGGAGAACGTCGATGAAGCCAAGCCGTCGGGCGCCAAGAAGGAGCCGGCGGCAGGGCCGACCCCGGAGAAGCAGGCGGTCGCGCCCGTAACGGAGAGGCCGCCAGCGCCGGCGCAGGAGGACGCGCAGAAGAATCAGGCCGCGGCGCGGCAGGCTCCGGAAGAGCACCCGGCGCCCGGTAAGCCGCAGCCGCAGCGGGACACCGCGGCGCCGGAGTCGGCGCCAAGGGGCGACGCGCCTGCGCCGGTGGCCGTGGCTCAAGGGGGCAAGGCGTCGCCGGAGGCGCCCGATGCGAAGCCGCGGAGCACGGGCGGCACGACGCCGGACCCCGCGAAGAACGCGAACGGTGGCGGCGGTGGGGGCGGCGGCGGCGGCGCCTCGAAGGCCGCGGCGTCGGATCCGGGGTTCCAGTCGGTGAAGGGGCAGGTGGCGAAGGTGGCGGCGGTGGCGGCGGCGCACGCGCCGGCGGCGCAGGCGGTGGAAGCGGCCCACGGGGCGGCGCAATCGCCCTCGAACGAGGTGCAAAGTCAGGCCGAGGCGAGGCACATGGGGGGGCTCGCGGCGACGGAGCCGGCGCCCTTCTCCCGCGGCGCGTTCAAGGCGGCGCTGCGCCAGAAGATCGCGGAGGCGGCGCCGAAGAACCTCGACGAGGCATCGAACTTCCAGGGTAACAACCAGCTCGGCCAGGTGAAGTCCGTGGTCGCGGCGGAGGTGGGTAAGGGCAAGGAGCAGACGACCGGCCCGATCGAGAAGAAGAACCGGGAGGCGCCGGATCAGGCGGGGCTCCAGCCCAAGGCGGTGACGCCCCTCGCGCCGCCTGAAAAGAGCGCGCCGCCGTCGGTCCCCAACGCCGCCGCGGCGGCGCCCAAGCGCAAGCCCGACGCGGCGGTCGATATGAAGAGCGGTCCGGCCGAGGTGGACCGCAAGATGGCCGAGGCCGAGGTCACGGAGCCGCAGCTCCAGAGGTCCAACGAGCCCAAGTTCCAGGCCGCGGTGGAGGCCAAGAAGGACGCGAAGGCCGACGCCGAGGTGGGCCCGAAGAAATACCGCCAGGTGGAGCAGCCCGCGCTGGCAGGGGCGCAGGCGGGGGCGGAGGCGCTGGTGCAGCAGCAGCTCCAGGCGATGGGGGGCGGGCGCCAGGCCGCGCTGCAGGGCGTCCTCGGCCAACAGCATGCGGCCAAGGGGCAGGACGAGCAGGCGCGCGCGCAGGTGGCGCAGAAGATCCAGCAGATCTTCGGCGCGTGCCAGCAGAAGGTCGAGGCGCGTCTTGGGCGGCTCGACGCCGAGGTGAACGCGGCGTTCGACGCCGGCGCGGGGCAGGCGCGCAAGCTCTTCGAGGGGTACGTGGGCCGGCGCATGGACGCGTACAAGGAGGAGCGCTACAGCGGGCTGCTCGGGGCGGGGCGCTGGATCAAGGACAAGTTCCTCGGGATGCCCGACGAGGTGAACGCGTTCTACGGCGAGGGCCAGCAGCGTTACCTGGCGGCGATGGAGGCGACCATCGACCGCGTCGCCACGATGGTCGAGACGGGGCTGCGCGAGGCCACGGCGGAGGTCGCGCGCGGGAAGAAGGAGGTGGACGATTACGTGAAGAGCCTGCCCGCGGCGCTGCGGCAGGTGGGCCAGCAGGCGCAGGCGCAGATCCAGGCGCAGTTCGATGGCCTCGGACAGTCGATCAAGGACAAGCAGGGCGAGCTCGTCGACACCCTGGCCCAGAAGTACAACGACGAGACGCAGAAGCTCGATCAGCGCGTGGGCGAGCTGAAGGCGCAGAACCGGGGGCTGGTGGACAAGGCGCTCGATCTCGTCGGCGACGTCGTCCAGACGATCAAGAAGCTCGGCGAGATGCTGCGGAGCGTGCTGGCGCGGGCGGCGGGGATCGTGGGGCGGATCCTGGCGGACCCGATCGGGTTCGTGGGCAACCTGGTGCGTGGCGCCCGGGAGGGGTTCTCTCGGTTCGTCGCGAACATTGGCGAGCACCTGCAACAGGGGCTCTTCGGGTGGCTGACGGGCGCGCTCGCGGGGGCGGGGCTGCAGATGCCGGCGAGCTTCGATCTGAAGGGCATCTTCAGCCTGGTCTCCCAGGTGCTGAACATGACCTGGCAGGCGATCCGGTCGCGCGCCGTGCGGATCCTCGGCGAGCGGGCGGTGCGCGCGCTCGAGCGGGGGAGCGAGATCGTGAAGCTCCTCATGACGGGCGGTCCCGCGGCCATCTGGGAGCACGTCAAGAGCTTCGTCGGCGACCTCAAGACGCTGGTGGTGGATCAGCTCAAAAACTTCGTCATCGGCAAGGTGATCAGCGCGGGGGTCACCTGGCTCCTGAGCCTGCTCAACCCGGCCTCGGCGTTCGTCAAGGCGTGCAAGGCCATCTACGACATCGTGATGTTCTTCGTCGAGCGGGCGGCGCAGATCGCGGACCTCGTGAACGCGGTGCTCGATTCGATCGAGGCGGTGGGGGGCGGCGCGGTGGGCGCGATGGTGACGAAGATCGAGCAGGCGCTGGTCAAGGCGCTGCCGGTGGTGATCGGGTTCCTGGCGAGCCTGCTCGGGATCGGGGGGATCAGCGAGAAGGTCAAGGCCATCATCCAGAAGGTGCGGGTGCCGATCGAGAAGGCGATCGATTGGGTGCTCAAGAAGGCGTGGGAGGCGCTCAAGAAGACGGGGAAGTGGCTCGGCCTGGTCAAGGACAAGGACAAGGCGCAGGAGCACGAGTCGGCGAAGGAGCAGGCGCACAAGGAGCAGGTCGGCGCGAAGGTCACGTTCACGGCCCATGGCGAGGCGCACACCACGTGGGTGGACGCCAAGGGGGGCGTGCCGGTGCCAATGGTGGCGAGCGCGCCGTCGGCGGTGAAGGCGAAGATCGAGGAGTGGCGACCGCGCCTGCGCGAGCTGCCGCAGGATGAGGGCAAGCGCGCCGGATCGCTCATCGGCAAGGCGATCGCGATCGAGAAGTCGGTGAGCGGTCTGGCCGCGAAGGTCCAGAGCGGCGGCGACGAGGCGGCGCTCAAGGGCAAGCAGCAGCGGCTCGCGGACACGCTGGCGCAGCTGTTCGAGGTGATGGCGCCGGGCACGGATCCTGCGAAGTCGTTTGCCGATCAGGATCCGAAGTCGACGCTCAAGTCACCGCAGTACCAGCAGTTCAAGGGTCGCTTCATCAAGCTGGCGGACGACCTCACGATGCCCGGCGGGGACGCCAGGGCGCAGGAGATCTGGCTCAAGGTCGTGACCGCATTGCAACGGACGCACGGGGCGTATCAGACCGCACCGAATGACGCCAAGACGGGTCGCAAGGACCTGACGAGCGAGGCCTTCCAGCAGGTGATGTCGCAGTTCGAGCCGATCACCCACGCGCTCAAGCCGTACATGGAGAAGTTCGCGCACGGCAAGGGATCCTGGGCCTTCTGGTCGGGCAAGCCGGCGGTGGAGGTGGCGAAGCGGAACGCGGAGTCGGCGCTGGAGAAGAGCGCGCTCGGCAGCCTGTTCGACAACATCAATATCAACGGGTCGTGGGACATCCAGATGTGGGCGTCGTTGTCGAAGGCGTATGCGACGCACGCGGCCCAGCACGTGGGCGAGGCGGAGTTCCGTGGCTTCGTCGGGATGGGATCGAGCGCCGATCAGAGCATCTTCAACAAGATCGAGCAGCCGACCTTCGTGGGGATGCTGAACGAGCACGCGAAGGCCAAGCTCCAGCTCAGCTGGTTCGCGGTGGCGGGGGATCCGAAGGCGGACATGAAGCAGCCGGATTGGCGCTTCCACGCGGGCAGCATCGAGGGGGTGTACGCGAGCGGCGGGCGCTCGGCGATGGTCGAGATCGCCGAGCGCGAGAACAAGCGGCGGCTCGAACAATGGAAGGACAAGGGGATCGACGAAGGGCCGGGCGCGGCGCACTCTGGGCCCGAGGGGGGAACGGGCCCCATCGTGGCCGGTGGTCAGATGCAGGGCCATGTCCACAAGCTGACGGTGGATCTGGTCAAGAAGGAGATCCGGCTCGCCAGCGCCGAGGGGGAGGCGCTCGCCAAGGTACAGGCGGCGATCGACAAGATCCGTGCGATGCCGGCCACGGCAGAGCAGAAGGACAAGGCGCAGAAGGCGCTGCGCGACATCCTGGGTACGCTCCGCGAGCTCAAGGTGATGCTGGAGCGGCGGGTCAAGAACCCATCGGACAAACCCGATCCCGCCGGCACCGAATTGATGCGTGAGAAGGCGCAGTCGGTCATGGACGATCTTGCGAAGTACGGCAAGGAATTCAAGGTCGGTGACATCGACGTCGACCTGCCGAAGTTCGATTCGGCCGAGGAGTATGGCGCGCTCGCGAAGGAGGAGGGGGGTAGGCGGCTCGATCGTGCCTTTACGATATGGGAAGAGGACGTCAGGAAGTCGGGCTACAAGGAGGGCACGGTCGAGGTCTGGTCGGGGTGGAAGGTGAAGAACCCCGATGGCATCAAGGGACCGTCGATCGAGACCCTAAAAAAGGCCGTCGTCGACGGTAAGGCCGATGGCACCGTGAAGGTGCAGAACCTCCTCGCGAACCCGAGCGATCTCAAGAAACAGTTCCATACACTCGCTGGTAAGGCCGTCGAGGCGCAGGTGATCGCGTCGGGCCTTGCCAAGGTCAGCAAGGACGAGAGCAAGGCCGCCATCCAGAAGGCGCTCTACGTCTACGACGGTGAGTACGGCAAGATGGAGGTGCCGACGACCAAGCCGGAGGCCGACCCGAAGCTGAAGGACGCGGTGACCAAGGCGGGCGGCATCGTCTCCTTCATGCACAAGATGGCGGCCGAGAGAGTGGCCGGTGAGATGACCCATGCCGAGTTCGAGGCGGCCTGGACCGATTCCGCCAACGTCGAGTGGTTGAAGAATGCATTCCGCGGGGCCGATCCGGGCAAGCATGAGTGGATTCCCTCGAACATGATCCGCGACGTGATCGCCCGAGCCCACAAGGTGAACGACCTGGAGGTGGCGGCGGCGTGGATCGAGCTCCACCATGAGCTGCGCGCTCCCACCGATGGGCTCATCTTCAATCCCTCCTACGGGACCACGAAGTTGACCGTCGACGGCGCAGCGGTCGAGGCCCTGTGTGGACACTCGGGGGCTCTTTACGTCAAGACGGGGGAAGAAGGTAAGGGCGAGCCGTTGACGGAGAAGCAGAACGAGTGGCACGGTGAGCTGCGCAAGGCGTTCGCCGCCAATGAGTCGATCCTCGCGTGCATCGAGGCGCTGGAAAGAATCTTCGCCGAAACGATCTGGAACGGCGAGGCGCGGATTCCGAGTCGTATCTACCGGGAGTACTGCGACGCGAATGGGAACAAGGTCGCGTGGGCGACGATCGAAGGCGATCAGAAGCGGAAGTACGACGCCGCGCAGGCTGTGTTCGAGAGGTGCAAGAAGAAGGCGAAGTCTTGAGCAATCGCGAGAGGTGCACTAAATGACGATCGATTCGGGCGACACGGGCTGCCTCCGGGCGCTGGCGCAGGCGCTCGGGCACCCTCCACCGTTCACCATCGAGGAGTTGGAACGGATTGAGACGCTCGTCGTGCAAGGCGCGCAAGATCTATCCCTCATTGAACCCTGCAAGGGGCTGACGTCACTGCGCGTGGTGGGTTCGGAGCTGGAGGGCTGCTATTCGTTCACGGAGCTGCCGAACTTGCGCCGTCTGGAGCTCCACGCAACGGTGATCCACTCGCTCAAGGCGATGTCGATGTGTGACAACCTCGAGCGGTTGGAGCTTCTCTTCACGTCGGCCGAGACGGCGGACTTCCTGTATGGGCTGCCGAGCTGGAAGCACGCCGTGCTCCAGGGGAACCCGTGGATCGAGCGGACACGCGGCTTCCTCATCGAGGAGTCGATGCGGCCCGAGACGATCGTCGACCTCTGCTGCAGCCGTGAGTGGGAGACCTCGCGCACGCTGTGGGAGCGCGTGGGGGCGACCTGCGGCATGCTCGGCGGTCGCTACTCGCTCGTCGTCCGTCCAGGGCTGCCGCGGTTCACGTCGAACGCGTTCGACGCGCTGGCGCTGCAATCGGAGACGGTCGATAGTGCTCTCCGGGCGGAGGACTTTACGCTGGAGGGCCTGTTCCAAAGGCGTGCCGATCGCGTGGTAGCTCCGGATCTTGGCGCCATTGCGGCCTGGCGCACGGTCGGCCACGCTGACGACGCGCGCCGCTGGATCGCAGGCTCGACGCTCGACGGCGATGACAAGGCCGCGCTGCTTCGCTTCGTGGAGCGCTTTCCGCAGCTCGTCTACTACCGTCTGGCTGAGCCGGCGATCGAGCGAATGGAGAAGAATAACGAGGCTCCGTTACCGGCCAGCTACCGCGAGCTACAGAAGACGCTGGCGTCGTGGTTCCCGCACCTCCTGCCGTATCAAGCACCGGTGAGGCTAGGCGCCCTCCCGGGTGGGACGCCGCGCGGCGACCGTGTGGACTCGATCAGTTACATGCTCGGCCTACGTGGATACAGTAGCGAACAGGAGGCTGTGCTGAAGGCGGGGGGGTTCTTCATCATTGGGCTCAGCGTGGAGCAACCTCAATCAACGCTCGCGCTCCGTGCCAAAGATGGGGGGATCTACGAGTACAGTGAGGAGGATCTCATCGATGCCATGCTCGACGAGAGGCCGATCGAGGGCGTGATGTATCGCACCTTCCCCTCCTACGCGGCGATGCTCGATCGGGTGGTCGCGGTCCTGCCGCAGGAGCTGGAGCCCATCCAGGCCGTTGGAAGCTGAGAGTCCGGCCCGTTCCCAAGCCTCTAAGGAGTTGCTGATGTCGTTCAGCTGGCCCGTGTTTTCCGATCCTGCCCCCTTGGGGGGCGGCCGTACGTGGACCGCCGTGTACGAGAGCTACGACCAGAGAAATGACGATTGCTACTACGCGGTCACGGTGCACGAAGGGGACCGCGTGGTAGGCCGCTTCATGGTGCAAGTCGGGCTCTGGTGGGCAGGAGACGATTGGACCGGCCCCGGGTTCGTCGAGCGGCTGGCGAAGGAGCTGGGGAAGGTCGCCGCGACGGGGCACACCAACACGACGTACACAGAGTCTCTGGCCAGCAGGATGAGCTCTACGCCGCGCAAAGACTGACAGGCGCTCGGCCCCGCCCGCGTTCCGCCTCAAGCGTCCGTCAGGAGCAGGACCTTGCCGATGACGCCGCGGCCTTCGAGGAGCCGGTGGGCGTCGGCGCCGCGGGACAACGGGAAGGACGCGGCGATGCGCACGGTGAGCCGGCCCGAGCGCACCCAGTCGAGGAGCTCGCCCGCGCGGCGCTGGCGATCGGCGAAGTCGCCGAGCACATTCCATAGATCGCCGCCGGTCAGGGTCTTCGAGGTGTCCATGAGCATGCGCGGATCCACGAGCGGCGGGTTGCCGCCGGCCATGCCGTAGAACACCACGCGCTTGCCGATGCCGGCGGCGCGGAAGGAATCCATGAGCGTGGACCCGACCGAGTCGTAGACCACGTCCACTCCGCCCGGGGCCCAGCTGAGCGCCGCGGCCACCCAGTCCTCGTCGTAGCGCGCCACTAGATCCGCGCCCGCGGCCTGCGCCGCCTCGGCCTTGGCCGCGCTCGAGACCAGGCCGAGCACGCGCGCCCCGAGGAGCTTGCAGATCTGCACGAGGAGCAGGCCCACGCCACCGGCGGCGGCGTGGACGATCGCGGTCTCGCCGGGCCGGAGCGGGTGGCTGTCGCGCACGAGGTACTGCGCGGTCAGCCCCTGCAGGAACAGCGCCGCCCCGGTCTCGGCCGAGATGTCGTCGGGTAGCGGGATCAGCTTGGCGAGGGGCACCACCACGCGCTCGGCGTTGGCGAAGGGGCTGTCGGCAAAGGCGACGCGCTGGCCGACGCGGAAGTCGAAGGGGGGCACCTGCCCTACGGACGGCGGGGCCGCGGCGCTCCCGGGGGCGAGCGCCTCGATGACGCCCGCGGCCTCGTAGCCGGCGATGTAGGGCGGCGCGCCCTGCAGGTGGTAGTTGCCGCGGCGACGGTAGATGTCGGCGAAGTTGAGGCCGATGGCCTGGGTGCGAACCAGCGCGTACCCCGGGCCGGGGTCAGGGGGAAAGACCGGGTCGGAGACCTCCCGGTAGGTCAGCACTTCGGGGCCGCCGAAGCGGTCGAACGTGAGGGCCTTCATGGGGCAGGCCTCCGGAGGGGCGGCACACGGGATGTCGGCATGTCTTCTCGTAGCACAGACGGGCGCGGGCCGATGGGGACGGTATTCAACAAACCAACTCGTAGCGTTGAGGGGGCCAACAAGTGGGGTGTTGGGTACCGTCAGCCGGCGGTCATCGCCGTGCCGCGGCCGATGACGATGAAGGGGGCCCAGTAGTAGGGGTGGGCGCGGCGTTTGCGCATCGCCAGCGCCGCCAGGCGCAGCGCTTCGCTCCGTCCCTTGCCGGCCCGCAGGTTTTCGTAATAGGCCACCATCAGCTCCCCGGTGCCGCGGTCCTCGACGGGCCACAGGCTGGTCACCAGGGTCTCGGCCCCGGCCAGGAGGAAGGCGCGGCGCAGGCCGTAGACGCCCTGGCCGACGTGATGGGTGTCTCCGACGCCGCTGTTGCACGCCGACAGGACCACGAGCCGGGTGCCCCAGAGGTTCATGCCCTGGACTTCGAGCGCGCTCACCAGGCCGTCGCGCTGCTCGCCATCGGGGAGTTGCAGGGGATGCTCGGCCAGCTCGGCGGCGCCGGCCATCACCAGCACGGAGCGGGACATGGGATCCCGTGGGAGGGGCGGCGGGCCGGCGCTGGCGCCGAGGCTCTGCAGGCCGCGATCCGCGTCGCGGCTCCCGGGGAGGGCAGGGCCGTCGTCATTCATGACGAGGCCATGGGTGGCGACGTGCAGGATGCGGGGCGCGGTGACGCTGAGGAGCGCTTCTTCGGTGGCGGCGTCCCCAAGGAGGAGCCGGGCGCCGGGGAAGCGGCGGCCAATGGCCTTGGCCTCCTCGCGGGCGCCGGGCAGCGGCGATACGTCGCGCAGGAGGCTGAGGAGGTCTCGCTGCCGCGCCGGGATCACGCCGCGCTCGGCCGTGGTCCGGGGCGGTGCGCCCGCGGGCCAGGCGGAGAGGGCCGGATCCGCGAGCAGGGTGACGGGGCCGGAGGGGACGTCCTGGTCCTCGCCGCGCAGGAGATCGCGCCCCGAGGTGAGGTAGAGGAATTCGGTGTCGTCGATGAGGTGGCGCCGCCCGTCGTGGAGGGCGGCGAAGGGCAGGAGCTGGAGCTCGCCGTCGAGCGAGAGCAGCCACTGCCGGGCCTCCTGAGCATGGGCGCGGAGCGGGGCCATGATCTGCCGGTAGGCGCGCTGGGCCACGGGGAGGTACTCGGAGTCGCGGCGGCGCAGGAGCGCCACCAGCTGGTGGACGCGAACGTCGAGCTCGACGGCCTCGCCGAGGTCGACGGCGGCGATGCGCTCGTCGCCCCGGAGCACGAGGCCGAGGTAGCGCCGGGGGCCCCACCGCGGCTCGTGCCCACGGGCGTGAAAGCGATAGGGACGGAAGGCGACGATCTCGGCGAGCACGCCGTTTCGCGGCAGGCGGCGGGCCACCTCGTGGACGATCTGGTCGGGGCCCGGGGGCGAGAGCGTGTTGAAGACGGCCGAGGCGCGGGTGAGCTGGCGGGTGAGGTGATCGATCTCCTGCGCGAGCGCCTCGATGCGGGCGTGCGGATCCTGTTTTGCGGGCTCGGGCTTGAGCCCTGGCTTGGGCTCGGGCGCAGGCTCCTCGAGATAAAGGTGGGCGAGCTGGCTGCGCAGGCCGTTGAGGCGGGCGAAGTGTTCGCGGTCCTCGGGCGTGCGGAGGCTACGGAGGATGGCGCGGGTGGCCGCGGCGCCCGTTTCGAGCGCGCGCCCTTTGCGGAGGAGGGCGACGGACAGGGCGAGGCGCTGCGCCCCGGGGTGCGCCGGATGCTCGGCCAGGAGGCTGTAGATCTGATCCTGGGCGGCGCGCAGGGTGCCGAGGTGGCTCGCGATCTGCGACTCGGAGAGGTGCTGGTACAGGCTGGTCTCCGAGACGGCGGCGGCCCGCTCGAAGTAGGTGAGGGCGGCCTCGACGCTGCCCTGGGACGCCCGCAAGAGGGCCAGGTTGTTGAGGGCGTTGGCGACTTCGGGGTGCCTCGGCCCGAACCGCGCCTCCTCCGCCTGGAGCGCTCGCTCGAAGTCGCGCTCGGCCTGGGCCTCGTCGCCCAGGGCGAGGTGCAGGGTGCCCAGGTAGCCGAGGGGCTTGCCAATGTCGGGACGGTCCGGGGATTCCGCCATCATGATGGTGATGGCCCGCTGGAGGAGGGGCTCGGCCTGTGCGTACTGGCCCGTCTCCACGTCCAGGGCGGCCAGTTTGACGAGGGGGGCGATGAGGTACGGATGTCGGGGCCCGTGTTGTTTCTCCCGCAGGGCCAGGTTGAGTTCGAGGATGGGCTTGGCCTTGGCCCACTGGCCCGTCGCCAGGTAGAGCGACGCGAGGAAGGCGCGGCAGTGGGTGGCTTCGGGGTTCTCGGGCGGGAGGTGCTCTTGTTGGATCCCCACCGCCCGCAGGAGGAGCTGCTCGGCGCGGGCATACTCCCCGATCTGCAGGTACAGGGAGGCGAGGTCGCCAAGGAAGAGCGCCACCCTCGGGTGGCGGGGGCCGAGGGCCTGCTCGGTGATGGCGATCGCTCGTTCGTAGAGCGGTTCGGCCTTGGTGTACTGTCCGTGCGCGAGCTGGTGTTCGGCCAGGGCGTGGAGATAGATGGCGACCCAGGGATGTTGGCGGCCCAGGCGTTCCTCTCCGATGGCGATCGTCCGCTCGTAGAGCGGCACGGCCTCGTCGTCGGGGGAGACGGCGATGGCGAGCTGCAGCAGGTTCTGGGCGATGGCCGGATCGCGCGGCCCGAGCGCCTCCTCCTGCAGCGCCAGCGCCTCTTCGAGCAGGCGCCGGGCTTCTTGCTTCTTGCCCATGACCCGCAAGATGGTGCCGAGGATGTAGAGGGCATCGCCCACCTTGGGATGCCGGGGGCCGAAGAGCTCCTGGCGCAACGCGAGCGAGCGCCGCATGAGGGGCTCCGCTCTCTCGTCGTCTCCGATCAAGTGGTAGGCCACGGCCAGCGAGCGCAGCGCGGTCGCCACGTCGGGGTGCTTGGGACCGAGGGCCTGCTCGCGGAGCTTGAGCATGCGCTCGGTGAGCCGCACGGCCTGGTCGTAGTTGCCCTCGTTCCACTGCCGCGTCCGCTCGGCGTCGAGCACCGCGGCCTCGGAGAGCAGACGCTCCCGCTGTGGGGCGTCGGTCCCGTGTGTCTGCGCCCAGGCCAGGGTCTCCAGGATGGCGAGAACGAGCGCGGTCCTCCGCAGCATGGGTCCCCCTTTCGCTGCGGCTCACTTTCGTGGAGAACGCCCGCCTGCGCAAATGGCGCCGCGGCGTCCGCTCGGGGCCCGGCGCGCTACGGCGTCACGGTCAGCCCCCCGGATCCCCCTGGCTGCGGGAGGCTCCACGGGGCCTGCGCGGCCTCGGCCGCGGGGCGCTCGGGGCGGAGGAGCGGGATCACCTCCTCGGCGAAGCGCTCCATCTCCTCGGCCTGCGGGCTGAACTGGAGCAAGACGAGGTCCGCGCCCGCGGCCGCGAAGCCGTCGAGCCGCTCGGCGATGCTCTCGGGCGTGCCCACGAGGCCGGCGCGCAGCCCGCGGTTCGACACCGAGTACTCCTCGAGGCTCACCCGCTGCTCGAGCCGGGTGCCGGCGAGCCACTGCTCGTAGTTGGAGTAGCCGCGCGCGCTCGCCCGCACGTCGATGATGCGCTGGCGCTCGCGCTCGGCCTCCTCCTGCGTGGGGCGGCAGATGACGTAGCCGGAGACGCCGAAGAGGAGCGGGGCCGCGCCCGGGGCCAGGGCCTCGCGCCGTCGCCGCATGTCGGCCACCTTGGCGGCGATCCGCTCGCTCGGGTCGCCGTGCATGACGTAGCCGTCGCCGAGGCGGGCGATGAGGTCCTTGGCGCTCTCCGACTCGCCGCCGGCGTAGAAGGGCGGGTGCGGCCGGCGGTAGGGCTTGGGCTCGAGCACGGCGTTCTCGAACCGGTAGTAGCGGCCCGAGTAGCTGAACGACGGCGCGTGCCACAGGCCCTGGACCACCGACAGCCACTCGGCGGTGCGCGCGTAGCGCTCGTCATGCTCGTCGAAGGGGAGGCCATACTGCACGGCCTCGTCCTTCCACCACGAGGAGACGACGTTGAGCGCCAGGCGGCCGCGCGCGATCTGATCAATGTTGGCGGCCTGCTTGGCGAGGAGGCCGGGGTGGTGGAAGTTGGGGCGCACCGCCACCATGAGCTCGAGGCGCTCGGTCACGGCCGCGAGCGCCGCCGCTGTGCTCCAGGCGTCGAGCGCCGGGGCCTCGGGGCCCTTGATGTCGTTGAGGTTGAGCTCGGCGATGAGCGAGAGGTCGAAGCCGATGCGCTCGGACCGCACGGCCAGGTCGCGCACGTAGGACCACGAGGCGGCCATGCCCTCGTCCTCGACGTTGCGCAGCCAGCCGCCGAAGACCGGCATCCAGTATCCGAAGCGCAGGCTCATGCGGTCCTCCGGGCGCGGGCGATGAGGGCGTCGACGAGGCGCGCGGTGGGGTCGAGGCCGACGACGCGCACGGGATCGGCGACGAAGTTGGAGAGGGCGTTGATGTCGTAGTAGTAGCGCTGGCCGTCGCGCTCGCTCTCGAGGTACTCGATGCCGCCGACGTCGAGGTGGGTGGCCTGGGCGATGCGCTCGACGGCCGCGACGACCTCGGCCGGTGGGGTGTAGGCCTCGACGGTGAGGCCGCTCTTGCGCGCCTCCACGGGGCAGGCGGCGCTCTCGAGGGCCTGGCCGCTGGTCGAGCGGCAGATGTCGGCGGGGCAGAGGTCGAAGCCGGCGCCCTCTTCGAGGTGGATGCGGATGCCGTAGAGGTAGCGGCCTTCGAGGGTCTCGACGCGCACGATGCTGCGGCCGGCCGGCGGGTGGTACTCCTGCACGAGCCAGGTGCCGTCGAGGCTCGGGGGGATGCGGCCGGCGGCGACCTCGTCCTTGAGGGGCTCGAGGCGGTCGTAGCGGGTGATGCCGGCGCCGCTGCCGCCGATGTTGGGCTTGACCAGGACGGGGAAGCCGAGGCTGGCGGCGGCGGGGGCGAGGAGCTCGGGGCGATGGACGACCTCGGTGCGCGGCACGGACAGGCCGAGGCGGGCGAGGAGCGAGACCTGGAGGGCCTTGCTGATCTCGTAGGTGTAGGTGCGGATGCCGTTGAACACGGGCACGCCGAGGGCCTCGAGGTGCCCGAGGTAGTGGGCGGTGTAGAAGATGGCGCCGGGGCGGCCGCGCTTCCACGCCGAGGGGCTCATGCGGTTGAAGACGAGCGCCGGGGCGTCGCCGACCTCGGTGGGGGTGGTGGCGCGGAAGTGGTGCTCGTCGGCGTGGAGCTTGCGGTAGGGGTAGCCGCGGCGATCGAGCTCCTGGAAGAGCGGGCGGAACCAGTCGGGGTGCTCGAACAGGACGGCGAGGGCCAAGGGACGGTTGGACATGATCAAGATCCTTTCGCTGTGAGGAGTCGGGCCAGCAGGGCCTCGGGCACACCTCACCCCCGCGAGCGCAGGGCCGTCCGTGCGCGCAGAGGGAACCTGCGTGCGCGGCGGATCGCGCCCCCTGGGGCGAGGAGTCGCCCTCATCCACGTTTCCGGCCACCGCCCATCGCGGGTGAGGCGAGCAGGAGCGGTGAGGCCAGAAATGCGAAAGCCCACCATCCTGCGAGGGGTGGTGGGCTTTGCTCGAGTTCCGCGCCGCTGTCTAGCCGACCGCAGGCGGGGTCGAGCCCCTCGGGGGGCCCACCACCAGCCAACAGCTACACATGCACATGCCGCGGAACTTCATGACGCTCTTCCTGTAACGGGCGCTCGCCGAGGTGTCAAGTAAAAGTGCGGGCGCCTGCGTCTCCGCGATCGGCGATCAGCAGGCGGTGAAGGAGCGCGAGGTTTCTTGATCACCGTGGCGAGGCATGTTCCACTATCGCTGCTGCGACCGGCCATGACTCTGCCGGCGACTGGAGCTGGGCGGTCTGTCCCCTCCTGGGCGGACGCGCCGGTGGGCCGAGCGAGAGTGATGGGCGAGAGTTGATTTCGATGTTCGTGGGGGGCCGCGCTGCGGCCCGAGAAGGAGACGCCGGACGATGAGTATTTCGAGACGACAGTTCCTGCAGAGCGCCGGCTCCGGCATCGCCGTCCTCGGCTGGGGCGGCGCGCTGGCGACGCTGACCGGGTGCCCGAGCGATACTCCCAACACCTCCTACACCACCCATCAGAAGGAGACGATGGAGGCGCTGGCCGACACCGCGGTGCCGGGCTGGTATTCCGTCGCGGGGGTGAAGTACACGAGCGACCCGGATGGCTCGGGCGGCGCGGTGCAGGCAGGCGCCTGGAACATCTACTGGGACACCTATTATGGTCTCAACGGCTGGATCGACGAGTGCGTGAGCGATCTCGGCTCGTCCTTCAAGACCGCCTCTCTGGCCTCGCGCACGGCCACGCTCCAGTCCAAGCTCGCAGGCAACAACGGGCCCTGGTACGCGTCCGGCGCCTACACGCCGATCTATGTCGGCGCGGTGATGCTGGCCAAGCTCGCCTTCTTCGGGGCCGTCTACAACACGACGGGCACGGACTACATCGGCTTCCCCGGCCCCTCGGTCGGCTATCCCTCGGAGCCCACGGAGCCCTACTAGCGGCCCAGGGGTCGGCGTTTTGAGCGGCGTTCCAGAGTGACGGCACCAGGCATCCACGAGGCAGACCATGGCTTTTGACTTCGACGTCCTGATCATCGGCTCCGGCTTTGGCGGCTCGGTCGCGGCCAAGCGCTTCACGCAGGCGGGCTATCGCACCGCGATCCTCGAGATGGGCGAGCGCTTCCACTCGGGCGGCGCGGCCATCGCCGGCAAGCTCAAGCAGTCGCAGGACACGCGGTACATCTACCGGCTGTTCCGCGATTATCCCGACGACTACATCACCAACGACACCAAGCTCGTGATTGCCCAGGGCATGGGCTACGGCGGCGGTTCGCTCGTCTACTCGGGGATCCACCTGCGCGCCCCGGACACGGCGTTCACGGGCTGGCCGAGCGGCTACACGCGCGCGAACCTGGATCCCTACTATGCGCGCGCCGAGGCCAACATCGGGGTGAGGACGGATCCGGAGACCTTCCGCTTCCGGCGACCCAGCCTGTTCCGGCGCGGCGCGGCCCTGGCCGGCGTGGGCTCGGCCCAGACCCTCCCGCTGTCGATGGTCGGCTGCACGCACTGCGGCTGGTGCGTGCCGAGCTGCATCTACGACAAGAAGCAGTCCATGCCGCTCACCTATCTCAAGGCGGCGGAGGCCACGGGTCGCCTGACGGTGTACACGGGCTACAAGGGCACCGACATCGAGCCCCTGGCCGGCGGCGGGTATCGGGTGTGGATGCTGAAGACGAGCCTGCGGCCGGATCGCTACCAGCTGCAGGACAAGGGCGCGTACTGGGACAAGACCTGGTACACGCTCTCGGCGCCCCGGATCGTCGTGGCCGCGGGCGCGGTGGAGTCGCCCTGCCTCCTGTCGCGCTCGAGCACGGTGTGGGGGATGTCCTTGTCGGACGCGAACCTCGGCCGAGGCATCGACGGCCAGGGCGACGCCATCACGGGCGGCTTCGTACCGGCGTCGACGCCGAGCGACACGTACAAGGGCGCGATCATGATGTCGTACGTGGACAAGGGCGACTACGTCCTGCAGGACATCCACGGCATCCCCGCGGGCCCGACGGTGAAGTACCCGGTCACGTTCGACTCGCTCGGGCAGCTGACCTACGGGCTCAACTACAAGAAGAAGATGAAGTCGTACGGCGCCCAGATGCTCGGCATCGCGGTCATCGGCAAGTCGCCCTCGGGCGGCAACATCACGGTGAGCGACAGCGACGTGTCCTACGTGGCCAAGGCGTCGACGACGGCGTACCAACCGCCGGCGGGGGCGCTGGCCGCGGCGGGGGCGATCATCACCGCGCTCGGCGGCGAGATCGCCAAGACGCCGTGGGAGCTCAAGGGACAGATCGCCACGGTGCACCCGACGGGCGGGTGTCGCATGGGCGCCTCGTCGACCGACGGCAGCGTGGTGAGCAAGCGGGACCTGCAGGTGTGGGGCAACCCCGGGTTGCACGTCATCGACGGCAGCGTCATTCCCTTGAACACGCTGCGCAATCCGTCGAACACCATCCTGGCGATCGCGGAGAAGGCGATGGACGTCATCCTCGGTGCCGGCGACCCCGGCTGGTAGCAGGTGAGCTGGCTCTCCGCCGACGCCTGGCTCGCTGCCTGCGGGGCAGCGGCCCATGGCCTCTACGCTCTTTACGAGCCCCAGGGCAACGAGGATGGCTTGGCGGCCGTCCTCGCGGCTGATCCTCGGCGCCTCCTCGTGCTGGTCGGGGCGCCGGGGGCGGGGACCTCGCGGCTGGCGCTCGAACTGGCGCGTCAGGGCGGCACGCTGGCCTTCTACCCGGATCCGGCAGCGCCACCCGATCCTCTGGCGGTGGCGGCGCTGGCCGAGGCGTTGCGCGCGGTGCCCGAGACGGCTCGCCCCATCGTCGTGCTCGACGGACCCCTCTGGGAGGAGGCCCTGGCGTGGGCGGCGCCGCTCGTGCACGAGCCATTGCACCCGCGCCTCCTCGTGATCGTGCCGTGCACGATCGAGCGGGCGCCCGAGGTGCCGCGGCGGGCCGGGCGCTACGCGCCCCACAACATCATCGTGGCCCAGGTGGCAGGGCAGGGCGCGCCCCCGGTGGTCCCGGGCGTCCCGCTGAGCGACGATCTCCTCGGTCTCGCGCTCGCCGGGCGGCGACCTACCTGTACGATCGGTGGACTGGAAGCGCTTCACGCGGAGCGGCTCGCGGCCTCGCACGCGCCGAGCGGCACGACGGTCTGTCTCCTGGGCGAGCGACAGCGGCGCGCGCTGGCCGACGCCGCGGGGCCTGCGCGGATCGCCGGCCTGCTGCACGCCGATCCGACGATCGCGCCGGGGGCGTTCGTGTCGCTCATGCGCTGGACGCGCGGTGCCCTCCCGGCGGAGGTCTTGGCCGCGGTGCTCACGGCACCGGCCGGGGAGCTCGCCGCGCTCCTCGAACGCGCGCGGCAGGAGGGGGTGCTCGAGCCGGAGGCCGCGGTCACGCGGCGGCTACGCGACGCCACCCAGGCGGCGCTGGCGGGCGATCTGGAGGAGGACACCGCGCTGGCGCTCATGGAGCAGGCGGCCCTCTTTGCCGCGGCGGCCGCCGATGTCGAGGGCGCGCTCGCGCACCTGCGCGCGGTGATCGCCCGCGCTCCCGAGGGGGAGCGGCGGCGGCGCCTGCTCGGGCTGGCGGCCACCCTGGGCGACGATCTCGGTCTGTACGCGGCCACGGCCGCGACGCTCCGCCAGGCCGGCGACGCCGAGGGCGAGGCGCGGGTGCTGGCGGCCTGGGCCACGGCCCTGTTCCGGATGGAGCGCTGGGACGAGGCCGCCGAGCGCGCCGCCGCGTGGCTGAACGCGGAGGAGGCGCGAGGTTTCTTCTCCGGCCGGCTGGCCGCGCGGCAGTTCTCGTTCGAGATCGCGATCGCGCGCCATCGCTACGACGAGGCGCTCACGATCGCCGCCAGCATGCTCCCGGAGCTGCGCGCCCGCGCCGACGTGCGCGGCCAGGTGCTGGCGCTCCGCCGCGTGGCCTGGCTGCACATGGAGGCCGGCGACGATCCAGCCGCGGAGGGCGCGCTCGGCGAGGCGCTCGGGCTCGAGCTGGCGATCGGTGACGAGCTGGGGGCGGCCACCTGCCGCTGGAGCCTCGGCGACCTGGCGATGCGGCGGGGCGACGCCCTCGCCGCCGTGGAGCGTTACGGCGCGGCGCTGGCGATCCACGAGGCCCATGACCTGCCGACGGTGCCGCGGCTCCGTGCGGCGCTGGCGGCGGCGCGCATCGCGGCGAGCGCGCCGGCAGGCACCGGCGCCATCAGCGCCCCCACGGCGGATCCCCTCGTCAGCGCGCCGCCGCTGGTGGAGCTGCGAGCAACTCGGCCAAAGCCACGGTCTCGTTGATCTGGGTCTCGGTGGGGTCCGCATCGGCGGCGAACCGGACGTTCGCCAGGGCCGTGAGCCAGCAGCGCTCGAGCGCGGCGTCATCGATGTCGCTCTCGTCCTTGCCGAGCCGGGTGACGCGGGCGGTGCCCTCGCGCACCACGAGCGTGTAGTGGAACATGAGGCGCTGCCGCGCGGCCTCGGGGCGCGGCGCCGGGCAGCTGCGCAGCGCCGCCCGCAGCTGCGCGCGTGTTTCGTCGAGCACGTCGGCCAGCATGCGCGCGACCGGGCGCGGCGCCTGCGCGAGGCGGAGGCGCTCCTCCTGGGCCACGAGCGGCTCCGGATCGGCGGCGGCGGGCGCTGGCCCGGCAGCGATCGTGGGTCGCTCCTCGCGTGGCCGTGCCGGCGGCACGGGCGCGGGGACGAGGGATGGCATTGGCTCTGCCCCGCGCAGGGCCCGCTCTTCGGGCGATCCCGTCGGGCGCTCCCGAGATCCGAGCAGCTCCCACCCGAGCCACAGCGCCGCCGCGAGGAGCAGCGCACCGAGGCCGAAGCCAGCGAGCCGTCTCATGTGAGCTCATCCTCTGTGGTGTTTCGGTTCAAGGCTCCACCAGCGAGGCCAGCGCCGGTGGATCGCCCGGCGTGAGCCACGCCAGGCCATGGCCTCCGACCGCGAGCGGGATCGAGGCGAAGGCGAGGCCGAGAGCGATGCCGGTGCGGCCGAGGGCGTGCAAGGTCGCCCGGAGGAATCGCTGGTGGAGCATGGCGGCGATCGCGACATCCTATCACCCTACGCCCTCTGGCCCGGAGGCCAGGGATCCGAAGGTGCGGGTGAAGTGGGGTGACTCCGAATCGTAGACGCCGCTCCCGAGCTGCACGCTCAGGGGGGTTTGGGGTACCGTACGCGGATGGATTCCCCAGCGCCAGGAAGAGGGGCGAAGAGTGGTGCCATCGCCATCGTGCTGTCTCTGATGGCGCTCGGGCCGAGGGTGGACGCGGCCCGAGCGGGGCGCCTCGAGGGCCGTGTGCTGCTCGTGGACGCGGAGGGCCAGACGGCCCCGGCGGCGGGCGTCGAGGTGAGGATCAAGGAATCGGCCGCGACCGCGAAGACGCGTGCCCAGGGGGACTTCGAGCTCCCCTTGCCCGCGCCGCTCCCGGCCGGCGGGTCGGTGACGCTGGTCGCGAGCAAGGACGGCTACTGCCTCCAGTATCCGATCGAGGGCCGGGTGCCGGTGCCGGCCGGGCTCGACCGGGTCGGCGTGCAGGTGCGCCTCTTGCCGCTGCGCTCGCCGCAGTTCTTTTCGACGGATCGCGTGGTGCGGCTCATCTTCGAGACCGCCTTCAAGGACAGCGAGGCCGGCGAGCGCCTCGACGTCAGCCGGTCCCTCGGGCCCTGGGCCGCGCAGTGCGGTTTCAGCCCGGAGGAGGCCCGGGCGGCGTGGGACCGCTGGGTGGCCGAGGCCAAGAGTCAGGCCGGAGAGGAGCCGAAGCGGCTCGGCGTCGTGGCGCTGGTCGAGCGGAGGTTCGCCGATGCGGCGAAGCTGCTCGCGTCGTCGGCGGCGGCGGAATCGCATCCGGCCCAGGCGGAGCAAGCGGCCGTCACCCACGCCCTGGCCGGGCTCGCCTACACGAGCACGGATGACTTTGCCGCGGCGCTCGGCGAGTTCGAGAAGGCGGCCGAGAAGTGGCCGCCCTGGGCTGCCGTGCCCGCGGTCCGGGCGGGCTTCCTGGTGGGCGTGGGCAGCGCCCGGTTGAAACTGGCGCTCCGCGTGGAGGGTGCCCAGGCCGAGAGCTACTTGAAGGCGGGGATCGAGTCCTTTCGTCAGGCGCTGGCGTTGGTCTCACGCACGGAGGAGACCGGAGCGTGGGCCGCGATCCAGAACAACCTGGGGGCGGCCTTGCTCGCGCAAGGGCAGCGCACGCCGGGGCCGGGCGGGACCGATCTCGTGGCCGAGGCCGTTACGACGCTGCAGCGCGCTCTGCAGGTGCGAAGCCGCGAGCGGGCCCCCGAGCTGTGGGCGCAGACCGAGATCAACCTGGCCGCCGCCCTGGAAGCGCAGGCCAAGAGCACGATTGGCCCCCGCGCCAATCAATTCGCTGAGCAGGCCGTGGCCGTCTATCGCGAGGTGCTCGGGGTCCTCGACCGCGAACGGTCCCCCGAAGCATGGGGCACCGCCCAGAACGGTCTCGGTCAGCTCCTCTGGTACCTGAGCGAGGTTTCGCCCGGCGAGGAGAGCGAGAAGGAGCAGCTCCGCGAGCAATCCCTCAGGGCCTTGATGGAGGCGCTGAAGGTTCGCACGCGGGAGCGCACGCCCGAGGCTTGGGCCGAGACGCAGGAGAACCTGGGGATCGTTCTCCAATCGCAGGGGGAGACGGCGGCGGGTGAGAAGGGCAACGAGCGGCTTGGGCGAGCCGTTACCGCCCTTCGTCAGGCGCTGGAGGTGCGCACGCGTGAACGGCTGCCACAGCTGTGGGCCCAGACCCAGGTCAACCTGGGGGCAGCCCTCAGAGAGCTGGGGAGCCGCACGTCCGGACCGAAGAGGGGGCAGCCCCTCGCGGAGTCCGCCGCCGCTCTCCATCGGGCCGAGGAGGTATTGACCCGCGAGACGCTGCCGGCGCGGTGGGCCACCGTTCAGTTCAGCTTAGGACGTACGCTCCTCGAGCAAGGCCTCGGTACGCCGGGCCCGGCGGGCGTCCAGTTCCTCCAGCAGGCCGAGGCCGCCCTGCACCGCGCGCAGGAGGTCTTCACCCGCGAGTCCTCACCGGCGCAGTGGGCCGCGGCGCAGCGGAGTCTGAGCGAAGTCCAATGCCAGCAGGCGCTCACGGCCGAGAACAAGCAGGAGGGCCTCTCGGGGCTGCTCAAGGCCCTGAATCTCTCGAAGCCTGCGACGGAGTTGATGGCACAAAACGTCTCGCTCGGGGGGGCGCTCGATGCGTCCCTGGTGGCGAAGGTCGTCGCGCAGCAGATCGTGATCCAATGCATCGAGACCCACTTCCGGGCCCAGCCCGATGATGAGCGCGCGTTCTGGACCGCTGCGAGCTATCAGGACATCACCAGTCATTACGAAGAGAACTTCGCCCTCCTCCAGGCCTGGAGCGCTCGTCACCCGGCCGATGGGTTGGTGCAGGCCTACGTTGCCATCGCTCACGTCCAGACCGGCCGCTTTGCCGCCGGGATGGAGCGGATCCGCAAGCTCCTCGCTCCATCTGGCCAGGCGTTCACGACGCAGAGCATCTTTTACATCCTGGCCCTGATGGCCGATCTCGGCCAGAGGCATAAGGCAGCGCTCCGGCCGTGGCTGCAGCGGCTCCGCCAGGAGACGGAGCGGCAACCGGCGAATGCGCACTTCGACACGGACCCGCTCCTCCTCTCGATCGATTTCTTCGTTCGCCAGGACACGGAGACGAGCCTCGCGCCCTATCGCGACTGGCTGCTCGAGCTCATGGCCATGGCCCTGACCGAGGACCGAGCGTCCCGGCTCTCGGCCCTGGACGCGGCCATCTCCCACTGTCCCGATCCGTCCGCGCCACCGCCCCCCGTGCCGGCGCCGCTGCCACCGCCGCCGCCACCGCCGCCGCCTTCTTCTCCCTGAAGGGCGCGGAGACCGAAGCTGGCGGTCCAGCGGTGGTAGCATCGCCGCATGAAGCTCACGCGCGCCACGCCAGAGGAAGCCATCGCCCGGGATCGTCTGTCCTACGACGCCTGGGGCACGCCGCTCGAGCCCGACGACTGGGTGGAGCGCGAGCGCCGGCTGCGCGCGCACGTCTGGGCCCAGGAAGCGCTCACCTCGTACCTGCTCAAGGGGGATGATGGCGAGGTGCTCGCCTCGTGCGAGGCGTATCGCGTGCAGAGCCGCTTTCGTGGCGTGCCGGGGTGGAGCTTCGCCATCGCCAGCGTCTACACCGAGTCGCGCCTGCGCGGCCAGGGCCATGCCTCGACGATGATGCGGCTCCTCAACGAGGAGTTCATGCGCATCGAGCCCAGGCTCCAGGCCGCGACGCTCTACTCCGATGTCGGGCCGCGCATCTACGAGCGCGCGGGGTACCGAGCGACGTCGGGTTTGGATCTCGTCTTTCAGCCGGCAGCGGGCGATCCCGCGGCGGCCGTGGACCGCCTCATCCGGGCCCAGGATCTATGGACCGAGCACGCGCGAGTACCCCAGCCGGACGCCGAGTTCCTGATCTTCCCCTCGGCCAACGAGTGCGACTGGCACCTCGAGCGCGAGCGCATCTATGCCCAGTTCCTCGGCCGCCCGGCCCTGCCGACCGCGGGCGCGCGAGCCGGGGACGGGACCATTTTCTGGATGGCCAACCATCGCGACGGCAAGCTCAAGGTGCTGCTCCTGTCGGCGGCGCGGGGCGAAGAGGCCCGGGCGCTGATGACCGCCGCGCAGCGCATCGCCCATCAGGTGGGGCTGTCGGCGGTGCAGCTGTGGGAGCATCCCCGGCCGCTCGGCTTCGAGCATGTGTTCACGGATGCTGTGCGCCAACCACGCGAGGGCGCGCTGCCCATGCTGTGTCCCTTTGTGCCGGCCCTCGGGGTTGAGCACTGGACCTGGATCACCCGCGGCATCTGGGTGTGAAGCGCCGCTCGGTGCACCTGCACGCGGTAATACCGTCTCTGGTTCCGAGTATTACCTGCGCCCGAGCACGTAGATCACCCAAGGCGCGATCCGGGTCTCGCTCACCCACTTCTCCGGCTCGTCACCGCGCGCCAGGGGCTTGCAGGTCTCCAGGATCGCGAGCCCGGCGCTCTCGTAGATCGCGCGGTACTCCTCATCCGTGCAGAGGATGTCGACGCAGGGCCGGCTGTCCTCGATGACGGTGGTGATGATGCGCACCGGGTCGCCGCTCTGGGCGTGATGGTTCTCGGGGAAGTCCTTGGTCGAGAACGAGGCCCACTCATGGGTGTAGATCTCGGGTGAGGAGACCACGTTGATGAGCCGTCCGTCCTGGCCGAGGAGGCGGCGGAGCTGGCCGAGGAGCCTGATCTTGAGCTCGCGCGGGGCGATGTTGTCGAAGGGGAAGGCGCAGAGGATGAGATCGCAGAGGCCCTCCGGCATGCGGGCGAGGCCGTCGGCATCGAGCAGGCGGTAGTCACCCCGCGGGTCGTTCTTGCGGGCCCGCTCGATCATCTCGGGGGCGATGTCGATGCCGATGGTCTCGAACCCGAGTTCCTTGAGGAACCGGGTCGAGCGCCCGGTGCCGCAGCCGAAGTCGACGGCCCGCCGGCCGCGGACGTACTTGGCGATGAGCGCAGGCAGGTCACGAAAGGCGAGGTGGTACGTCCCGGCGAATTCGAGCGCCGCGTACGCCGCCGCGCGGCGATCGTCCTGATAGACATTGGGGATCTCTGCCATCGATCGGATCCTTCCGGGGTTGCCCCCAGCCGCGAGAGGTTCGTCGTGAGCCACTTATCGCATCTCCGCCTGGACATCGCCAACGCGCAGGGTGAGGATCCGCGTCGGATGCGGCCATGAGATCCCTGAGACCCCTCTTCGTCGCCCTCCTGTTCCTCTCCTCCCAGGCCGGAGCCAGACGCATGCAAGAGACCGGGACCTTCCCGACCCCGTGGATCCACGGCGCCAAGGACTGCCATTCCTCCGAACCCGTCTTCCAGGTGCACCGCTACGCGAGCGACACCTATATCCTCCGGCAGAACAAGTGCGCCCACTTCGAGGCGCCGTTCCTCTATCTCCTCTTCGGCAAGCGCAAGGCGCTCCTCCTCGATACCGGCGCCGAAGTGAAGGGGCAGCCGCCGCGCCCGCTCCATGAACTCGTGCAGGATCTCGTCGCCTCGTGGGAGAGACAATCGGGCTCCGGCCCGGTGTCGCTCATCGTGGCTCACACCCATGCCCACGGGGATCACCGGGCGGGCGACGCGCTCTTCACCGGCCAGCCGCGCACCACCGTCGTCGAGCCTACGCTCGAGGGCGTCCAGCGCTTCTTTGGGCTCAAGCGCTGGCCCGAGGGAGACGCCACGTTCGATCTCGGCGACCGGCCCCTGACCGTACTGCCGCTACCGGGCCATGAGCCCACGCACATCGCCGTCTATGACCCCCGGCATCAGCTCCTCTTCACCGGCGATACGCTCTACCCTGGGCTCCTCACCGTGCGCGACTGGCCCGCCTACCGCAAGAGCGTGGGCCGACTGGCTGCCTTCGTGGCCACCCACAAGGTGACCCACGTGCTCGGCTGCCACATCGAGATGACCCGCCGACCGAGGGAGATGTACCCCCTCGAGACCACCTACCAGCCCGAGGAGCACGTGCTCCAGCTCGGGCCGCGGCACGTGGAAGAGCTGCACCGGGCCATGGAGGTCCTCGGGGACCAGCCGAGCCGGGACGTGCACGACGATTTCATCATCGAATGGATCCCGCCCCGTCCGGCTCCGTGACACTTCCTGAGGGAGACCCATGAACGCCAGATTCCTCCTGATGACCGGCCTGCTCCTGGCCGCCGCATCGGCCCGGGCCGAGACGCCGCAGCCCGACCGCCCCTCGATCCACGGCATGCTCATCGTGGGCGAGAAGACCCTCTTCCTCTCCCACCTGCCGCTCTTTCACAGCCCGCATGACTACCAGGTGCTGCTCGAGGCGCGCTTCCGCTCGAACAGTGGCGATCCGCGTCGCCTCTACGCCGAGGATCGGGCGCGGACGGGGGAGAAGATCTACACCCTCGTGCCCGAGCGCTTCGTCTTGCCGGAGCAGGTGACCGGGCGGCGCTCCTTCAAGGCGGACATCTACCGCGGCCACTTCGAGCGCGGCGGCGTGCCCATCGCCAAGGGCGTCACCGTGGACATCCTTCGCGTCGTCCACTTCCGCAAGCTCACGCCCCGCGCCGAGCGCCCCCGCCAGCTCGAAAACGTGCTCTTTGGCAAGGGCGACGAGGTCTTTCTGGCCCATCGCGTGATCGCCCCGCCGGACTTCGACCAGGTGCTCTCGGTCACGACCGCGCGGCCGCTCGGGGACGTCGAGCTATCGGGCCGCCAGATCTTGGTGCTCCCGGCCCGAGAGCCCCTCCGCGGCGCCGAGCGCCTGTCCGCGCAGGTGCAGTCCACCGGACAGCCGCTCGCGCTCTCCGTCGGCACCGTCTTCTACACCGAGACATCCGACCTGGCGGAGTAGCAGCCTCGCCGCCGGCCCTGCGGCCCGGCCCTGCCCGCGACCTCTTCCCATCGGACAGCCGATGGGCCATAGATGAGCGGAATGGCTCCCGAGAGACGCACTCTCGCTCACCCGCTCGCCCTCTGCGTGGGCGGCTTCATCCTCCTCCGCGTCCTCTTCTTTCCCATGGCGCAGAACTACCAGGCCGATTCCCTGGCGCGCGCCTCGCTGGCCGAGCATTGGGCCGAACGCCCCCACATCATCCGCGACCCCAACGAGATCTACGTCTACGGCCCGATCCACATCTACACCCTCGGCGCCTCCACCTGGCTCCTCGGCCGCGATCTCGGGCCGCGGCTGCCGAGCCTGGTCCTCGGCTGCCTCCTGGTCGTGCCGCTCATCCGCCTGGCCCGGCGCACCGGCACCCGCCACGGATCGGCCTTCGCGGTCGCCGCCACCGCCCTGCACTCCATCCATATTCAGTCGTCCACCATCGCCGCGAGCGAGGCCGTCTTCCTCACGCCGCTCCTCTTCGCGGCCGACCGCGCGCTCGCCATGTGTGAAGAGGGTCGCCTGAGAGACGCGGTGTTGTGCGGGCTCTGCCTGCTCTTCGCCGAAGGGGTGCGCTACGACGGCTGGATGTACGCCGGGCTCATCATGCTGGTCGTCTTCTGGGCGGCCTGGCGGCCCTGGAGCCCCGGGGGGGCGCGACTCGGGGCCGCGCCGCTCATCGTCCTCGGCGTGCTCGGGTCCGTGTTCCCCCTCTACTGGATGATGGCCTGCGTCCGCTACCGCCACGATCTCCTGTGGGTGTTCCATGCCTACGGGGCCTATCACCAGGCCTTTGCAGGGGAGGTGGTGGCGCGCGCCGGAGCGAATCAGTTCCGCATCCAGACCCTGCTCTTCTGGCCGAACTCCTTGCTCTACACGCTGTCGCCCGGCGTGCTCGTCCTCGGCGTGCTCGGCGTCATCCGCGCTTCGGGCATGACCTGGGCCCGGCGGCTCCTCCTGGTCGTGATCGTGCCGCCGATCCTGCTCACGCTGCGCGCGATCGTGCTGCTCGACTTCAGGCTGATCCCCCGCTTCAGCATCATCCAGGCGATCGGCCTGACGCTCTTCATCGGCCCGGGCTGGGAGGCGCTGCGCGCCTGGGGCGCGCGGGCCGTGCATGGCGTCCTCCTCTGGGTGCCGGCCGTGCTCGTGCCGGCCTACATCCTGCTCTGGAGCCACGGCCGGAGCGGCCCGTACCCCGAGCAGCTGCGATCGATCAGTCCGCTCGCCGACCTGCCGCCGGCCGTGGCGGGCGCCATCGACTGGATCCACGAGCATCGCCCGGACCGGATCGTCGTGGACCAGAACGGCTTTGCCGGCACGGCGGTGGCGGCGTATTCGGGGCTCCCCGAGGACCGGGTGTACTGGGTGGTGAGCTGGTCGGATCACTGGGAGAAACAGGTCCGTACCGTCCCCCCGGTCTGCGCGGTGCTGTTTGACCGCGGTGTGCTCGGGCGCCGCGTGGCGCTCGGCAGCGAACGGATCGAGATCGTCGGTCGGCCGTACTTGCGCAAGGCCCAGTACCCCGCGCCGCGCTATGGGATCAGCGCAACGATCTATTGCCAGGAAGGGCTCTGAGCGGACGAGGCCCAGTGCTCGTCACCGCATGACGGTGCGCAGGATCAAGACGAGCATCCAGAAAAAGCAGACCATCTGGGTGATGAAGGCGGTGAAGCGCACGTTCACCGCGGTGGCGTTACCCGAGGCGATGTGCGCTATCGACTGAACGATGCGCGCGACCAGGATGACGACGGGCAAGGTGTGGAACCGCGGGCTGCCCACGTGGAGCAGCGTGCCCACCAGGACGAGGGTGGCGAACGCGGGCAGGTTCTCGGCGGTGTTGATGTGCGCCCGGTTGAGGCGCCAGTAGCGCTCGCCGCCGTGGGGCACCCCGCCCTGGAACTCGGTGGGCTTGCTCGTGCCGCGGAGGACCATGACGGTGCGGAGGGTGCCGATGACGCCGACGAGGAGCAGGTTCCAGGCGGTGAAGCCGAGGAGGCAGAGGATGGGGGTGGTCATGGCTCCCAGCCTACGAGGCTCGTGCCGTGGCCACAATGGACGGCCCTGGCGGCGCCCGGTCGAGGGCCTTACTGCGGCGCCGACACGGGGTGAGCTTCAGCGGCCGAGCAGCTGGCGCAGCGCGTCGCCGAGCGGGATCTCGTCCCGGGTCACCTGCGCCGGACGTTCGAAGACGCAGCGCCCCGCCGCGATCGCCTCGTACATCTCGGCGTAGAGCTGGGCCATGTGGGACGAGAAGCCGAAGGAGGTGAAGGCCGTGGCCGCGGCTTGCGGGGGGTACGCCTGCACCTTCACTTCGCGACCGAAGAGGCGGCCGAGCTGCGCGGCGATGTCGGCCGGTCTCACATCCTCGGGGCCGGCGAGCTCGATGACCTGCGTGCGCTCGGGCGGGGCCAGGAGCGCGCGGGCGGCGGTCCGGCCGATGTCCCGCGTCGAGACCATGGGGATGCGCAGGTCGGCCGGCACGAAGGAGGGGAGGGCGCCGTCTTTCTCGGCCACCGGCAGGACCGCCGCCCAGTTGTCGAGGAAATAGGCGGCGCGGAGAAAGGTCGTGCGGCCCTTGAGCGCACCGAGGATGCGCTCGCCGTGGTGCACGCTCTCGATGGGCCCGGTGCCGCCCGGGAGGTGCGCGGCGATGGACGAGAGGAAGACGACGTGCGGGATCTGGGCCCGCTCGACCGCCTGGGCCAGGGTCTGCGCCAGCCGCTTGCGCGAAGCGATGAAGTCCGTCGCGCTCGCATCTGGCGGGAGCAGGAGATAGGCCCCCTGCGCGCCATCGAGCGCCCGGGCCAGGGCCTCCGCATCCTCGACGGACGCCACGGCCACCTCGGCCCCGCGCGCCTTCCATGATGCGCCCTTGCTCTCGCTCCGCACGATCACGCGCACCGCGGCGCCTCGCGCGAGCAGCTCCGAAGCCACCACCGACCCCGTATTTCCCGTGACTCCAGCGACGACGTACATGGCGATCCTCCTGTTTCTGTCCTTGAGAGCGGTCGCTCGGCTTCGGCTGTCTGGGCCTCGGCTCGAGCCCCCACGGTGCATCGATGAGGTCAAGATGCGGGAGCGGTGGTCAGAACACCAATGCATGTTGTTTACTTGCATCATGCACGCGCGGCATATGGCCTCCGTCGATCTGAACCTCCTCCTGGCGCTCGACGCGTTGCTCACCGAGCGTCACGTGACCCGCGCCGCCGAGCGCGTGGGCATCACCCAGCCCGCCATGAGTCGCTCGCTCCAGCGCCTGCGCGCGCTGTTCGGCGATCCGCTCCTCGTCCGCACGGCGCAGGGCATGATCCCGACGCCGCGCGCCGAAGCGCTGGCCGCGCCGCTCGACCGCGTGCTCGACGAGATCGCCGGCTGGGTGCGCGACAAGGCCACGTTCGACCCGGCGCAAGCCGTGCGGCGCTTCCGCATCGCCTCCGCCGACTACGGCGAGGTGGTGGTCCTGCCGCCGCTGCTCCAGCGCATCAGTGTAGAGGCACCCGGCATCGACGTGGCCATCGTGCCGCTGCCGCAGGACCTCGGCGCCGCCCTGGCCGCAGGCGAGATCGACCTCGTGCTCGGGCCGCCGCGCAAAGACACGGCCCTGGCGGTGGTGTGGACGCCGCTCTTCCAGGAGGGTTTTGTGACCGTGGTGCGGCGCGATCACCCGCTCGTGGGGGAGCGGCTCACGCTGCAGCAGTTCGTGTCGCTGCCCCAGATCTCGGTGTCCCCCGAGGGCCGCCCCGGCAACGTCCTCGACGACGCGCTGGCCGAGCGCGGCCTGTCGCGCCGCGTGGTCCTGCGCGTGCCCAATTTCCTCGTGCCGCCGCTCCTCCTGGCCGAGTCCGATCTCGTGCTGACCACGGCCGAGCGCATCGCCCGGCGCTTCGCCGCGCTCCTGCCGCTCCGGCTCCTGCCCACGCCGCTCCCGCTGCCCCGCTTCACCCTGGCCATGGGCTGGCACGAGCATCGCCGCGCGGATGCCGCGCACGTGTGGTTGCGCAGGCTCGTGAGCGACGTGGGCGCGGAGCTGAAGGGGCGCGCGAAGACCGCCTCAGCCCCCTCCGAGGGGGCCGAGCCCGAGGGCGCGCGGCGGGGCGCCCGGACCCGTTCGCGCCTCCAGCAGGCCAGGAAGGGATGACGTGATGCGACCTGCCCCAGCCCCTTCCCCGAGCGCCGCCGCGGAGTTCGTGCTGCGGCTCGGCCAGGCGCTCCATCGCTACGGCGTGCCGGCCCATCGCCTCGAGGAGGCCCTCGCGGCCCTGGCCGTGCACCTCGGTCTCCGCGGCGAGTTCTTCGCCATCCCCACCGGCATCATGGTCACCATCGGCGAGGAAGGGGGGCGCCGCACCGAGCTCATGCGCAGCGAGCCCGGCGCCGTGGATCTCGAGAAGATGGCCCTCGTCGACACGCTGGCCGAGCGGGTGACCCGCGGCGAGCTCACCCCGGCCGAGGGCATCACCGAGCTCGGGGCCATCGAGCGCGCGCCCGCGCGGTATGGCCGCGCCCTCACCATCTTCTGCTTCGGCCTCGCCTCGGCCACGGCGGCGCGCTTCTTCGGCGGCGGCGGGCACGAGATCGCCATGGCCGGCGCCCTCGGCCTCGGCGTCGGCCTCCTCGATCTCCTGTACCAGCGGCTCCCGCAGCTCGGGCGGGTCGGCGACGCCCTGACAGCCCTCATGGTCACGCTCCTCACCTTCGCGCTCGCCCGCCCGCTCGGCCCGCTCGCGGTCGAGATCGTCGGGCTCGCCGCGCTCATCGTGCTCGTCCCCGGCTTCACCCTCACCACGGCCTTGAGCGAGCTCGCCACCAAGAACCTCGTCGCCGGCACCGCGCGCCTGGCGAGCGCGCTCATCACCTTCCTCCAGCTCGGCTTTGGCGCCGCTATCGCCGGGCGCTTGATGGAACGCCTCGTGGGACTCCCGCCCCCGGTCACCCCGAGTGCTTTGCCAGGCTGGACGCTGGCCATCGCCCTCGCGGTCGCGCCGCTCGCCTTCGTCGTGCTGCTCCGCGCCGCGGGCCGGGACGTGGTCTGGATCCTCCTCGCCGGCCTCGTGGCCTTCGGCGGCGCCCGGCTCGGGGCGGGCTGGCTCGGGCCCGAGCTCGGCGTGTTCCTCGGCGCGCTCGGCCTCGGCCTCTACGGCAACCTCTACGCCCGCCGCGTCCGGCGGCCCGCCGCCGTGCCCATCGTGCCGGGCCTCATGTTCCTGGTCCCCGGGAGCCTCGGCTTTCGCAGCTTCGCGTCCCTCCTCGACCGGCAGGTCGACTCCGGCATCGCCACCGCCTTCGCCATGTCGCTCATCGCCGTGTCGCTGGTCGCCGGCCTCTTGTTCGCGAGCGCCATCGTCCCGCCGCGCCGCGCGCTGTGACCGGATCAGGGCCTTACAATCTGCCTGGGATCGCAGCTCAAAAAGGTCAGAAACTGGTGAAGTAATGCTACATTGGCGCCCGTGAGCGACCACACTGCCTCTTCTTCTGCTTCCGCCGCGGCCCCTGCCCCGGAGCCCGAGTTCAAACCCTACATCGCCGACGATCAACAGATCGCCGAGTTCACGCCCAAGGCCATCGTCATCGGTGTGGTCTTCGGCATCATCTTCGGCGCCGCCACGGTCTACCTGGCGCTCAAGGCCGGCCTCACGGTCTCGGCGTCGATCCCGATCGCGGTGCTGGCGATCTCGCTCCTCAAACGCCTGGGCGGGTCGACCATCCTCGAGAACAACGTCGTCCAGACCATCGGCTCCGCGGGCGAGAGCATCGCCGCGGGCGTGGTGTTCACCCTGCCGGGCTTCCTGTTCCTGTCACCGGCCTCGGGCGGGTCGGGCTATTTCAACTACTGGACCATCTTCACCCTCGCGCTCCTCGGCGGCGTGCTGGGCACGCTGATGATGGTGCCGCTCCGCCGCTCGCTCATCGTGCGCGAGCACAAGAACCTGCCCTATCCCGAGGGCACGGCCTGCGCCTCGGTGCTCATCGCCGGCGAGAAGGGCGGCGACCTCGCCAAGATCGCGTTCCAGGGCGTGGGCTTCGCCTTCGTCTACGCGCTCCTCCAGAAGATCGTGAAGCTGGTCGTCGAGACGCCGGCCCTCGTGTCGCGTCAGGCCAACCGCTACTTCCCCTCGGCCACGCTCAACGGCGACATCACGCCCGAGTACCTCGGCGTGGGCTACATCATCGGCCCCAAGATCGCGGGCGTGCTCGTGGCCGGCGGCGTCCTGGCCTGGCTCGGGCTCATCCCGCTCCTCGCCTCGCTCGTGTCGCCCGACGTGACGGCCCAGCAGCTCGTCAAGCTCGGCTACCTGAAGGATCTCGTGACCCCGGGCGGCCCGGGCGGCTGGGACCCGCAGGCGCACGCCTTCGCGCAGACCTCGGTGGCCATCTACCGCGCCTACGTGCGCCAGATCGGCGCGGGCGCGGTGGCCGCGGGCGGCTTCATCACCCTTTTGAAAACCCTGCCCACGATCATCTCGTCGTTCCGTGACTCGTTGGCCTCGCTCAAGGAGCGGGGCGGCGCGGCGGCGCAGAAGCGCACGGCGCGCGACCTCCCGATCACGGTGGTGCTCGGCGGCTCGGCGGCGCTCGTGCTGGTGCTGGCGCTCCTCCCCATCATCCCGGGCACGTCGGTCTTCTCCAAGCTCCTCCTCGGGGTCATGATCGTGGTGTTCGGCTTCTTCTTCGTCACCGTGGCGAGCCGCATCGTGGGCATCATCGGCTCGTCGTCGAACCCGATCTCGGGCATGACCATCGCCACGCTCATGGCCACCTGCCTCATCTTCGTGGGCATCGGCTGGAGCGGTGACCTCTATCAACCGATGGCGCTGTGCGTGGGCGGCATGGTTTGCATCGCCGCGGCCAACGCCGGCGCGACGTCGCAGGACCTCAAGACCGGGTACCTCGTGGGCGCGACGCCGCGGGCGCAGCAGATCGGGCTCATGATCGGCGCGGTGGCGGCGGCGGCGGTGATCGGCGTCACGGTCAAGATCCTGGACACGCCGACCCCGGAGATGGTGGCGCAGGGGCTCCAGCACGCCATCGGCTCGGATAAATTCCCGGCGCCGCAGGGCACGCTCATGGCCACCCTCATCAAGGGCCTGCTCGCCTTCAACCTCGATTGGCAGTTCGTGCTGGTGGGGGTGTTCCTATCGGTGACGATGGAGCTGTGCGGGGTGAAGTCGCTGTCCTTCGCGGTGGGCGCGTACCTGCCCCTGTCGACGACGGCGCCGATCTTCGCGGGCGGCATGGTCAAGGCGCTCGCGGACTACCTGGCGGAGCGCAAGGGCGAGAAGGTGGAGGAGTCGGAGCTCGGGCCGGGCAACCTCTATGCGACGGGCCTCGTGGCCGGCGGCGCGATCGCCGGCGTGGTGGTGGCGATCCTGTCGGTCAACCCCGGGATCGCGGACGCGGTGGGCAAGCTGTCGGTGGAGCATGGGCTCGTCGAGGCCATCGGGCAGAGCGGCTACGAGCTGCTCGGGCTCGCCGCCTTTGCGGTGATGGCGGGGACGCTGCTCCTGAAGTCGCGCCAGAAGGTGAGCCACTGATCTGAGCTCGGGCCGGGTCTCCCGGCTCGCCGGTGGCCGGCGAGGCCGTCGAGGTCACGATGGGTGTCGTGCTTGACGCTCGGCGGAATCCTGTGGTCCCGTCATCTCATGCGGCGAGCCATTCGAACCGTGTCACCCCGGCGGACCGGCGGGCGGGTGCTGATCTCCTTCCAGGGACGCACGCTGCCGGCCCTGTCCGCCTTGATGGTCGGGCTGATGGTGTTCTCCGTTGTGCCGGTGCGCGCTCATGCGCAGCAGCCGCCGCCGGCCGAAGCACCACCGCCGGCGTCGACGACCGTGGCGCCACCCCCGCCGGCGCCTCTGCCCCCGGAGACGTCTCCGTTTCCGCTGGCGCCGCCGCCTGATCCGGCGCAGCTCAACCCGAACTGGGTGCCGCCGCCCAGACCGCGGATCGTCCGCGGCAACCCGGCCATGGTGCGGGCCGGCACCGTGCTGTTCGCGGTGGGCGTGGCCACCTTCGGGGCCGGCATCGTCACCTATACGTCGGCGGTCACGGCGACGGATTCGGTGCGGCGGGTCGATCTCGCGACGGCCGCGTACGCGCTGTATGGGGCCGGCGCGGGCCTCATCGCGGTGGGGTTGCCGATCTGGCTCGTCGGCGCGCGGCAGACGCGGCGGGTGGCGCAGGGGTGGTCGCAGCCGACGCTGCTCGTGGGGGCGCGGTCGGTGGGCGTGCGCTGGACGTTCTGATGGGCGCCTGGCGCTCACGCTCACGCTCACGGGATAGAGGCGCATGACGATGACGGCCGGCGCGGACGCGGATGCGGCCGCTTGACGATCCCTCGGTGGCGGAGTTCCGCGCGCTCGCCCGCCAGGTGATCGAGGCGGCGGCGGAGTTCCTCGGGACGATCGAGGCGCGGCCGGTGTTTCCTCACACCTCCGGAGAGGAGACGGCGCGGCGGTTCGATGCGGCGATCCCGGAGGAGGGGATGGGGGCGGCGGCCCTGCACGGCGACGTGCTCGGGGAGGTGGCGGCGCTCTCGCGCGTCCATCACGGCGGCTTCCTCGGCTACGTGATGGGCACGGGCCTGCCGGTGGCGGCGCTCGGGGAGCTGTATGGCGCGGTCATCAACCAGAACGTGACGGCGTGGCGCTCGGCGCCGGCGGCGGTGACGATCGAGCGCTCGGTGGTGCGGGCCCTGGCGGAGGCGGTGGGCTGCGCGGGGTTTGCTGGGAGCCTCACGGGCGGGGGCTCACCGGCGAACCTGATGGGGCTGTGCATGGCCCGCGAGACGCTGGCGCCGGCCCGGGAGGATCGCGAGGGGATGACTGGAGGGCAGGGCGGGGTGATCTACGCCTCGACCGAGGTCCACATGTCCATCCCCAAGGCGGCGATGCTGCTCGGGCTCGGACCGAGGGGGCTACGGCGGATCCGGGTGGATGGGCGGCAGCGCATGGACGTGGCGGCGCTCGAGGCGGCGATCGTCGAGGATCGCGCGGCCGGGCGGCGCCCGCTGGCGGTGGTGGCGACGGCGGGCACGGTGGCGACCGGGGCCATCGACCCGCTCGAGGAGGTGGCCGAGGTGGCGGCGAGGCACGGACTCTGGCTGCACGTGGACGGCGCTTATGGCGTGCTCGCGGCCCTCGCCGCGCCGGAGAAGTTCCGCGGGCTCGGGCGCGCGGACTCGCTCTCGCTCGACGCGCACAAGTGGCTGTATCAGCCGGTGGATTGCGGGTGTCTCCTGTACCGGGACGCGGCGGCGGCGCGGCGGGCGTTTGCGCACACGGACGACTATGCGCGCTCGCTGACGGAGGATCCGGTCGAGGGGTTCGCCTTCTTCGAGGAGTCGCTCGAGCTGTCGCGGCGGTTTCGCGCGCTGCCGCTATGGCTGTCGCTGCGCTACTACGGGCTCGCCGCGTTCCGGGCGGCGATGCGGCAGAACCTCGAGCAGGCGCAGGCGCTCGCCCGGCGGGTGGCGGAGGAGTCGACGTTGGAGCTGCTGGCGCCGGTGGAGCTGAGCGTGGTGTGTTTCCGCTGGCGTGGGGACGGGGAGGGGAAAGGGCCGGCGGCGCCAGGGCTCGACCAGCGCAACGCGGCCCTCTTGGAGACGGTGCTGCGCCGCGGCCGGGTGTACCTCAGCAACGCGACCGTGGAGGGGAAGTTCGCGCTGCGGGCGTGTTTCACCAATCACCGCACGCGGCCTGCCGACGTCGAGGCGGTGGTGGCCGAGGTGTTGGCGGCGGCGGCGACAGGGCCGTGAGATCGGGCCGCGGGGTAGCGCGCCCGCCATCGATAGGTGCTTAAAGAAGTGTTTATGGGCGCCCCCGGGTGGCGGAGGCCCCCATCATGGATGCGGCCGCGTCTCACCGGCGTGCCGCCGCAACCAGTCCTCCACCTCGGCCAGCTCCTTCTTCCGTGCCGGTGGCCGGGCAAAGACGTCGCGGGCCGCCTGCGCCAGGGAGAGGGCCCGTGGTCGCTCCGTGCCGAGGACCCAGAGCGCCTGCGCCAGCTGATAGCGCGTACTCGCCAGGGAATCGGGATCGCCGTCTCGGTGCTCCTGGATCGCGAGCGCCTGCTCTAGCAGCGTCTTGGCCCCGCGGGCGTTCCCTGCCACGAGGTCGGTGGCACCGAGATCCGCCAGCACGCCCGCGGCCCCCAGGCTGCCCGGCCCGCCGAGCTTCTGACTGAGGGCCAGCGCCCGTTCGAGCAGCGGCCGCGCGAGCGCGGGTCTCCCCTGGCTGCGGCGGACCGTGGCGATGCAGGTGAGCACCGCGATCACGTTGGGATGGTCCGGCCCGAGCGACTTCTCCCAGATGGCGAGCGCTCGCTCATAGGACGCCAGGGCCTCGTCGAGCCGCCCCAGGTCGCCGAGGATGTTCCCGGTGGTGAGGAGGCCCACCCCATAATAAGGATGCTCCCGGCCCAGGGTGCGCTCCAGGATCGCCTGGTGGCGCCGCGCGTATTCGAGCGCCTCTTCGTTACGGCCGAAGCGGTTGAGGACGTTGGCGAGATTGTTCAGGCTCTCGGTGGTCTCGGGATGCTCCGGCCCGAGCACCCGCTCGCGGATCGCGAGCGCCCGCCGGTGCTCGTCGAGCGCCTCGTCGTAGCGCTGCAGGCGCTGATCGTCGTTGCCGACGAGGTCCAGGCTGTTGGCCGTCTCGAGGTGCGTCCCGCCGAGGGACTTCTCGGCCAGCGCCAGCGCGCGCGCGTGGTGCTGCCGCGCGATCGCGTAGTTCTTCTCCAGCCAATCCATCACACCGGCGACGTTCTCCACCTGGACCTCGCCCGCCGGCGGCGCGCCGAGGTGCTGGTTCATGGCCTGCGCCGCCCGGATCCAGGCGCGCGCCTCGCCGTAACGCCGTCCGATGACGCCCACCACGCTGGCCAGCTCGATCTCCGCCTCTACCGCGGTGCGCTCATCGCCCGCCGCGATCGCGGTCGAGACCGCGGCGCCCAGGGCCTCCTCGGCCGGCCCGCCCCGCTGCATGCGGTTCGCGATCACGCCCTGCGCGAGCAGCGCCTCGCCGAGCACCGGCGCGTAGTCGAGGCGGCGCGCCGCCGCCACGCCGGCCTCCGCCCGCGGCAGCGCCTCCTGGTACTTGCCCGCGTCCGTGAGCGCCTTCACCTCGGCCAGATCGGCGCGCAGGCGCGCGACCCGATCGCGCAGCTCGCGGCTGCGCGGCGGCCGGACCGGCGCCGTGAGCGTCTTCACGTCGGCGCAGTCGGCGATCGGGGACAGCGCCCCCGCCACCTGGACGGCCTTCTCCGCCACGGCCTCGTCCGCTTGCGACAAGAGCTTGCCGAGCGCGCGCACCTCGTCGAGCCGCTGGCCGAGGCACAGCATGCGCAGGTCCAGGATCTCCTCCGACTGCTCCCGCGTCAGCCGCGTCGCCTCGCAGGCCTCGGTGTGCATGGCCACCCAGTCGCGCGCATAGGCATCGACCAGCCGCTCGACGCCGGCCCACGCCGCCGTCGCATAGGGCACGTGGGTCGCGGCGATCGCCGAGCGGAGGACGGCCTTGCGCTCCCCGTCCCAGATGCCGGTGAGGTGCTTCTCCGCGCCCCGGCAGGCGCCCACGCGCAGGGCGACATAGCGCTCCCCGGCCACCCCGATCCCCACCAGGAGCGCGACGAGACCGCCCCACAGCAGCCAGCGCCGCCGCCGCACGCGAGGATCATCGGCGAGCGCGGCGAGGAGCTCGCGCATCGAGCCGTAGCGCTGTTCCGGCTCCAGGCGCAGGCCCCGCTGGATCCTCTCGAGGAGCCACGCCGGTACGGCCGCGCCCGCGGGCGGCGCGAGCGGCCGGCCCTGCATCACCTTCTCGGCCACCTCGGCGCGCGTCTCTCCGGTGAAGGGACGTTGGCCGTAGAGCGCCTCGAAGAGCGTCACGCAGAAGCTGAACTGGTCGCTGCGCGCATCCGCCTGTTTCCCGAGGTGTTGCTCGGGCGCCATGTAGAGCGGGGTCCCGATCACCGCGCCGGTCTGCGTGAGCGACGCCGCCAGGTGCTCGCGATCGCGGCTCCACTCGAGCGTCTCGCCCGGCGGCGGCGGCGCCTCGTCATCGGCGCGGGCCAGCCCGAAGTCGACGACCCGCACGCGGCCATCATGGCCCACCAGGACGTTGGAGGGTTTGAAGTCGCGGTGCACGATCCCGGCCCCGTGCGCCGCGGCCAGCCCGCGGCCGGCCTGGAGGAGCACGTCGAGCACCGCCTGCGTGTCGCGCCGCTCCTGCCGGAGCCACTCCGCGAGGTCCACGCCTTCGACCAGCTCCTCGGCGATGTAGACCTCCTCGCCGTGGGTGCCGACCTCGTAGACGGCGATGACGTTCGGGTGGCTCACGCGCGCGATGGCCTGGGCCTCCCGCAAGAGCCGGCCGCGCGGCTGGCTCGATGCCGTCGAGTCGCGGCTCAGCTCGGGGCGGAGGAACTTGAGCGCCACCTTGCGGCCGAGGTCGGGGTCGAAGGCCGCGTAGAGGACCGAGAGCCCCCCCCTCCCGATCGGCTCGAGCACGATGTACCGCCCCACGCTCTGGCCACGCTGCAGGAACGCCGCCTGCACTTGCGCGGCGAACTCGGCGCCCGCGTCGAGCGTCGAGCCGAAGAAGCTCGATTCATCGTGCGGCCCAGCCATCGTCGTGTCCCAAGACGGTACTGCGAACGCACCGCCCTGTCATCTGCGGGCTCTGGCCGGGGAGCGCGCAGGGAGCAGGGAGGGAGCATTACGTCAACTTCGTGCGCTTCGGCGAGCGGCGTGCGAGGGCTCATGGCAACCGGGGGCGCCGCAGACGACGTATCCAATCGAGCCGCGGTCGCATGGAAGGGGATCGTTGACGTGGTAAGTCGACACGCCCTCATAGGAGAACGACACATGGACATGTGGGGACGACGTCCATGTGTCGAAAAGGACACGTGGACGTAGGGCGCCCCCACGTGGACGTAGAGCGCCCCCACGTGGACGTAGGGAATCCCCACGTGGACGTAGGGCGTCCCCACGTGGACG
>DATAGU010000385.1:0-2991 GCA_036263495.1 Polyangia bacterium | reverse complement strand
GGCGGAGGAGCTGCCCGGGACCGTGCTGGCCATGCTGCAGGCGCGTCTCCTGCGGCTCGATCCCCGGGCCCGCCGGGTGCTCGCCGCGGCCAGCGTGTTCGGCGAGCGGTTCTGGCGCGGCGGCCTCCTGGCGCTGCTCGGCCCGGGGCCCGCGGCCTGGCCCGAGACCGTGTCCGTGCCCGTGCCCGTGCCCGTGCCCGTGCCCGTGGAAGACGGGCGGATGGAGATGGAGCGCGGCCTCCTCCTGCTGGTGGCCGCGGAGACGATCGCGCGGCAGGCCGAGAGCCGGTTCCCGGGGGAGCCGCAGTACACCTTCCGGCACGCCCTCGTGCGCGAAGCCGCCTACGGCCTCCTCAGCGAAGCGGAGCGGCGCGCGGGCCACCGCGCCGCCGGGCAGTACCTGGAGCGGATGGGGGAGCCGGAACCGATGGTGCTGGCCGAGCACTACCTGCACGGCGGCGAGCTGGAGCGGGCGGCGCGGTTCTTCGCGCGGGCGGCGGTGGAACTGATGGAAGGGAGCGATCTCGCCGGCGCCCTTCGCTGCGTGGAGCGAGGCATCGGCTGCGGGGCGACAGGGGAGGTCCTGGGAACCCTGCACGCCGTCGCGGCCCTCGCGCATCTGTGGGGCTTGAACTTCCCCGCGGCGTACGAGAAGGCCCACCAGGCCCTGCCCCTCCTCACGCCGGGCTGCGCCGCATGGTATCGCGCCATCGGAGCGGTGATCACCCTCGCGGGTCCGCTCGGCCAGCACGAGAGCATGCTGCCGCATGCGCATCTCCTCCTCGAGACCGCGCCGCTCGCGGGCGCAGAGGCCGTGCTCCTCGAACAGTCGTTCCTCACCATGTCCATGCTCGCGACCCAGGGGCACCTCGCGGTGGCCCGGGCGCTGCTCGGGCGGATGCAGGAGATCTGTGCTCGTTTAGGGGAGAACGAGGTTCGTGCCCGGGGGCTGATGCACGTGGCCAACGCCATGTACGTCCTGTTGATCGAGGGGGCCCCGGGACGCTACTACACGGAGTCCGTGGCGGCGGCGAGCTGCTTCACCGAGGTGGGGGACTGGCGCTACCAGGTCATCTCCGAGATGCATGTCGGCCTGGCGCTCGGGCTCCTCGGGGAGCTGGCGGCGGGCGTGGGCCGGCTGCAGGCGGCGCTCTCGCTGTGCCGAAAGCTGGGCGAGACGATGCTGGAAGATGCGCTCGCGTCGCATCTCGCCCTGCTGCTCTTCGAGATGGGAGAGCCCGAGCCGCAGAAGTCGGCCGTGGTGCTGGCCGAGCACGTGGTCGCCACCAGCCCGGTGATCAATTTCTGGACCGGGATCAGCTCCTGCACCCTGGCGTTGGCGCGGGCCGCGCGGGGGGAGTTCGCGGAGGCTGAGGCGCTGGTCCGCAAGCCGCTCTCCATCGTGGAGGCCCTCGGTCCGCTGGCCACCGCGACCCTCGGCCGCATCCTGGCCGCGCAGGGGAAGTTGCAAGAGGCGCGCGCCGCGGTCGACGTGGGGCTCGAGCGGCTCGCCGGGCGGAGCGGCAAGGGCTTCATGGACGTCAGGCTGCACCTCGTCGCCGCCGAGCTCCGTCACGCGATGGGGGAGGGGGCGGCGGCGCGCGAGAGCCTCGCCCGCGCCACCGCGATCATTGAAGAGCACGCCGCCGGCATGGCCGATGAGGCGATGCGCGCGCGCTATCGCGCCGATGTGGCCGACAACGCCCGGGCCTTCGAGCTGCGACGCCTCTGGTAAGCCCCGACCCGTCCCCCATCCCCCATCCTTCGTCCTGTCCCGCTCTCATCCGCTACTTTGCAGGGACGCTGGTATCTATCATCATGGGGACCAGAGCGCCCCGTCCCATGGGTCTCCAAGGGACGTGAGCGAGTCGTGAGTCGTGAGTCGATCAAACGGTAGGCAAACCCGCGGACGGCATCCATCCGCGGGCCCTGAAGAGAGCGTGACGTATGGAACCGTGGAAGCTCGGCGCCGGCTTGCTCGTGGCGGGGCGGTTCGAGATCGAGAGCCAGGTGCGCAGCGGGGGGATGGGGAAGCTGTTCCGTGCGCAGGATCGTGAGACCGGCGAGCAGGTGGCGCTCAAGATGCTCTGCCTGCCCGCGGCGAGTGACTGGGTACGGCCGCGCTTCGCCGAGGAGATGGCGCGGCTCACCGGGCTCCGGCACCGGGGGATCGCCCGTCCCGTGGCGTACGGTCAGACCGAGCAGGGGGAGCTGTACGTGGCCACGGCGTGGCTCGAGGGCGAGGATCTGGCGCGGCGGCTCGGGCCAAGGCCGCTGCGCGTGGGCGAGACGCTGATGCTGGCGCGCCAGGTGGCCGAGGTGCTCGCGCTCGCCCATGCCGAGGGGCTCGTGCACGGGGATCTCAAGCCGAGCCAGCTGTTCCTCTGCGCCGTCCCCGTCCCGGCTCCCGAGCCCGGTGCGATGGTCGCCGGGCGGGCGGAAGCCGCGGTGGAGGGCGTGAAGCTGCTCGGGCTCGGGTTGCCGCGCAGCCATCTGTCGGCGCGGACGGTGACGGGCTCGGGGGAGATCCTGGCCCACCTGCGGTACGTGGCGCCCGAGCAGGTGCAGAGCGCCGATCCTCCCGGCCCGCAGGCGGACATCTTCGCGCTCGGCTGCGTGCTCTTCGAATGCCTGGTGGGGGTGCCGCCGTTCACGGGGGAGCACGCGGGGATCCTGCTGGCGCAGAGGCTCTCGGGCGAGGTGCCGCTGCTGCGGCAGATGCGGCCGGAGCTGCCCGTGGCGCTCGAGCAATTGCTGGGCGCCATGATGGCCCCGTCGCCCGCGGAGCGGCTCGCCCAGGGCGGCGAGCTGGTGGCGGCGCTGGCGAGGTTGGAGCTCGAGCCCCGGCACCTCGAGCTCGTGCCGGCCGCGGTCACGAGTCCGCCGTTGGCGGCCCGATCGTCAGGCTCCGCCGGCGGCTACGTGGGGGTGCCCAGGGAGCGGCGGATGGTGAGCCTGATCCTGGCGCTCCCGCCTGCGACCGGGGCGGGG
>DATAGU010000384.1:0-48427 GCA_036263495.1 Polyangia bacterium | reverse complement strand
AGCTTCGATCCGAGCGGACACTTCCTGGTCACCGCCAGCTACGACAACACGGCGCGTCTGTGGAGCGCCACCGGCCAGGATTATCTCCTGTCCCTGCACCACGAGCAGGTCGTCTGGTGGGTCGGCTACGGCGCCGACGGCCAGCACGTGTTGACGGTGAGCGGGGCGCCGGAGCGGGAGGTGCGGATCTGGGACACCGCCCGAGGGAAGGCCGAGAGCTCCTTCGGCTCGCTGCCGGGCAACGCGAACTACGGCGGATGGAGCCGCGACCGCCGCACCTTCCTCGTGGCCGTCAACGAGACCGCGCTCTTCCTGGACGCCGCCACGGGGCACCCGCAAGCGCAGATCCGGCACGGCGCCCCCATCAATTCGGTCGCCTTCAGCCCGGACGAGACACGGATCGTGGTGGCGGATCAACAGGGCAAGGCGGCGATCTACGATCGCCAGAGCGGCCGGGCCCTCACCTGGCTCCCGGGCGATGCGACGGAGCTCTACTTCACGCGCTTCGACCGGGAGGGGCGGCGCGTGGTGACGGCGGGCAAGGATCAGACGGCCAAGGTGTGGGACGCGGCGAGCGGCGCCTTGCTCGCGTCTCTCCACGGGCATCGAGGCGCGGTGCTCGGCGCGGCCTTTCACCCCGACGGCAAGCGGCTGGTCACGGCGGCGCTCGATCAGACGGCCAAGGTGTGGCTGCTGCCGGAGGGGCAGCTCCTCTACACCGCGCAGGAGCACCGGCGACAGCTCAACGCCGTCGACTTCAACCCCGACGGCACCCTGTTCGTCACCGCCGGGTTCGACGAGAAGGTGCGGATCTGGGACACGGCGACCGGCGCGCCCGTGGGCGCCTTCCCGGCGTTCCGCGCCGAGTGGGCCGACTTCAGCTCGGACGGCACGCGCCTCGCGGTGGCCGACGAGGACGGCCGGCTCATCGTGTGGCCGATGGGGCTCGATAGGCGACGGCCCGACGAGATCTCCCGCTTCGTCCGCTGCCACATTCCCTTCCGGGTGGCCGATGGCCGGCTCCTGCCGGCGGAGACCGATCCCACGGCCTGCGCCGGAGCGCCTTGAGCGCCGGCCTGGCCGGGGGCCGAGCGTTCATTGACATGCTGGTGCAATGCAGCATAGTAGGGCCGAGCGGCACTCGATCCGCTCGGGAGGAAGCACATGGCAAAGAAGCTGGTCATCAATCAGAGCGCCATCCAGACGCTGGTCGATTCGAACAAGACGCGCATGGTCGGCGAGGCCGTCTGCATGGATCACCCGGGGAACCCGGGCATCACCTCGGGCAAGAACACCCTCAAGGCCGCGGGCCGGTAATCCGCCAGCTCCTGTCCGGTACCGGTTCCCTCCCGCTCTCCTCCCAACCACACCCTACCTGAACAGCGGACCGAAGATCGAAGACGCGCCGAGCGCGCGGTGAATCATTTCCAGGCTGGCCCGCTGGGTGACGAGATCCGCGGCGTCGTACGTCTCGGCGAGCCGCTCGAGCACCGCTTCGAAGGGCCGCCCGCCGAGGGCCGCGCGGGCGACGTCGAGCATGACCTCGTCGAGGGTGAAGTCGAAGACCGGCCGCGCGGGATCCCGGGGATCCGCCAGCGACGTGAGCTCCGAGATCCAGGCGAGGATCGTGTCCTCGGGGGCGTGGCCCGGGCGGTCGTCGCGCACGAGCGCGAGGATGGGGGCGGCGGTGTCGAAGTGGCAGAGGAGCGCGAGGAGGAAGCGGTGCTCGGGCGCGTGCACCTGGGCGCGCAGCCGGACGATGCGCCGCTGCCGCTCCTGCTCGGCGAGCACCTCGTGCAGCGCGTCGACCAGCTCGCCGTGTCGCGCCCGGGCCGCCTCGAGCGCCGCGCGCAGGTGGGACGGGTCCGAGAACGAGTGCGCGGTGGCGAGCGCGAGCTGCACCAGCGCCGCGGGCTCGGCCTCGCGGTAGGCGTGGGCGAGGAGCGCGCCGAGATCGGGGTGCGCGATCTCGGCCAGCATGGCGAAGCCCTGCTTCTGCCGCAGGAGATGCTCCGGCTCATCGAAGGGATCGAGGGCCAGGCAGGGTCTCAGATAGGTGTACTGGGGGGCGGCGCCCGGGATCTGACGCGTGCGGATCACCACCGTGACCGAGGGGCGGTCGAGGTGGAAGAGGGAATGGCTCATGGCCCCGCCGGCGAGGATGCGGCGCGTCGCGCCGGGGCGGAGCCGCTCGAGCTCGAGCCGCTCGATGCGGCCCTTTCGGAGGCGGGCGTTGTAGCGCCGCTCCTCGTGGAAGCGATAGCGACAATGGATGCTCGAGCCGGCGAGCACGTGGAAGGCGCCGTTGAATCCGTGCTCGTGGATCGACGTGGTGCCGTCGATCCAGTGCAGCACCTCGATGTGCCAGCGCGGGGTGACGTAGACCTGCACCGCGGGCTGCCCGAAGGGCACGTCGAGGTACAGCTGTGGGGGGAGCGTACGCGCCGTCAGCATCCAGACGAGCGCGTCGTACCCGCCCAGCTGGGCCCCCGGGGGCAGCTCGGTGAGCGCCTGCTCGGCGATCGCCGGGAACTGTTCTTCGTCGTAATGGCAGGCGCGCCACGCGTCCTCGACCCGCCGGCCAAGCCGCTCGAAGTACTCGCCGGCGTGTAGGGCCTGGGGGGACTCGAGGAGCGGGGCGCGGCCGGCGGTGATCGCGAGCCAGGAGCGGAACGTCTCGGTGTTGACCGAGAAGTAATGCACGAGGCGTGCGTGGTCCTTCCGGGCCTCGGCGAACTCCCGGCCCTGCAGCACGTGCACCGGCGAGAACCGTCCCCATCGCAGCCCGGGCAGCATCCCCAGGGTGAGCCACAAGGCCACCTGGTCCTTGATCCAGCCGTTGCGCGAGGGGTAGGGGAGCGCCCGGGCGCGATCGTCTTCGGTGATCAGCCGCGCCTGATGCTCGCGAAGGTAGAGGATATCGACGGCTTCGTCCGGCTCTGGGTGCCCGGCCAGCCAGACCGCGAAGCGCCAGACGTAGCCGAGCCACTCTTTCAGGCAGGCGGCCAGGCGGCGTCCGATGCCATGGTTGAGGAGCACGACGCCGGTGTTGAACGGCGCGACCCGGGCGAGCCCCAGCGAGCGGGCGAGCGCGGCGAACGCCTCCTCATCGAGGTGTTCGGGCCGGCGGCCGAGGTCGCTGTGGTTCGAGAAGGGTTCCTCCCGCGCATAGACGTCGTGCTCCCCGTACTCGTCGAAGAGCGCCGCCACGTCGCCGAAGAAATAGGTGTCGCTGTCGAGGTAGAGGAGCTGCTCCGTAGAGGCCGCCGCCAGACGGTCGAGGCAAGTCCACTTGTGCAGGAAGGGGTAGCGCGCGAACGCGTCCCGGGCCCGCGGGGGACAGAACGCGGCGAGGTGCGCCGCGTAGTCCCCGACCGGTTCGATGTCCACGCCGAGATCGGCGAGCCGCTGGTCGAGGTCACCGGGGAGCGCGCCAAAGACGAACAGGCGGATCGGGATGGTGCGGTTGTGGGCGCGGAGGCTGGTGACGCTGTGGAGGAGCCGCCAGGCGTCGGCGGCCGGCATGCCCCCGGGGGGCACGGAGTAGGTGTAATAGATGAGCCTGTTCATGGGTCTACCGGCGGCGGCGCGGGTTGACAGGGGCGTTCATGGGTGGGTAAATCATCGGCGCGGTCTGACCATTATCCTATTCTTTTCACACGTTCCGTCCCGCGACGGAGGGTCGCGCCCTCACGCGGCGGCCGTCGAACCGCGGGAGTCCGATTCATGCGCACGGGCAGCCTGATCGCCGGACGTTATCAGCTCGAGCACCAGGCCGGCTCGGGAGGCATGGGCGCGGTGTACCGGGCGCTCGATAGCGAGAACGGCGTGATCGTGGCGGTCAAGATCCTGCGCACCGACGTCCTCTACGGCCGCGATGACGTGCAGCGCTTCGCGCGTGAGGCGTCGCTGCTCGCCGAGCTCTCGCACCCTGGCATCGTGCGCTACCTCGGCCACGGGGTGACGGAAGACGACGCGCGCTACCTCGTGATGGAGTGGCTCGAGGGCCAGTCGCTGTCGCAGCGGCTCCTGACCGAGGAGCTGTCGATCGCCGAGGGCGTGTCCGTGGCCCGGCAGGCGGCCGAGGCGCTCGGCGTGGCGCACGCCCGCGGCGTGATCCACCGCGACGTCAAGCCGAGCAACATCATGTTCGTCGGCGGGGAGACCGAGCGCTCCAAGCTCATCGACTTCGGCATCGCGCGGCGGCTCGACACCACCTCGGTGACGCGCACGGGCACGATCGTGGGCTCGCCGGGTTACATGGCGCCCGAGCAGGTGCGCGGCACCTCGCCCGTGGGGCCGCCGGCCGACGTATTCGCGCTCGGCTGCGTGCTCTACGAGTGCCTGACCGGCCGCCGCGCCTTCGGCGGCCTGCCGCTGGCCCTGCTCGCCCGCGTCCTGTGCTTCGATCCGCCGCCGGTGGCGCAGCTGTGCCCCGAGGTGCCGCAGGCGCTGTCGTGGTTGGTGATGCGCATGCTGGCCAAGGATCCCAAGGCGCGGCCCAAGGATGGCGCGGAGGTGGCGGCGGAGCTCACGGCGCTCGGGCCGATGCCCGATCTGATCGGGAAGCGCGCCCCCGGCGCCTCCGGCGGGGAGAGTCGGGACCCTGAGACCGTCCCGCGCGCCGCCCGGGCGGTCCACATGATCCTGGCCGCCGACACCGGGGCCAAGTCGCCGCTCCTCGCGGACGACGAGGACCCCGACAACGAGACGCGCAAGGTGCAGCGGCCCGGACGGGCCCTGCACATGATCCTCGCGGGCGAGGCCGAGAACGCGCCGGCGGAGGGCGCAGCCCCGATGGCCCCGGAGGCGGGAGGCTGCGACGTCGCCCAGTTGCGCGAGGCGGTGCGGCCGTTTGGCGCCCAGATCGAGGTGCTCCCCGATGGCGCCGTGATCGCGGTGTTACCCGGCGCCGAGACGCCGGCGCGCGACTCGGTGCGCGCCGCCGAGTGCGCGCTGGTCCTGCGCAACCTCTTGCCCGAGGTGCCGATGGTGCTCCTGCGCAAGGCCAGTCCGATCCAGGCCCCGGCCGTGCCTCCGGCGCCCCCCGAGGCGGACGACGAGCTGGATGAGGCCGTGCGGGCGCTGGCGGCGGAGGACATGAACCGGCTCTTCGCCGCCGAGACCCCGGGCGTGACGGGCGGCATTCGCCTCGACCAGGAGATCGCCCGGCTCCTGCCCTCCATGTTCGCGCTGCACCACGGCTCGACGGGGGTCTATCTCGTGGGCAAGCGCGACCCCGGGGCTTGAACCGGCCTTGCGCTCCGGCGCGCTCTCCATGACATTGGGGGGCATGGAGCGGGAGCGCGTCGTCATCTACACAACGGACTATTGCGGTTACTGCCGCCGGGCCAAGCAGCTCCTCACGGATCGCGGCATCGGCTACACCGAGGTCGATGTGACCGAGGATCCCGAGCAGCGGGCCTGGCTGGCGGAGAAGACAGGCCGGCGCACGGTGCCGCAGATCTTCATCAACGAAGAGCCCATCGGAGGCTATGACGATCTGGTGGCCCTGGCGCGCGCCGGGAAGCTCAGCTGATTCTTATCCGTTCTTATCCGGGATTCTCCAGGAGCGGGAGGGCGGCCGGGCGGCCGGTGAGGTGAAGGGGGCCGGCAGCCCGGTTCGAGGAGCTTTGGGTCAGGCGCGGTGACGGAGACCGCGGCGCCGTGCGGCCAGGAGGCCGAGTCCGAGGAGCGCGATCCAGGCGAGGCCGTTCAGCCCTTTCGACCGGGCGGGCCCACCGAGCGCGCAGGTGAAGCCGCCCCCGTTGAAGTCGTTGGGCAAGCCGCCCGCGTCGACCCCACCATCCGTGATCGGGTTGCACCGACCGATGGCGTTGCCGGGCGAGCTGCAGACCTGACCCACCGGGCAGCCGTTGCCGCCCGCGCCGCGGCAGCCCGCCACGCACACGCCGCCGAGCGAGGCGTCGCAGACGCGCTGGCTCTGGGGCCCGCCGCAGTCGCTGTCCGTGCTGCAGCCGCAGATGCCGGTTCCGAGACAGACCGGGCGATTGGCCGAGCACTGCGAGAGGTTGGTGGGCGAGCACTGGCTGCACACGCCGTTCGCCGCGCACGCCGGGAGCGCGCCGTTGCAGTCGTTGTCGGTCAGGCAGGGGCCGCGGCAGGTGCCGGTCGCGACGTTGCAGATCGGGGTGCTTCCGGTGCACGCGCTCTGCTGCGTCGCCGAGCACTGCTTGCAGGAGCCGTCGGGCTGACACCCCGGCGTCGCGCCGCCGCACTCATTATCAGTGGTGCACCCGCGGCAGACGCCGACGTCCGTGTCGCACACGGGCGTCGTGCCCGTGCACAGCGAGGTCTCGCCGACGAAGCACTGCCCGCACACCCCACGCGGCAGGCACGCCGGCGTCGGCGTGCCGCTGCAGTCGGCGGGGCTCGTGCAGAGCTTGCGGCAGAAGCCGGTGGTGACGTCGCACTGCGGCGTGTTGCCGGAGCACCGCGAGGAGTTGAGCGCCGAGCACTCGCCGCAGGAGCCGCCCGGCTGGCACGCCGGAAAGGCCGGATCCGGACAATCGGTCGGGACCGCGGCGTCGCAGGCGCGGCAGGTGCCGGTGCCGACCTCGCACACGGGGGTGTTGCCGGTGCACAGCGCCTTGTTGGTGGCCGAGCACCGGCCGCACGCGCCGCTCGGCTGGCAGGCGGGGGTGTCGGGGGTGGCGCTGCAATCATTGTCATCGCGGCAGGCGCGGCAGGTGCCGGTCGCGGTGTCGCAGGCGGGGGTGGTGCCGGTGCACCGCAAGGCGTTCGTGGCTGAGCACTGACCGCACGCGCCGCTCGCCTGGCACGCCGGCGTCACGTCGCCGCACTCGCTGTCATCGAGGCAGCGGCGGCAGGTGTTGGTGGCGAGGTCACAGGCCGGGGTGGTGCCGGTGCACTGCGAGGTGTTCGTGGCCGAGCACTGGCCGCACACGCCGTTCGCGGTGCAGGCCGGCAGCGACGGGTTCTGGCAATTGAAATCGATGACGCACTCGCGGCAGGTGCCGCTCACGGGATCGCAGACCGGGGTGGCGCCGGCGCACAGCGAGCTGTTTGTGGCCGAGCACTGGCGGCACGAGCCATCGGGCTGACACGCAGGCTGCGCCGGGTCGGCCGTGCACTCGCTGTCGCGGATGCAGCCCCGGCAGAGGCCGGTGGGGACGTCGCACTGGGGGGTCTGGTCGGAGCATTGCGAGGTGTTGGTGGCCGAGCACTGACCGCACGAGCCGAGGGGCTGGCAGGCCGGCGTGCCGCCGATGCAGTTGCCATCGGAGGTGCAGCTGAGCTCGCCGATCGGCGGCACGAAGTCGGGGCAGATCCGGACCACGCTGTCGTCGTTGACCGTGGTGCCGTCGGGAAAGCGCGTCCGGCTCTGGGTCACGTAGAAGCAGCCGTCGCGCCCCACCTGCGACAGGGTGGCGCGAAAGCCGCCGCTGGCGAGGACGCTGATGGTCGGGGGGCGCGAGTAGTCGTTGCCCGGGAAGTCGTAGCGGGTGAGGGTGCCGGCGTCGTCGCTCGTCATCACGAAGTTCGGGGACACGTGGAAGGCGAAGTCGCCGAGGGCCGTGGAGCCGAGCGGGATGTTCTGCACGATGGCGCCGCTGCGGTTCAGGATGGTCATGCGGTTCTCGTTCACCAGCGTGCCGCTCCTGCGCACCGCCCGCGTGGCCAGGAACAGGTAGTTGCCGGTGGCATCGAAGCGCACGCCGGCCACGAACTGGGCCTCGCTGCCGTCGAGGGTGGCGAAGGCGGTGGTTGCGTTGGTGGTGGGGTCGACGTCGTAGATGACGCAGATGATGTCGGTGTTGCCGGCCTGGGGAGAGCGGCACTCGAAGCCGGCGTAGACCAGGCGCCGGGTGATGGGATCCACGGTGATGCCGAGCGCGTTGCCCCGGGAGCCCATGCGGATGGTGTTGCCGGCGCCGGTCGTGGCGTTGATCCGGACGACGCCGTTGGTGGTGTTGGAGTAGAGGTTGCCGTCGGGGTGATTGGTCAGGCCACAGCCGTTGGTGCTCGTGACCGGGCCGAGATCCCGCGGGGTCCCCTGGGGGCCGTTGGTGTCTTGCAGGTTGAAGCGGTGCAGGGGGCCGCCCGTGCCCACGCACTCCGTCACCCACACGTCGCCGTTGGGGGCAAAGCCGATGCCGCCGAGCTCGGCGCGGGTGATGGCGGTGGAGCCGGCGAGCTGCTGGGTGTAGGGGGGGTAGGGCAGGCCCGTGAAGGGCTGCGCGTGGATCGGCGTGGCCCGTAGCGACAAGAGGAGAAGGCCGGACAGAACGACACGTCTCATAAAAAAATGCCTCCTTGGGGCACCGTCAGGGACGGGCCGGTACAAGGGATGCTCGCTGCGCGGATGCCATAGCTCCGGCGGTACGCTTGCTTCTTCATGCGGGGCTCGGCGCCAGTGTAACTCAACCCTCGGCCCACGGCGTGCTTGCAACCGCTGTTCGGCAGGGCAGAATAGAAGGCGTCGTGATGCCTCCTGCCGCCCTTGTCCGCCCCACGCCGAGCGCCGAGCGCACCCCGGGCCTCGTGCCAAAGAGCGCGCTCGCGACGCTGCCCGGGGGCGTCCGCCGCTACAAGGAGACGCTCGACGCGCTGCTCCTCGAGCTCGTGGCCCGGCCCATGACCGAGCAGGAGTTCTCCCGGCTCCTCCGCGAGCGCTACGACCTCACGAGCGCGGCCGCCCACCGGCGCTGCCAGCGGCTGCTCCTCCGACTCGGGTTGATGCGCGCGTCCGAGCGCGACGGCCGGCTCGCGGCCAGCGAGCTCGGGGTGCACTACGCCGCCGATCCCCGGCCCGCGGCGCTGTTCGCGCTCCTGCACGGGGCCTTTGCCGGAGTCCTGGAGACCCTGGTGATCGTGCGCGAGCTGCGCGGCGCCGAGGGCCGGCACATCGCCGATCTCCTCTCCCACCTCCTCGGCACCTCCTGGCGCACGCCGCAGCCGGCCCACCTGCGGCGCAACTGGCTGCTCTCGCTCGGCGCCACCGAGCGCGGGCCCGAAGGAGATACGATCACCGCGCTCGGCCTCGAGCTGCTCGCGGAGCAAGCCGCGGAGAGCGCCCGGGTGCGCGAGCGCCTCCTCGAGCTCCTGGCCGCGGAGCACATCCCCGCGCCCCTCTATGAAGATGACGAAGAAGACGACGTCCGGCCGCCCCCGGAGAGCCCGCCGGCCACCGCGGTCATGCCGCTCGCCTGGAGGGCCGAGCACCTCGATCTCCGCGCCGAGCGCATCGCCGCCCGCACCGGGCTCGTGCTCCCGCCCGGGGTCATCGAGCGGGCCTGCGCCGCGTTGTGCTCGGGCAAGCACCTCCTGCTCGTGGGGCCTCCGGGCACCGGCAAGACCGAGCTGGCCCTGGTGCTCGCCGAGGAGGCCCGGGTCGAGGGCTACTCAGCCGGGGCCTTCGTCGCCACCGCCTCGTCCGACTGGACGAGCTTCGACACCATCGGCGGCTACGCCCTCGGTCGGGACGGCGCGCTGCACTTCCGTCCCGGTGTGCTCCTGCGCGCGCTCGAGCGCTGGCAGTGGCTCCTCCTCGACGAGTTCAACCGCGCCGACGGCGACCGCGCGCTCGGCGAGCTCCTCACCCTGCTCACCGGCCGCACCTGCGACACGCCGTTCGTGCTCGACGATGGCCGTCCCGTGAGCATCGGCCCCGAAGACGGCGCCTCGCACCCCGTGCCGCGCACGTTCCGCGTCATCGCCACCATGAACACGTGGGACAAGACCTCGCTGTTCCGGCTCTCCCACGCGCTCGAGCGGCGGTTTGCCATGATCCACGTCGGCATCCCCGGGGACGCGGCCTATGCCCGCCTGATCCGCGAGCAGGCGGAGCGACCGGGGCTCGAACCACCGCTCGCCGCCGCGGAGATCGAGCGGCTCGGGCGGCTGTTCTCTTCTGGGCCCACGGGCCTGTTCCGCTACCGCGCCATCGGGCCGGCCGTGGCCCTCGACATCGTGAAGTATCTGCGTCGCCGTCGTTCGCCCGAAGGGCTCGGAGAGGCCCTCGTGTCCTATGTGCTGCCCCAGCTCGAAGGCCTCGGCGAGGCCGGGGCCGCGGCCTGCCTCGACCTCTTCCGCGCCGCGCTCGCGGGACCGGAGAACGCCGTGCCCCTGGCCGAGCTCGAGCAATGCTACCGGGAGTTGTTCCCCCATCTCCTCGGAGACATGTGATGGGGAATCCGGGCTGGGAGGCCTTCGTGGCCGCGCACCTGCCCGGCTACCTCCTGCCCGAGTCCGCGGCGGGCGGCCTGTCCGAGGACGAGGCGGCCGAGTTCCTCGAGCATCTGAGCGGATATCCGAGGACCGGGGCGCTCCGGCTCCTGCGTGTGGCCAGCCTGCTCGTGCCGCGGCGCGAGGCGCTCGAACGATTCATCCTCCACGAGCTGCCCGCCTGGGAGCAGCGCCTCCCGTCACGGCTGGAGGTCCAGATCCGCTCCTATGAGGGCGTGTTCCAGGGGCGGCTCCATGTCGGCCGTACGCTGGCCGAGTGGAACGCGGGGCGGCGCACTCGTTTCGTCACCCACCTGCGAGAGCGGCGCTTCACCCTGGCCGAGGCGCAGCTCGTCTGCCACGTGGCCCGGCACCTCCACACGATCCTGGTCGAGCTCGGCCAGGCCGGCCCGGATCCAGACGCGGGCTGGGCCGCGCCGCTCCTCGCCTGCGAGGCGCCGCTCCGCCAGCTCCTCCTCAAGAGCACACTCCACCGGGTGCCGGATCTCCGGCCCACGGCGCTCGAGGAGTGCGCCGCCCGCATCGGGCACGATCCCTGCGCCGAGCTGGCCCTCGCTTGGCACCGCGCACTCCGGGAGGGCCTCGACGCCACGGAGCCTCGGCTCCTGGCCCGCATCGTCGCCCGCGGCGCGCTCCTCCCGCTCCGGGCGGCGACGCGCTTCGAGCTGGCCGTGCTCGTGCGTCTCCTCCAGGCCGTATGGCAGCACCTCGGGGCGCGCGAGCCGGGGCGCTGGCGCCTCGAGCGCCGTCTCCTCGACGCGCGACGGCGCGAGGTGGCCGCGTTCACGCGCGACGACGGGACCCGGCTCGATCTCTTCTATAACCAGGCCCACCTCCCGGCCGGGCCCTGCGATCGCGGAGCGCAGCACTACCTCGCCCAGCGCGGCCGGCTGCGTCCCGACATCACCTTGACCTGGACGGTCCCGGGTCGGCCCCCGGGCGCCGTCATCATCGAGGCCAAGCACTCGGCCGATCCCACCTACCTCGTCGCGGGCTACCACGAGGCGGTGCTCTATCGGTGGGAGTACGCCCCGCACTTGCGAGCCTGGCCCAAGGCCATCCTGGTCACGTCCTCACCGCTTCCCGGCGGCCCACCCGGCCCCGAACACGACGTCATCGCCTGCGACTGGGAGCGCTGGGTGCCCGAGGAGGTGCTGGCAGGGCTCCTCGCCGACATACTCCCCCGAACCGCCGCTTCTCCTGGAGAAGAGCCGCCATCGGCCCCGCTCCCGGATCATTAGATAAGAGAAGAGCAGGGTAGACGCCCCCAGGCGACCGAGGAGACTGATACAGTCGAGGCAGGCGCCTGGAGTGCTGGAGTGCACCATGCCACACGATCCTGCGATCGGCCGCGGACCTTCCTTCTCCATCACCCTCTTGGCCAGCCTGCTCGCCGCCGCCTGCAGCCCCGAGGACGTCATGCTCGCACCGAGCGGATCGGGGTTCGCCATGCGCGGCGTGAGCTTCACTTCCCTGCGGGCCGGCCAGTACGCCACGGCCGACGCCGACCTCTCGCTGGCCAACCTCGCTGCCACCTCCGCCAACTGGATGGCCCTCCTCGTCACCGGCTATCAAGACACCGCGGGCGCGACCGTCATCCGTCAGGATCCCTTCCTCACCCCCACGGACGACGATCTCCTCCAGGCCATCGATCGCGCCCATCGCCGCGGCCTCCAGGTCCTGCTCATCCCCCACGTCGACATCTCCCAGGAGCCCGACCGCCCGCGCTCCGACATCGGCACCGGTTTTGACGATGCCTCCTGGTCCGCCTGGTTCGCCTCCTACCGCTCGTTCCTCGAGCACTACGCCACGCTGGCCGAGAACGCCCGGGTGGACGTGTTCTCGGTCGGCACCGAGCTCACGACCACCGAGCCACGCACCGCCGAATGGCGCTCCCTCATCCAGAGGGTCCGCACGGTCTACGCCGGCCCGCTCATCTACGGCAGCAACTGGTACCCCGGCCCCAGCACCATCACCTGGTGGGACGAGCTCGACTGGATCGGCGTGGACGCCTACTTCCCCCTGTCGTCGGCGGACCACCCCTCCGCGATCTCCCTCTGGCAGGCATGGCAGTCCCGCGGCGAGCTCGACGTGCTGCGCTACCTCGCCCAGCGCTGGAACCGGAAGATCGTCCTCACCGAGATCGGATACCGCAGCATCGTCGGGGCAGCGAACAGGCCCTGGGATTTCAGCACAGAGGCTCCCGTGGACCTCGCGGCCCAGGCCGCCGCCTATCAGGCGGCCCTGGCCACGTTCTGGTCCGAGCCGTGGGTCGCCGGCATGTTCTGGTGGAACTGGAGCCCGAACCCGCGGCGTGGCGGGTCGGCCGACACGGACTACACCCCCTACGGAAAACCCGCCGAAGACCTGCTGCGGAGCTTCTACGGCTACCAGGGCCCCTGACCCGAGTCCAGCCACCCTCCACTCTGTCCGGATCGTCTCCTCAAGATGGCTCCCCGGTGCCTCCCGAATCCACCGTGCCCGGCCCCACGCTGATCCCGTAGCGACGCATCTTGTCGCACAGCGTGGACTTGGGCATGCCGAGCTCCTGCGCCGCGACCCGCCGGTTGCCCTTGCTGCGCCGGAGCGCCCGGTCGATCATCATCCGCTCCACCTCGACGATCCGCTGCCCATCGAGCACCGACAGATCGTGCGGCGGCGCACCCGGAGGGGGTGTGCTCGGGGGCGCCGCGCCAGGACTGCCCGGTCCCGTCCACCGCGGCAGCAGATCCTGCGGCTGGAGCACGGGCCCGCCCATGATGACGCCGCGCTGGATGGCGTTGCGCAGCTCGCGGATGTTCCCGGGCCAGGGGTACTCGACGCAGGCGGCGAGCGCTTCGGGGGAGAGCTCCCGGGTCCCGACCTCGCCCCGGAACTCCGTGAGGAAGCAGTGGGCCAGGGCCGCGATGTCCGCCTTGCGCTCGCGCAGCGGGGGCAGCAGGAGCTCCACCGTGGCCAGCCGGTGATAGAGATCCAGCCGGAACGTGCCCTGCGCCACCCGACGGGAAAGATCCTGATGCGTGGCGGCCACGATCCGCACATCCACCGGCCGCTCCGCCGAGGCCCCCACGGCGCGCACCTTGCCCGTCTCGAGGACGCGCAGGAGCCGGCACTGGAGCGTGAGCGACATCTCGCCGATCTCGTCGAGGAACAAGGTCCCTCCGTCGGCCTCCAGGAAGGCGCCGGGGCGGCGCTGCGCCGCGCCCGTGAAGGCCCCGCGCTCGTGCCCGAACAGCTCGCTCTCGACCAGGTCGGCGACGATCGCGCCGCAGTTGATGGCGACGAACTCGCCGCGGCGACCACTCTGGATGTGGATGGCCCGGGCCGCCAGCTCCTTCCCCGTCCCACTCTCGCCGAGGAGCAGCACCGACGCCCGGGTCGGCGCCACGCGGGCGATCTCGTCGCGGAGCCGGGTCATGCCGGGGCTCTGACCGATCATCGGGTCGCTCATCGAGCTCTCCGGCCCGAGGACCCGCACGCCCGTCCGTCCGATGACGAGGCGCGCCCCGGGCTGTAGCTCGGCGCTCGTCACCCGCGCCCCGGCCACGAACGTGCCATTGCGCGAGCCGAGATCGGAGAGCAGGAAGCAGGGGCCCTTGCGCTCGATCAGGCAGTGCTGCGCCGAGACGTAGGGATCCTTGAGCACGAGGTCGTTGAACGACGAGCTGCCGATGCGCAGGCGCTCGTGACACCAGACCTGCCTCCCGTCGTCGACCCACAGGCGGATCGGGAAGGGCGTCGAAGACCCCTGGGACAACGGCAACGTGTCGCCCTTCTCGGGCGGCACCTGTGTCTGCGTGGGGAACACCTCGATCTCGTGACTCGGACGCGCTGAGCGAATGGTCGGCATGCGGTTCCTCTCCCCATGGAAGGATAGAAGGCACGTAAATCATCGGTGTGCGGGCCGAAAAGTTGCTAAGAAATCTACCTCAATCCGAGATCTTTTCCGACGGAGTTGGTGAGCCCCGCAAAACGCAAACGATTACCGGCGGTTCTGCGAGGGCGCAGGAACTGCGGGGAGGGAGGCGGAGCGGGCGCGGCGGGTGGATCGGGGGAGGGGCGGCGAGCTACAGGGCGGGCGAGAGGGGCTGAAACGGGGCGCAGGCTTTCGTCACCTCAAGGACCCAGGCCGATCCACTCCTCCCCGTCCTCGCCCACCTCTTTCTTCCAGATCGGCACCTCCTTCTTCAGCCGCTCGATGCACTCCCGGGCCGCCTCGAACGCCTCCGCGCGATGCGGTGCCGACGCGGCCAGGATGACTGCCACGTCTCCCACGCGCAGCGTGCCCACGCGGTGCAGGATGGCGACACGCGAGCCCGGGATCGCGCGTTCGATCTCGGTGGCGATGGCGGCGAGCCGCGCCTCGGCCATGGCGCGATACGCCTCGTACTCGAGACGCTCCACGTTCCGGCCGCGACTCTGCCGCCGCACCACCCCGGTGAAGGTGACGATGCCGCCGGCCCCCTCGTGCGCGACCGCCCGCGCCACCTCGCCGAGATCCAGCGGCTCCTCGCGCAGACCGACGAGCCCCGCCCCGCCCGAGACCGGCGGGATGAGAGCGATCTCGTCGCCTTCTTCCAGGACCGTCTCGGGACGCGCGATCTCCTGATTGCGCGCGACCTGCAGGTGGCGCCGCAGCCCGGCCACGGCGTCGTGACGCCGCGCGATCTCTTCGAGCAGCCCGGCGACCGTCGTCCCGGACGGCAGGTCGAGCTCCTCCTGATCGCGTCCCACCCGTTCACGCACCACGGCGAAATAAAGGACCCTCACTCGCATGGGGTTCAACATATAGCGCTTCCGCGGGGGATGGATCCGGCTCCAGCGAGCGGCGGCGCCGCGCTGTCACAAAAAAAGAGGGAGAGGGAGAGGAGGGAGATCGGCCGTGGCCGGCAGGGCGCCGTTCACGGCCCGGAGAGTGTTAGCGGATGGCGCCCACGCTGAAGACGCCCTGGCCGGCGACCACGTTGCTGATCTGGTTCCCACTCGAGTCCTGACCCGAACCCGTCGGGAAGGGGAAGCGCACGATCACGGTGCGCGCCGTCGCGAGGGTGGTGTCGCAGTTGGTGCCGGTGGAGCTGCAGCCGAGCGCGGCGTTGACCGCGGCCTGGGGGATGAGGAGCGTGCCACCCGACGGCGACAGGTAGGTGCAGGTGATGTGGCCGGCCGTAGCGGTCCCGTTGGCCGGGGACAGGTCGATGTTCGCCGCGACCACGCCCGTGCAGCCGCTGCCCGGACAGGTGACGGTGATCGTGGTGTCCTGGTTGGCCGTGTAGGTCGCCGCGGTGGCGGTGGAGACCGTATCGGCGGCCGAAGAGTTGATCGAGAAGGTGCCGAACGAGCCGCCGCCCTGACCCGCGAAGGTGATCGCGGCGCCCGTCTGGATCGGATCGTCGGTCGCGCCGAGCGGCGTGGAGGTGGGGGGCCCAGCGGTGCCCCCGGCCGTGTTGGCATAGGTGCAGTCATACGAGCCGGAGGTCGTATTCAGCTGGCAATCGACCGCGTTGTAAGTCGTCGTACTCCCGGCCGGAGTGACCGCCTGGAACCCGGTGATGCGGACCCTGCCGGCGTTGGCCGTCGGCGCCGGCAGGTCGTTGCCGGCCACCGAGAAGTGATCGGCGCTGCAGCCGATGCCAAGGCTGTTCGTATTGGAGAAATCGCTGGGCCTGTTCGGCGTGCTCGCGTCCCGGAAAGAGAGCACGGGGGAGATCAGCCGAACCCCGGTCACCGGTCCACTTTGACCGGTGATCTCGGTGAACGCCAGCGGGCCGCCGCTCGGGCGGGGCGTCGTCTGGTCCGGGGACGAGACGAGATCCACGCCACCGTCCGTGCCGCCGCTACCCCCCTTGCAGCCGGCTGCCACCAGGGCGAGCGATGCAACACAGGGCCAAAGCAAGTGGTTCCAAGTTCGCATGTTCATCTCCGTGTGAATTGCAGTGTGAAGAGCGTGAGTGGCCGACATCTTAATCCCCCCGAGCGCTCGCGCAAGAAACGAGCAAGCGCAGGCCTACCTGCGGGGATGCGGATGCGTCGCTCGTTGACGCTCCAACCCACGGTCATACACTTGTTCTTGGAGACTCGGACCACCGGGCGACGTGAGGGTGCCGCTGTGGGTAACTTGCGCCGGCAAAACAGCTGTGGCTATACTGGCCGCCGTCCGGGGGGACGCCGAGAGACGCAGGAAGTGTATATAACCATTGATATATTTCTCGCTGGCGCTGTCGGGAGGAGCATGTGACCCGGTCTCAGCAGACATCGTTCCCCTTCGCCATGCCCTCGCCCAAGAAGAAGGCATCCTCACCGCGAGTTGCGCGCCGCGCGGCGTCCGTCAAAGCCTCCCGGGTGGCCTCCATCGCCCACCCGCTGGATCTAGAGGAGCTTGAACGGCACCGGCTCGAGCGGCGCATCTCGGCGCACCTCCGGGGCGCGCGCCTGGCGCTGGCCGTGACCGACAATCGCCACACGATGATCTCGGTGCGGCGACAAAAGGGCCTGTATCGGCTGCGCGTGCATCGTATGTTCCTCGATGCCAGCGAAGACGTGGTCCACGCGCTGGCGCGCTATGTCGATCACAATGACCGGGAAGCTTCACAGCATCTCGGCCAGTACATTGATCGCAACCAGCACCGCATTCGCCGCACGCGCCGCAGCAGCAACCCCATCACCATCGAGACCGTGGGCGAAGTCTTCGATCTGCAAGAGATCTTCGACGATCTCAACCGCCGCTACTTCGACAGTCGGATCCAGGCGCGCATCACCTGGGGGCAGCGTCCGCCCAAGGACGCCAAGCGCCGGCGCCACAACTCCATCAAGATGGGCTCGTACTCCGTAGAGGATAAGCTCATCCGCATCCACCCCTCGCTCGACCGCCAGTTCGTCCCCCGTCCCTTCCTCGAGTGGATCGTCTTCCACGAGATGCTCCATCAGAAGCATCCCATCCCCATCGTCGGCGGGCGGCGGCGCTTCCACACGCCCGAGTTCCTGCGCGAAGAGGCGACCTTCGAACACTACGAGAGCTCAAGGCGCTGGGAGCAGGAGAACCTGAACCGCCTCCTCGTGTACTGACGGGGGCGGTCGAAATCCCCTCAAACCGCGGCGCTCACCGCGGATCGCGCGACGGCCGGGCGCCATAGATGCGCTCGAGATGCCGGTCGCATAGATAGGTCGGATCCCCGGTCTCCCGCCGGCGCAGCGCACAGTCCGGACAGCTATCCGTATCGGGAAACGTCTCCTCGATGCGCGCCTGCACCTTGAGCTCCTCCACCTTCTCCTGGGGAAACTTGGGCCCCCCAAAGAGGCCGCCGCCTTCTTCTCCTTCCGATCGTCTGCGTGGCATGGTGTACCCTTGACGTTCAGTAGATCAATCCTTCAACCGATGATTTGAACCATTATCCATGAGGTGCCCATGTACAAGGTCATTCTCTGCGCCTTGCTTGTGTCCGGCTGTGGCCTGCCGTTCACCATTGGTCAAGACGTCCCCGAGCAGACCGTGCCCGCGGATCCCAACCCCCTCCCGGCGCCGCTCGTACAGGATTTCATCCAGATCCCGCTGACCATCGACCTCCAGAGCGAGATCGAGAAACACAAGACCGGCCCCGCCCAATCGGTGCGCCTCAAGAGCCTCACCCTGGCCGCCACCCCGGCCAACAACCCTTCGGGAAACTTCGACTTTCTCGATGAGGTGCACATCTTCATCGCGCCCTCTTCGGGCAACGCCCTGCCCGAAGTCGAGATCGCCACGCTCAAGCCCGTGCCGCGGGGCGCGACGAGCGTCAGCTTCACCGTCGTACCGGACGTCGATCTCCTGCCCTACATCAAGCAGGGCGCGCGCATCACCTCGCGGGTCACCGGCCATTACCCACAAAGGGAATTCACGTTCAATGGCCATCTGCGGGTGACCGTATATATCTGACCTGAGGAGCCCCTCCGCCCCCCGTTTGACAGTTTGACACCCGCTCCCCGGCGCGGCATTGTAACACCCAGCCGGCGATTATATAATTCGTCCAATTCTGCGTCTTCCCCGACGGAGCGTCCCATGCAGCCAAGCACCCAGCCACCGACCCTCCGGGTCGCCCAGGACATCATTCCCAAGAAGCCGCCGGTCGACGAATCGGCGCTCACGCACAAACAGCTGCTGCAGGGCGCCTTCTGGCAAAAGATCCCCACCTACCAGGGCATCGACGAGGCCACGTTCCTCGATCACAAGTGGCAGGCCAAGCACTCGATCACCTCGCCCGAGCGCCTCCTCAAGGCGCTCGAGGGCGTCGTCTCCGAATCCTTCATCGAAGACGCGCGCAGCGGTTTTCACCATGCGCCGATGAGCATCCGTGTATCGCCGTATCTGTTATCCCTCATCGACTGGAACAACCCCCACGGCGATCCCCTGCGGCGACAGTTCATCCCGCTCGAATCGCAGCGCCTGCCCGACCATCCGCGCCTGACGCTCGATTCGCTCCACGAGGTGGCGGACATGCCGGTGCCCGGCCTCACCCACCGGTACGCCGACAAGGCGCTCTTCCTCGCGCTCGACACCTGCCCGGTCTATTGCCGCTTCTGCACCCGCAGCTACGCCGTCGGCATCGACACGGAGGAGGTCGAGAAGTTCCAGCTCAACGTGAGCGAGGAGCGCTGGCGCAAGGCCTTCGCCTACATCGCCTCCCGCCCCGAGCTCGAAGACATCGTGGTCTCGGGCGGCGACGCCTACAACCTGCGCGCCAGCCAGATCACCCTCATCGGCGAGACCCTCCTCTCGTTCGGCAACATCCGCCGGATCCGGTTCGCCACCAAGGGCCCGGCCGTGATGCCGCAGAAGATCCTCACCGACGACGCCTGGATCGACGCCCTCACCAAGGTCGTGGAGATGGGGCGCAAGCTCCACAAAGAGGTCGTCCTCCACACGCACTTCAACCACCCGAGCGAGATCACGTGGATCACCGAGGCGGCCATGAACCGCCTGTTCGAGCGCAGCATCACCGTGCGCAACCAGGCCGTGCTCCAGCGCGGCGTGAACGACGAGATCGCGACCATGAAGCTCCTGGTCAAGCGGCTCGGCCACGTCAACGTCCACCCCTACTACGTCTACCAGCACGACCTGGTCAAAGGCGTCGAGGACCTGCGCACCACGCTCGACACCGCGCTCAAGCTCGAGAAGCACGTGCGCGGCTGGACCGCGGGCTTCAACACCCCCACCTTCGTGGTCGACGCCCCGGGCGGCGGCGGCAAGCGCGACGCCCACTCCTTCGAATACTACGACCGCACGACCGGCATCTCCGTGTTCACCAGCCCCTCGGTGCACGCGGACAGCCACTACCTCTACTTCGATCCCATCGATCTCCTGCCCGAGGAAGGCCGCGCCCGCTGGGCCGATCCCGCGCAGCATCAAGTCATGATCGATGAAGCGCTCGCCCAGGCGCGCCTCCCGCGCGTGCCGCGCCCCCGCTAGCCAGCGACCTCGCTCCTCCCGCCTCCTCCCAGTCCTGATCGGGGCCCCGAACGTGGACGATCGTAGCTGAGGGTGCCCCAAGCCTTTGGAAGGCTCAGCACGATCGTGCTGAGCCTCCCGGAAGGCTTTGGGACACTCAGCACGCTCGTGCTGAGCCTCCCGGAAGGCTGTGGGACCCTCAGCACGAGCGTGCTGAGCCTCCCGGAAGGCTGTGGGACCCTCAGCACGAGCGTGCTGAGCCTCCCGGAAGGCTTTGGGACCCTCAGCACGACCGTGCTGAGTGGCGCAAAAGGCTGTGGGACGCTCAGCGCGCTCGTGCTGAGCGGCGCGGAAGGCTGTGGGACGCTCAGCACGAGCTGTCGGCCCCCAGTCGAGGGCGAAGGCCCCCCTCGCCACACAATTTTGCCGGCAAGGCCTCTCTCGGGTTGCGAAACCCCTCGGGATGGTGAAGAAGTTTCATGTAGGCGGACGGCGTGGAAGTTGACAGGAAATCCCTTTTTGCCGTAGCGTCCACTTCTTAGGTGGGCAGGGGCGGGAGATGACCGCACAGCATCACATCATCAAAGAGACCGGCGAGTCCCTCGGCCAGCTCCTCCAGGCCGTCTTCAGGGAGGCCGGGTACAAGCGCGTCCACCTCGTGGTGGCCCCCCCGAAGCAGGAGGCCATCGAGGGCAAGCTCCCTGCCATCTCGATCTACCTCTACAACGTCACGCTCGACGAGGAGGGCATCTCCTCGAACCGCACGGAGCGCTACATCGAGCAGGTCCTCCAGCCCGATGGCTCCTTCAAAGAGGTCGCGCGCGAGCCGCCGCTGTGGGTGCGCCTCGACTACCTCATCTCCACCTGGGCGCAGACCCCCGAGGAGGAGCAGCTGCTCCTCGGCATGGCGATCAAGGGCATCCTCGAGCACCCCACCATGAAAGGGGAGGAGCTCAAGGGCGAGTCCATGTCGTCGGTGACCGAGATCCCGCTCCTCCTCTCGCAGCGGCTCGACGAGGGCGTCCTGTCGCGCTTCTGGGCGAGCCTCAACCAGCCGCTCAAGCCGGCCATCCAGTGCTGGACGACCGTCCCCATCCTGCCTTCCACCACGACACCGGTGGCTCGCCTTTCGCAGCCGCCTGACGTACGATTCTTCGATCTCGATAAACTCGCGAAGGCAAAGCGGTGAGAGAGCAACTTCTTGCGCGCCTTGCCGATAATCCATCCGCGGGGTGGCGATTGAGCGCTACCCGGCGGCCCCCTGAAAGCAGAGGGTAATCCACAGAGGAGGCCTTGATGGCAACCAGCTACCTGTCCCCAGGCGTATACGTCGAAGAAGTCGACCGTGGGTCCAAGCCCATCGAGCCGGTCGGCACCAACACCGTCGGTTTCCTGGGCGAGTCCATGATGGGCCCGGTCAACCAGCCGGTGCTGTGCACGAACTGGAGCCAGTTCGTCAAGACCTTCGGTGACTTCACCCAGTCGACGCACCTCGCCCACGCGGTCTACGGCTTCTTCAACAACGGCGGCTCGCGCTGCTTCGTCGTCAACGTCGGCGCCCCGGTCGCGCTCGAGAACTCGAGCGGCGACAAGGGCGAAGTGCGCGAGGATCCCACCCACGACGGCCTGTTCATCGGCAAGGACAACGGCCCCGGGGCCCGCACCGGCCTCAAGTGCTTCGAGGAGATCGACGAGATCTCCCTCGTCGCCGCGCCCGGCCAGATCTCGCCCGCCATCCAGGACGCGCTCCTCACCCACTGCGAGACGCGCAAGGATCGCTTCGCCCTCCTCGATTCGCCCGAGACCATCCAGGGCGGCGTCGACAAGCTGCCGCGGCCGCGCGACTCGAAGTACGGCGCCTACTACTTCCCGTGGATCCAGGTCTACGATCCCGAGCGCGGCAACATCTACGTGCCCCCGTCGGGCCACATCGCCGGCGTCTACGCCCGCACCGACAACGAGCGCGGCGTGCACAAGGCCCCGGCCAACGAGATCGTGCGCGGCGCGCTCGGCCTCAAGTACGCCGTCTCGCGCGGCGAGCAGGACATCCTCAACCCGAAGGGCGTCAACTGCATCCGCACCATGCAGGGCGGCGGCATCCGCATCTGGGGCGCGCGCACCCTGTCCTCGGATCCCTCGTGGCGTTACATCAACGTCCGGCGCCTCTTCATCATGGTGGAGACGTCGATCGAGCGCGCCACTCAGTGGGTCGTGTTCGAGCCCAACGACCACCGGCTGTGGAAGCGCGTGACGCGCACCATCTCGGCCTTCCTCACGCTCGTGTGGCGCCAGGGCGCGCTGTTCGGCGAGACGCCCGAGAAGGCCTTCTACGTCAAGTGCGACGAGGAGACCAACCCGCCCGAGACCATCGACATCGGCCAGCTCATCGTCGAGATCGGGATGTGCCCGGTCAAGCCGGCGGAGTTCGTCATCTTCCGCATCGGCCAGATGCCCATCGGTGGCGGCGTCGAGGAGTAAGCCAGCGCGGGCCCGCTCACATTCAGGGTTGGCGAGGTTGGGGGGATGTAGCAAATACTGGTAGGATCCTGGGGCCCCGGGCGAGTTGCCCGGGGTCCCTGTTTGACTAGAGAGAGGTAGTTCAAGGAGGAACCCATGCCGATCACCGCAAGTAAGCGTGGCTATACCGCTGGCAAGTACGGCTTCGAGATGGACAGTGTGCATGCAGGCTGGCTGCACAGCGCCGAGGGCGGCCACGCTACGTCGGACGTCGTCCAGGAGAAACTCGGTCCCGATCACGTCATCCGCAAGCACATCGGTGGTGTGAAGTACGAGGACATCTCGATCTCCTGCGGTACCGGCATGTCCAAGGGGTTCTACGGGTGGATCAAGGACTCGTTCGATCACAAGCACACCCGTCAGAACGGCGCGATCATCGCCGCCGACTATGACTTCAAAGAGCACTCGCGCCTCACCTTCACCAACGGCCTCATCACCGAGATCGGCTTCCCGGCGCTCGACGCGGCGTCCAAGGACGCGGCCAAGATGACCATCAAGATCTCGCCCGAGTACACGCGGCAGACCGTGTCGCAGGGCGGGGGCCCGTCCATCGCCGGTGGCAAGTTCTCCGTCGATCCCAAGGTGCAGAAGCAGTGGCTGCCGGCCAACTTCCGGCTGCGCATCGACGGCCTCGAGGAGCCCTGCTCGCGCGTCAACAAGATCGAGGCGCTCGTCGTCAAGCAGAAGGTCATCGAGAACCCGGTCGGCGAGCTGCGCGACTACGAGAAGGAGCCCGCCTACCTCGAGATCCCGAACCTCGTCATCACCTTCCCCGAGTCGCATGCCAAGCCCTTCTACGATTGGCACGAGAGCTTCGTGATCAAGGGCGAGAACGGCGACGACAAGGAGAAGGGCGGCACGCTCGAGTACCTGACGCCGGATCTCAAGACCGTCCTGTTCACCATCACCTTCAAGCACCTCGGCATCTTCAAGCTCACCCCGGACAAGGTGGAGTCGGGCAACGAGCAGATCCGGCGCCTCAAGGCCGAGATGTACTGCGAGGACATGGAGTTCAACTACGCGTCGGCCTGGGCCTGACATACGTCGTGCCCGAGGTGTGAAGGGCGGCCGCGACTTCGTACACGGCCGCCCGTAGGGCGTCTTCACGGCCCAGGAGCTAGAGGAGAATCCCCAAAGGACAATGGCCTTCCAGACCGAATTCCCGTTCACCCTCCCCAAGGGCTTCGTGGACTCCGAGGGCAAGGTCCACCGCCAGGGCGTGATGAGGCTGGCGACGGCCAAGGACGAGATCGTCCCGCTGCAGGACTATCGCGTGCAAGCCAACCGGGCCTACCTCGTCATCATCCTGCTCAGCCGGGTCATCACCAAGCTCGGGGATCTCAAGTACATCGACAGCGACATCATCGAGAACCTGTTCTCGACCGATCTCGCCTACTTACAAGAATTCTACCGGCGCATCAACGAGGAGGGAGCGCCCAAGGTGCACACGCGCTGCCCCTCGTGCCAGCACGAGTTCGATGTCGATCTTCTGGGGGGAGGTGAGGGCCGCGCAGTCGGCCAGGGGGGATCGTAAGCTACCCCCTGGAGCAGCTGTACCAGGAGGTAGCCTACATCGCCTATCACTTCCACTGGTCGCTGGACGACATCCTGTCGATGGAGCACAACGAACGGCATCTGTATCTGCGCGAGATAGCGAGAATCAACAAGGAAATCAACGAAGCTCGCAAGCGATGAGGGACCTGCAGAGGACGATGCCATGAAGGCATGGAGGGATGTACGCCCCCCCGGGGTGTACCCGGCCACCACCGAGCGTCAGGGTGGGCCGATCGGCGTCGCCGACACCCGGATCGCCGGCTTCGTGGGTCTGGCCTCGCGCGGCCCGCTCGACGTCCCGCGCCGCATCGGGAGTTGGAACGAGTTCCTGGAGATCTATGGGACCCTCAACGAGGGGTACCTGTCCCGCTCGGTAGAGGGGTTCTTCCTCAACGGGGGCAAGACCTGTTACGTGCTCCGCGTGGCCCATCGGCCACGGCCCGGGGAGGCTACCGGCATCGAGCATGCCGCGCTGGCCGAGCGGGTGATCAAGGACGGCCTCGAACGGCCGACCCTGCGGGTCTCGGCCCTCAACGAGGGGCGCTGGGGCAACGCGATCTGGGTGCGCTTTGCCCAGACGCAGTCGGCCAAGACCCTCCTCACCCTCGACCTCGACGTGGGGGCGGGGGAGGCGCGGGTCAGCTCCTCGCGCGGCTTCGAGCGTGGGTCGCTGGTGCGGATCTTCGACCGCGAGAACTCGGACTACGTGATCCTCACGGAGGTCGAGGACCGGACGCTGCGCTGGGGCTCGGGGACCCCCGTCCTGCGGCGGTACCGCGCCGCGGGACCGACCTATCTGGAACTGCTCGAGTTCGAGGTGCACGTGTCGCTCAAGGAGCGGCGCGAGGCCTTTCGTGGGCTCCAGCTCTCGCCGCTGTCCCGCCGCTACGTCGGGCGGGTCGTCAACGAGCAATCCCAGCTCATCCAGATCGAGGATCTGCGCTCGACCTCGCCGTTGCCGCAGAACCTGCCGCAGAGCGCGCCGGCGGCCAAGCTGGCCGGTGGGCGGGACGGGTTCGACGAGATCACGGCCGAAGACTTCGTCGGTCATGACCATGGGCCCGGGGATCGCGCCGGGCTGATGGCGCTCGGCGCCGTGGAAGAGGTGGCGACGCTGTGCGTGCCCGATGCCATGCTCTTCCAGACGCGGCACCCAGGACCCCAGGCCGACCGGGACGTCCAGCGCATCCACGATGCGATGATCGACCTGTGCGAGCTCCGCAAGGACCTGTTTGCCATCCTGGACGCTCCCCTGACCAAGGATCTCGAGGTCTTGCGGCGCGTGCGGCGGCGCATGGATACGTCCTTCGCCGCGCTCTACTACCCCTGGCTCACGGTGGGACCGACGGGGACCCAGGCGAGCCTGGTGCCTCCGTCCGGCCACATCGCCGGCATCTTTGCCCGGTGCGACACCGAGTACGGCGCGTTCAAGGCCCCCGCCAACGAAGTCGTCCAGGGCGCCAAGAGCCTGAGCGTCCTCCTCCATGACGATCACCTGGGCGAGCTGAACGCCGAGGGCATCAACACGATGCGCAGCTTCCCCGGGCGCGGGATCCGGGTCTGGGGCGCGCGCACCGTGAGCGACCAGCCCGAGTGGCGCTACGTCAACGTGCGGCGCCTGTTCATCATGCTGCGCCGCTCCATCACCGAGGGGACGGAGTGGGCGGTGTTCGAGCCCAACCAGCCGCGCACCTGGGAGTGGGTGCGCAGCTACGTCGGCGATTTCCTGCGTGAGCAATGGCGGAAGGGGGCCTTCGCCGGGGCTTCGGTGGAAGAGGCCTTCTACGTGAAGTGCAACGGGGAGACGAACCCGCCGGAGGTGCGCGACCAGGGGATGATGGTCGTCGAGATCGGGGTCGCCCCTGCGCAGCCGGCCGAGTTCATCGTATTTACCGTGACGCAGGAGATGGGGGCCACGGAGCCTCCGAAAGAGACAGAAGGATAGAAGGATGGATGGCGGCCACGATCGGCGCAGGTGGCCGCAACTAGGCAGGAGAATGGACGATGTCTACAGGTAAGCGTCGAGATGCGTTCGGGGCGTATCATTTCACGGTCGAGTTCGATGGGGTGCGGGATTCGTTTTTCCGCTCCTGCAGCGGGCTCAAGTCCGAGGCCGAGGTGCAGGAGCTGGCCGAGGGGGGCGTCAATGATACGACGCACAAGCTCATCGGGCGCACCAAGTTCCCCAACATCGTCCTGAAGCAGGGGTTCTCCGGGCCGGAGCTGTGGAAGGCCCGCGAGCAGTTCCTCGAAGCGGGCTCGGGGGGCGCGATCAAGCGGATCTCCGGGATCATCACCCAGCTCGGCCCCAATGACACGAACCGGAAGTGGAAGTTCGAGAGGGGATGGATCTGCAAGTGGGAGGGGCCTGACTTCGATGCCTCGAAGAACGAGACGTCCGTCGAGACGATCGAGATCGCGCATGAAGGTTTGACGTACCTGGGTTGATCGTCGGCCCTGCAGGAGGGACGGAGCATGCCGAGCCAGAACGAGCAGACGGGCGCCATCTTCGTGCCGCGCACGATCGATGCCGTCGAACGGACGACGAGGACCCTGGTCGCTCGTTGGGCGGCACCGGTGCGTGCCATCGGGCTGCGTGCGCTCGGCCTGGCCGATCGCCTCCTCGGGTATCACTGGGGGCCGGGTCGGAGGGGCGTACGGGACGACGTCTCGGGCGAACTCGGGGTCTTGCCCTTGCCCTGGTACGAGGAGGCGTCAGAGGACATAGCGCCGGGCAGGGGAGCGCCGAGGCGAGCCGCCGCGGGGCGAGCTTCCGGGCGCGGCGAACAGAGCTCCGAAGCCCCGATGGGGGCGTCTGCGCAGGTCGCTGAGAGGGGGGCTCCGGCAGGGCAGGGCATGAGCGTTGGGGCGGTCCTCCCACGGGAGGCGCCAGCGAGCCCACCGGAGATGGTGCAACTCGCGGCAGCGCGAGCAGAGGCCACGCCACAGTCGCCGGGAACGGGAGCGCCTTTCGCATCGGAGGGCGGCGCATCGGTGCTGGGCGAGCCTGCTCCGGCGGGTGTGACGGCGATGGCGAGCGTCATCGGAGGGGCGGCCCCCGCGTCCTCCGGCTCGGTGCCCGCGGCGAGCGAGAGGCCCGCCGTAGAGAGCCCGGTCTTGGCCGGTTCGAGGCCAGAAGCGAGGCCCGTAACGCAGCCCGCCCCTGCCGCGAGCGCCATCTCCTCCAAGGAGGGGAGGCCCCGCTCGCAGGGGGGCGTGGATGACTCTTCTCCCGAGAGGAGGGCGCAGGCTCCGCTGGCCGAGAGCGGGGAGCCGGCCGGGTCCGTGGCAGGGCAGGAGGCGAACCGGCCGTTCGCGTCCGAGATGCCTGGCACGGCGCGGGGCGAGAGGGCGGAGAGGGCAGAGGAATTTTCGGAGGTTCGGCTCGCCAAGGAGTGGGTGCGCGAGATGGGCGCGGCGGTGCCGAGGCCGCAGACGGCCGGCTTGCCCGCGGTCTTTCGTGCCGGGGCAGGGGTCGAGCTCACGCCGGCAGCGGCTCTCCAGAGGATCTATGAGCACGTGGCCTGGGTGGATGGGCGGCTTGGGCGGCATGGCGCCCGGCATGAAGCCCAGGCCCGAGCCGAGTTCGCGTGGGTGACAGGTGAAGGGGAAGTCGCGGCCGAGTCAGGGATGCGTCGCCGTTCTCCAGAGATGGAGGGGCTCGCGCTTCCAGTGCCGGCAGTGGACTCTCCTCCTCGTACGGGGGACGTCTCTCCCAGGACGGCAGGGTCGCCCGGGGGCGCCGTAGAAGCTGCGAAGTGGCAGAGCCAGGGCCCATCGAGGCCGCCGGTGGGGTCGCAGCCGGGGGCGGGCAGCGCGTTCACCTCGGGCTTCGAAGAGAAGACCTACGTTTCGGGGGGGCAGGAGAGTTCAACGGCGGGGACCTATGCCGTTGCGTCACCCGGTGGCGCAGAGCCGGGTCGGGCAGCGGCCGCTCCCGGGCTACAGGACGCAGAGCGCCTGGTCCCTGGTGCGCTCTCGAGTGCCTCCAGCGGGGTAGAGCAGCAGCAGGCGACGGCCGCTCTCGGGCAAGAGGAGGCGGAGCGCTCCTTCTCCAGGGCGCTTTCCAGTGGATCCGCCGGGGCAGAGCCGTGGCGGGCACAGGCCTCCCCAGCAGGGCCAGACGAGGCGGCTCGATCGGGTCCGGCAGACACCGGTGCTCGGTATGCGCGCGAGGTCGCTTCGGCGTTGTCTTCGTTGGTCGCTCCCGCTGCGGCGGCATCGGCGGGGCTCCCCGGAGCGGACGCGCCCGGTGCGGCGCGCAGGCCGGACCGAGAACAACCCGCGGGGCCGGCGTCTGGGGGCCTGACGAGATCCGAGGTGGTGCACGCCGGGCGCAGGGACGTGATGTTGCCCGAGCTGCGGTTCGCCACGGCGCTCCCGGCGGACGAGAGGGCGGGCTCTGTCCTGCGCTTCGTGGACAGGTTAATCGGGGTCCGCGCCGGATGGGAGACCCGCCCCTTGCCGGTGGCGGGCCCCTTGGCGAGTGCTCTCGATGCCCTCCGCGAACAGGTCCTGATCGATCTGTCGAGCAGTGGGGCGGAGCCGGCGCCGAGCGGCGTGTCTCGCGGTGGGGCGCGTCCTGCTCGCGTCCGTCCCGAGAGGCAGGAGACGGAGGCACCCGCGGCGCGACGCGCTGGTCCGTCGGCCGGTGCGGGAGACGACGCCGGGGGCAGGGCGAGAGCGGGTGTCGCCGAGGCGCGCGGGGCCAGGCTCTCGCGCCAAGAAATGACATCCCTCGAGATGGCGGTCCCGGGTGGCGCAGCGGCAGGGGACAAGCGCGCTGACGTCATGATGACGCCGACAGGCGCGGTTACAGGCGCGGGCTGGGCGGCGCCCGAGGTCGCGGGCGCCGGCGTGGGCCTTGGTGCCATCGGACTCCGCGCCGAGCAGCTGGGAGGAATGATCGGGGTTCGAGCCGCCGGAATGGCGGTCGATTTCATCGATCCGGAGACGTTCTCGAGCATGCTCGAAGCTCGCTGGGACGCGGGGCAGATGCCCGTGGTGTCCGGCGGGGCTGCGAGCCCGGATGCAGGGTATGTCGCATCGCCGGCAGGAGAGGCCCCGCGATTCTCTGGGAGAGCCGAGGGCGTGCCTCGGAGGGCGCCCGAGCTGCGCCAGGGAGGCACGGGCCAGGGCGATGGTGGCGTGACCGATGAGAGTGGGAGCGGCGGTGGGAGCGAGGGCGGAGAGTGGGCCGCTCCAGGTCGCGTCCTGGCGCGAGCCGCGGCAGGCGCAGAGTCCCGGGGATGGAGCCGGGAGGAAGCGTGGGCGCTGGCGCGTGTCTTCCCGGCCGCCGCAGCGGGAACGATCCCTGCGTACGTGCGGGGCGAGGGCGTCGGACCCTCCGGGCCAGGGCGTGGGGCGCTCGTCCGCGCAGGCGCTGGGCTGGAGATGCTGAGGGCCGGCGAAAAGCCGGTCGGTCCCAGCATGAAGGGCGGCGGCGAGGGCGAGGGCCGCCCAGGGAGGTCGGCAGCGATCCAGCGGGCCGGGGAGCGAGGAGCGCTGGGGGAGGTCGTTTATCTTGCGCCCGAGGCCGTACGGGAGCCCGAGAGCCCGAGCCTCCCTGGCGGCCGAGTGCCCCGCGGCGGCTATCTCTGGTCCCGCGCGGCCGAGTTCTCGCGGCAATTCAAGACCTGGGAGCTGCCGAGCACGGTGACGGCCGCGACGGGAGGGGCGGAGGCCGCCATGTCCGGCCAGCCCGCGTGGCAGGGGATGACGACCATCGAGACCCCGGCGGTTCGCGCGGCGCTGGACGGGGCGGAGCCGCTGGCCGAGGACCGTGGCGCGGCGGACGGTGTCTCCGGGGATGCTGGTTCGAGGCCAGCGCCAAGGGCAGGGAGGCTGCCGGCGCCGGCCCTGCAACTGCTCGAAGGCGGCGCCAGCGCCCATGAGACCCGGCGAGGGGCCATGGGCCGGCACTTCCTCGCGCCTGAGTTGGAGCTCGTCCAGCCGACCGCCGCACCGGCGGCGCCGGTGAACGACGCGTCGGCGCGCATGGTCGAGGTGCTGCAGCGGCAGCACGCACCGGCGACAGGCGGGAGCAGCTCGAGCGGTGGGAGCGACCGGATCTCGCTCTCCGATCTGACCCTGGTGGCGGTGGCGGCGGCGACGCAGCAGGTGGCGGCCAGTACTTCGCCGGCCTCCACGAGCACCTCGGGCCGGAGCGGGGGCGGGAGGGAAGGGGGCGGGTCGGCAGGGAATTCTTCGGCCTCCGCGAAGTCGCCCGAGCAGGAACACCGCGAGATCGAGGATCTGGCACGGCGCGTGTTGAGCGAGGTGGAGTGGATGATGGACGCCCTGCGAGATCGGGCTGGAGAGCCGTAGAAGTTGGAGTGGAGCCGTTAGAGGAGTGATGTCATGGCGAACACGGCAGGGCTGACCAAGGTCACCATCAAGGCGTTGGAGGGGTCGGCCGGTACTTGCACGGCGATGTTCAACCCCAAGGAGCTCACGGTCGAGAAATCGGTCTCCTGGACACCTGCCAAGGCACGCGGCGAGGGGGGCGAGGGGAAACAAGAAGAGCGTGTCCTCGAGTATCAGGATCCACAACCGGCCAAGCTGTCGGTGACGTTGTTCTTCGATACGTTCGAACAGAAGAGCGATGTCTACAATGACATCAAGCCCCTCGAGAGCATGGCGATGATTGATTCTGCGCTCAAGCGCCCGCCGCTCTGCCTGTTCCTCTGGGGAGGCAAGTTCCGGTTCCAGGGCGTGATCGCGTCGCTCACGCAGAAATACACGATGTTTCTGGCGGATGGGACGCGCGTGCGGTGCGAAGTGGGCCTGCAGATGCAGTCCGCGGCGGCGGCGGATGTGAGCACGAACAAGAGTCAGTAATCCCGCTCTAGAGGCGGTCGCGCGGGCAGGAGAACACCATGGCGTCTGAAACTGCAGAGATCAAGGTACAGATCGGGGGGCAACCGACCCCGATCAAGGACGTATTCGAGATCCTGACACAGGCCGATAAGGATCAGCCGGACATGGCGACTGTCACGTTGACCAACGTCAGCGGTCAACACAGCGGTTCCGTGACACCGGGTGATCCCCTGCAGATCAACGCCGGATCCACGGTCATCTTTGATGGAGACATCATCGGGATCGAGCCGATCTACGATCACGAGCTGCCGTCTCGTGTCACGGTCCGGGCCCTCAATCGGTTGCATCGCCTGGCGCGCGGGAGGAAGTCACGTAGCTTCGTTGATACGAACGATCAGAAGATCGTCAGGAGTATCTGTACGCCGGTGGGACTCAGTCCGAACTTCGATGATGCATCGAAGATTCCTCTCGACCAGATCTTTCAGCACAATCAGACGGATCTCGAGTTCATCCGCCAGCGAGCTTCACGCCTCGATTGCGAGGTGTGGGTAGAAGGAAAGCAGCTGTATTTTCTCAAGCGGCGGACCCGGAATGACTCGGGGCTCAACCTGGAGTTTCGCAAGACGGGAGGGGGGAATCTCATCCGTTTCCGGCCGCGGCTCTCAACCTCCGCCCAGGTGAGCAAGGTCATCTGCCGCGGCTGGGACGCAGGCAAGAAGAAGGAGATCGTGGGGATCGCAACGCCCCAGGCCGACCTCGGGGGGAAGCATGGCGCGGCGGTGGCCGAGCAACAATTCGGGGCCGTGGAGACCCTCGAGGTAGGACGGCCGATCTACACGCAGGAGGAGGCAGACGCGATGGCCAACGCGCTCCTCAAAGAGCGGCTGATGAATTTCATCACCGGTGAGGCCGTGTGCCATGGCCTACCGAGCGTCAAGGCCGGAAGCGTGGTCAACATCGATGTGCCCGATTCGCGGTTCAAGGGGAAGTACTACGTGGCGGGCGTGAGTCATCGATACATTTATCCCAGCGCAGAATCAAACGGGGCTTCCAATCTGGAGAGGGGATACAAGACCATTCTGCGGTTACAGCGAGACGCCGAGAGTTGAATCACGGCGCCGGGGGGCCTGCGCGAGAGATCTTTCCGGCGCGTGAGCGGGGGTAGGGCGCTGGCCGAATTCCCAAGAAATTTTCCACCTATGCCATTGACGGGGGGGACTGGGGGCGGCTACCCTTCAGGGACTCCCGACCGGCGGAGTGCAGGGTGAACGAAGAGGACATTATCTATTGGCAGGATCTACTGGATTCGATTGCGGCAGGGCGCACCGCAGATCTTACATGTCCCTTTTGCAAGAAGGGGCAGATCCAAGTGACACAGCGGGAGCGTGTGACGCGCCTGGAATGTCCGGCCTGTCGTCGGTTCATCGAGGGACAGATGCAGGAATGAGGAGGCATCCCCGTGGCGAGCTTCCTCGGTAAAGGTTGGCGCTTTCCGGTCGACGTCAACCGGAATGGCACGGTGGCGATGAGCGCCGATGAGGAGCTCATCCGCGAATCCATCATCATCATCCTGGGCACGGCGCCGGGAGAGCGGGTGATGCGGCCGAACTTCGGTTGTGAGATCCACGACCTCTTGTTCGCGCCCAACAACTACACGACGGCAGGCCTGGCGGCCCATTATGTGGTGAGTTCACTGCAGAAATGGGAGCCGCGCATCACCGGCGTGGAGGCCGAGGCGGAGCCGTCGCCGGATCATCCGAACCAGCTCCTCATTCACATCAAGTACACGGTCCGCGCCACCAACAATCGCCACAACTTCGTGTATCCATTCTATCTCCGCAGGAGCGAAGAACCATGATCCCCACGCCGAAGCTCGACGATCGCACCTATGCAGACATCGTCGCCGAGGCGCTGCGTCTGATTCCACGATACTGTCCGGAGTGGACCAATCACAATCCATCCGACCCGGGGATCACCCTCCTTGAATTGACGGCGTGGATGACCGAGCTGATCTTGTATCGGCTCAATCGGGTTCCGGAGAAGAACTATCTCACATTCCTCGACCTGATCGGGGTCCGCCTGCGGTCGCCGCAGCCCGCGCGCACGCTGCTGACGTTCAGCCTGGTGGAGGGCGCTGAGCGTCAAGTCATCCGCGAGGGGATGCAGATCTCGACGCCGCAGGCGGCCGATGACGAGACCATCGTCTTCGAGACGGAGCGGGACCTCCTGGTCACGGGGGTCAAGCTCGACCGTTGCTTCTCGTACTTCGACGAGACCTACGCGGACAATTCGCCGTTCCTCGGTGGGTCACGGCCCGAGGGGTTCGAGATCTTCGCCGGAACGGCGCGCATCGATCGCTATCTGTACCTGGGGGATCCCCGCTTCTCGTCCCTCAATGAGGGGACGGTGCTCCAGCTCCGCATCGGCGCGCCTGAGCACGGCGGGCGGGATCTGGCGCGTCTCCTCGAGTGGGAATACTGGAACGGGCGACGCTGGCGCGAGCTGCGCATGGCCCCGCTCGAGGTCGAACGGGGCGAGGTGATCTTCGTCGGACCGGCGGATATCCAGGCGACGACGGTGCACAACATCGAGAGCACCTGGATCCGGGGGCGCCTGGCCGAGGTGCCGCGCAATCCCGCGGAGACGGAGATCGACACGGTGCGGGCGGTGATCGAGACGATCGGCGAGGGACAGCCGCCGGAGCTCGCGCTCGCCAACATCGACAACAACGTCTTCATCGCTCTCGACCTCGGCAAGAACCACCTGCCGTTTGGCAGCGAGCCGAAGGTGGACCATTGCTTCTACCTGGCCTCCCGTGAGTTCTTGTCGCAGCCGGGGGCGGAGGTCCGGATCGAGCTGGCGCTGTCGGAGCCGGCGGTCGTCCCGCCGCCCGTGCCGAGCGAGGATCTGCTGCTGTCGTGGGAGTATTTCGACGGCAAGCGCTGGCGTATCCTCGGAAGGAGCACGACGCGGGGCGCCCTCAAGACGCAAGAGGCCATCAACGAGTGGAACTTCCAGGACGGGACCGGGGCGCTGTCGCGCTCGGGCATCGTCAGTTTCACCTGTCCGGCGGACATCGCTCCCGGAGAGGTGTCTGGAGAGGACAACTACTGGGTCCGGGCGCGCATCGAGGTCGGCGATTTCGGGATCCCGGGGAGCTACATGCTCGATGGGGATCAATGGGTGTGGAAGGATGAGCGGCCCCTGCGACCGCCGGCGCTGAAGTCCATCAGTTTCAAGTACCGGGCCGATCTGCAATTCGTGAAGCAGGTCCTCTCCTATAACGACTTCCGGTTCCGCGATCACTCCGACGAGGCCAAGCTGGAGTACCGGCCGTTCCAGGCGTTCGCCGCGGTCCCGGACGAAGGCCCCACCCTGTACCTCGGCTTCGACGGGAAGCTGCCCAACGAGCCGATCTCGCTCTATTTCCAGTTGGCGGAGAACATCGGCCCGCGGGGCGAGGATCGCTCGAACCCCGAGCAGTTGCGCCTCTATTACGCGCAGCGTGACGCCCTCTGGGAGGCGGAACAGAAGGTCGTCTGGGAATACTGGGACGGTGACAGCTGGGCGCCGCTGGTGGTCAAGGATGGCACCAAGAACTTCACCGCCTCGGGGTTCATCGACTTCGTCGGGCCCGATGATCATGAGCTGTCTCTGCGCTTTGCCGAGGATCGGCGGTGGATCCGGGCGCGCCTCGAGATGGGGGGCTACGTCAAGCCGCCGGTGCTCGTGCGCGTCCTCCAGAACACGGTCTCCGCGGCGAACGTCGTGACGATCCGCGACGAGGTGCTGGGATCCTCGGACGGCTCGCCCATCCAGGTCTTCGCGCTGTCGCAAGGGCAATTCCTCGAGGGGGAGGTGATGGAGGTGCGCGAGCGTGAGGCGCCGAACGCGGACGAGGTGGCGGATCTCGGTGAGGGCGCGGTGCGAGCCGCTACCGAGGAGGAGGGGGGAGGCTACTGGGTGCGCTGGCGCTCGGTCGAGAGCTTCTATGCCTCGGGGCCGCGGTCCCGCCATTACCTACGCAACCCGACCGAGGGGAAGATCCTCTTTGGCGACGGCTCGCGCGGGATGATGCCGCCCGAGGGGCGCAACAATATGGTGGCGCGGCGCTATCAGATCGGCGGCGGGACGAGGGGCAACGTCAATGCCCACACGCTCACCGCGTTGACCCGGTCGATCGCGTACGTCGAGAGCGTGACGAATCCGGTGCCGGCGGGCGGAGGCGCCGATGCGGAGACGGTGGAAGAGGCCAAGGTGCGGGCGCCGATGGAGATCAAGAGCCGCGACCGCGCGGTGACGGCCGAGGACTTCGAGTCCCTGGCGCTGCGGGCGTCCACGGGGATTGCGCGCGCCAAGTGCCTGCCTTCGGGACGTCACGACGGCCATGTCGAGCTGGTGATCGTGCCGAAGGGGGATGATCGGAACCTCGATCTCACGCGCAAGCTGGTGCCGCCGCCCGAGCTGCTGCGCTACGTCAAGAACTTCATCGACGACCGCCGGCTGGTGTCCACGGTGGTGGAGGTGGTCAAGCCGAGCTACCTCGAGCTCTCGATCAAGATCACCCTGATCCGCCGCACGGTGGGGCAGACGGATCGCCTGCGGCGCGAGATCGAGAACCGACTCCGTCGCTACCTGCACCCCTTGATCGGGGGCCGCGATGGCAAGGGGTGGCCCTTTGGGCGTGCGGTCTACAAGAGCGATCTGGCGCACGTGATCGAGGACATCCCGGGCGTCGAGCTGGTGGACGCGATCACGATCTACGATGAGGACCGCCGCGTGGCGGTGGAGGCAGGGCGGCTCGGCCCCCATGAGCTCGTGCACCTCGTCAACCTGGTCGTGGTCGAGCGGGTACGGGAAGAGATCGTGTAGGCGGGCGAAGGACCCATGATCCAGACGCCGCGTGCGCTTATCAAGATGCCGGAGGTGGTGGGGTTACCCCTCCGCAAGGCCCAGTTGCTGCTCGAGAACGTGGGCCTTCAGGTGGAATCGGTGCTCTTCCGCGAGAGCTACGATGAGCGCGATACGGTGCTCGAGCAGAAGCCTGTCCGGGGACAGATGATCTACGTGGGCGAGAAGGTGACGCTCATGGTGTCCCGGGAGAGCTACATCAAGTGGCTGCCGTCGATCTATCAGCGATCGGACGTCTCGGGCCGCAATTTCCTGCGCGATCTCCTGTGGATCACGCAGCACCTGTTCGGCGCGATCGAGGATCAGCTCGACTTCATCCACACATACTTCGATCCGTACGAGAGCCCGAAGGAGTTCCTGCCCTGGTTGGCCGGCTGGACGGCGATGGTGGTGGAGGAGGACTGGCCGATCGAGAAGAAGCGCCTTCTCATCAAGAAGGCGATCGAGATTTACAAGATTCGAGGCACGGTGCGCGGGGTCAAGCTGTTCATCTCCCTGTTCACCGGGAATGAGCCGGAGATCGTAGAGAACGCCTGGCCTTTTCGCGGTTTCCGTATCGGCGTGACGTCCGGGATCGGGGTGGACTCGATCATCCTGCCACCGGTGAACCTGGCGCACACGTTCCTGGTCGAGATGCCGGTGACGTACAAGGACATCTCGGTGGAGTCGGTGATCCGGCTGCATGAGATCATCCAGATGGAGAAGCCGGCGCACACCTCGTACTATCTGCGCTTCCTGGCCGAGCAGCGACTCGCCGAGTTGCGTGACTTCTTCCACATCGCGGTGCGTTCGGGCATTGGTATTGGCCAGGAGGTGATCCAGCCGCTGCCCGTAGGAGGGCTGGAGCTCATCGAACAGGCCGAGCGCGAGCTCGAGCGTGAGCGCGAGCTGCGGCCGGCGGACATGCCGCTCGATGACAACGTCGAGGAGTTCATCCCGCCGTGGAGAGGCAAGACCCCACTGCCCAAGGCGCCGCGGGCGGACAATGCGCCGATCGAGGGTCAGGAGGTGCGCACCAGCCTGGCGGGGGGCTTCGACCAGGGCGCGCGTGAAATGTTGGCCCTCACGGAGGAGGAGTTGGCGGCGATGGGGGGGACTCCGAAGAAGGATGAGGGAGACGGAGGCGGTTCCACGGGCGGCGGTGGGGCTGGGGGAGATGATGGCCCTCGTTGAGCCGGAGGGAAGAAAGTTCGCGGTGACAGGCGAGATGCGCAAGAATCAGGCGACGGCGCATGGAACTGGCTGTTTGAGAGTCTGGACGTCGGCAGAATCTAGCTCCCGCGGGAGAGCCGCCGCATAGCGGAGAAATGGTATGGCGACAGAGCGGAGTGAGAAAAAAGAGTCGGCGGTCAAGGCCTTCAAGAGGATCAATTTCTTCAGGGGCTTTCTGACCACCGAGCATGATTGGAATGACGCCGAGAGCTATCACATCGAGAAGCGCAAGCTGCACAACCGCTCGGCGCATGCGCCTGGCGTGTGCTTGGGTTATGCGGGCGATCTGAGGGTTCAGGCGCGGTCACGCGGGGACCTCTCGTTCGAGGTCCAGCCTGGCTATGCCATCGACGGCCAGGGGAATGACCTGGTGCTGTGGGAGCCCCAGATCAGGGCGATTGTTCCCGAGGAGTACAAGCTCCCGACGTTGCTCTACGTGGTCATTCGCTTCTCCGAAGAGCTGACCGACTTCATCGCGTACAAAGAGAATCTCGAATACAAGGGGCATCGCCGGGTGATGGAATCGGCGCGGATCGAGATCACCCAGACGCCGCCCGACATCCAGCAGGAGGTGGAACTCGCGCGGATCCTGCTCGAGAAGGGGGCCGTGCGGATCCGCGACGCGCGCGATCCGAATGATCCGCGCCCGAACGAGATCGATCTCCGGTACGTGCCCCATGCGGGCATCGCCGGCTCGTTCTTCGATCCGGCGACGCGGATGCGGATCACGGACGCGCTGCGTCAGCTGCGCAAGTCCTTCTTGTACATGGCGCGTGAGGGAAAGGTGGTGACGGCTCACGATGCGCTCGCCGCCACCCTCTCCGCCTCGGCGTTGCATGCCTGCGAGATCCTGGACCTGCGCAACATCTTCGATGTGATGGCGCTCATCATCGAGATGCAGCAGGAGTGCGCGATCGAGATCGAGACCTCGCAGCCGCTGCTCGCGCAGCGCAAGGAGTTCGCCGATTTCCGCAAGCATATCGAGATCCTCAAGGGGATCCTCGGCGAGCGGCGGTACACGCTCGATAGCATGCAGAACTTGACGGCCTACCAGCAGAAGACCGCGGAGATCGTGATCGCCGCGTTCGGAGGCGGGGCCGCGCCGGCCGAGGAGCCAGGGCCATCGCCTGCGGTGACCGCGGTCAGCCGCAAGCCGACGTCCGTGGCGGGGTTGCCCTCGTTCGACGACTGGGAGCACATCAAGGTCTACTCCCAAGAGGAGCTGCCGGCAGAGATCGCCGTCGGCGGCGTGCCCTGGGTGTTGGTGGACAGTATCAACGTGATGGACAAGGACTCGGAGGAGGCGCACGGCCTGGAGATCAAAGAGGCCAAGGATTCGTATCGCTCTCGGCAGAAGCTCAAGTACCCCGACGGCACGATCATCGAGGACGTGGGGCGGGCGCACGTGGGCGGCTACGCCGTGTTCAACGCCAAGAACCTCACGCCAGGCAAGGATCTCGCCGTGGTCCGCCGCATCGATTACGTGTATGGCGACTACGAGCTGGAGTACGTGGTCGATGGGCGTTCGGCGGGGATTTCGGACAACAAGGGGACGGACCGGGTCTACCGCTGGCGCAACTGGCCCCACGTTATCGCGGGCGAATTCATCACCAAGCCGCAAGTCGTCATCAAGCAGAACGCGCTCACGGCAGGGCGTGATATCAACATGTTCCGGTACTGGTTCTACCAGCCGAAGTGATATACTGACCAGAGATGATCGAGAAAATCCTGGATCCCCTGCTGGCACCGTTTCGCTATGTACGCGATAAGGTGTTTCAGGCCAAGCAGGCGCCAGCGCGGCTACGAGGCGAGGTCAGCCGCGCTCGCGGCCAGGTGGGGCAGGTCCAGAGCGATTTTCAGTCGTATCGTGCCGACGCGCGCCAGATTCAGCAGAAGGCGACCGGGGTTTCGGCCAAGGCGACGCAGGCAGGAGGAGCGCAAATGCCTGCGGCGGCCGGGGGCATGAGCCTGCCCGCGGGGAATCCTCCGGCGAGAAAGAAAATGGGATTCTTCTCATCGCTGTTCGCGAAAAAGCCCAAGTGCCCGAGCTGCAACAACAAGCTTCATCCGAGCTGGATCGAGTGCCCTTATTGCGGCTGGTCGGTCTCGGCGGGGACGGGGGCCGCTCCTGCGGGGGGGGCAGGGGCAGGGCAGGCCGCGATGGCCGCGCCCATGCCCACGGCGGGTGGAGCCCAAAGGACCATGGCGCTCGACATGAGTGCCATGAGCGCGCCGGCGGCGTCGCCACCGAGCACACAGATCATCGGCTGGTTCATCCCTACCGAAGGCAAGCAAGTGGGGGAATTGTTTCAGATCAAGGGGCGGACGACGATCGGCAAGGCGCCCGATTGCACCATCGTCATCGTCGAGGAGCCCTCGGTCTCGGGGCACCACGCGGAGTTCGTGCCCATGGCCAATGGATTTCGCCTCTATGACCTGGGGTCGACGAACGGGACGTTCGTCAATGACAAGCGCGTCACGACGCATGACCTCGTCGACAACGACAATGTCCGTTTGGGGCGGCTCAACTTCAAATACAAATCGGTCGTCTGAATGATGAGAACCAGTCGACGATTCCTGCTGGCGACGCTCGCCGTGCTGGCGGGCCTATCCGCCTCTGCCTGGGCGGAGGGGCCCAAGATGCGGCTGGAGCGGGCGGATGTCACCAAGTACCCGCTGGTTCAGCTGTACCTGTCCTATGCCGAGGCCGACGGGCGCGTGGTGACGGGGAAGGCGCGTGAGGACTTCAAGCTCATCGTCGACTCCCAGGAGCAGGGTACGGCGTCCGACGTCAAGACCATAGAGCAGGTCGGAACGCCCATCTATCTCGTCATGGTGGCGCAGGTCTCGGGCGCCATGACCGATGTCTTCGAGGACGTCAAGCGGGGGCTGAAGAACCTCGCGCAGTCGACCAGCGGGCTCAAAGGCTCACAGGTGGGCTTGCTGGCCTATGCCCAGGACGTCAAGACCATTGCCGATCTCGGCAAGCCGCAGGCGCTGGACGCGAAGCTGGCCACGCTCCAGATCGACCCCGAGGGGCTCGAGGTCCATCTCCTCGAAGGGGTACGCAGCGCCATCAATATGCTCAACGCCAAGGGGGTGCCGGACGACGCACGCAAGATGATCGTCATCTTCTCCGACGGCATCGATGCCTCCTCCCAGGAAAAGAAGGCGTATGTGGAGCTGGGACGGCGGGCGCTCCAGGCGGGGATCGTCATCAACACGATCGGCTATGCCTCGTTCGAGGCCACCAAGCTGCGGTTTCTCGGCGAGCTGGCCAAGCAATCGAATGGCGGCGATCGGCAATGCAAGACCGCCCAGGATGTTCCGGCGCAGTTCAGTAACGTGGCTGATGAGTTCAGGAAACAATACGTAGCGGTGTTCCAGAGCAACGTCGTGGGGGACGGCAAGGAACACACATTCCAGGTCGTCGACGACAAGGGCGCCAAGCCCGTCTACTCCAACACGGTCACCAAGATCTGCGAGAATCCGCCGCCTCCACCTCCCCCGTCGCTCTGGGATTTGCTCAAGAAGTGGTGGTGGGTCTTCGTGGCGCTGCCGGTCGCGATCTTGCTGATCGCCCTGGTGCTGCGTGCGCGTCGCGCGGTGCCGCAGCCCATGGCCGAGATCGCGCCGCCCATGGTCGAGCAAGGACCGATGCGGACGATTCAGCTCGATGTGGCGGCGCTCGGGAAGGGCCCGACCATCGGCTGGATCGTGGGGCTCACGGGCACGTATGCCGACCGCACCTTCAAGCTCAAGAACAACCGGACGCTCATCGGCACCGCTCCCGACGCCGACGTCGTGATCGACGACAAGTTCATGTCGGCCAAGCACTGCGAAGTGCGCTACGACGGCAACACGTTCCGCATCTTCGATCTCGGCTCGACCAACGGGGTGATGCTCAACGACAAGAAGGTCCTCGAGCACGATCTGGTCGATGGTGATACGCTGCGTCTGGGGCGGACCGAGTTCAGGTTCAAGTCAATCAATTAGCCGTGTTGGAGCTGCTGGCACCGACCGCCGAGATCGCATCCTCGCCCAAGGGGGCGAGTGCCGGCTTGCCGTCATGGTTGCTGGTGCTCATCGTGGGGGTGACGTTCGCGGTGGGGGTGACGCTGCTCGTCGTGGCGCTGCGGTCGGGACGTGTGGTCCGCGAGGTGCCCTGCGCCAACTGCGGCCGGATCCTGATGGCGCACTGGACCGAATGCCTCTTCTGCAAGATGCCGCGCCATTTCAAGCTGGCGGCGCTCGAGTTCGTCTCGGGGCCCCTGGCAGGCCGCTCGGTCTCGCTACAAAGTGAAGTCACTACCATCGGTTCGGCGCCTGGTAGTACGATCGTCATCAGTGATGCGGGCGTGTCACGCAAGCATGCCGGAATCCGCAAGGCCCATGGGACGTACGAGCTGGCCGATCTGGGCTCGACCAACGGCGTCTACATCAACGGGGAGAAGGTGGCCCGGCGGCAGCTGCAGCTTGGGGACGTCATTCGCATTGGGACTTCGGAGATGGTCTTCAAGACCTGAGGCGGGAATCGACAGGAGCTCCTAGGAAGGATTCGAACAAGATGCCCGCGAAGCTGCTGTATCGCGATGCCCAGGGAAGTGATGCCGCGCTCGACCTGGCCGAAGCCACGCCGGTCTTTCTCGGTCGCGCCATCGAGTGCGCGATCCGAACGGATGACGCGCGGGTGTCACGCCGGAATTGCCGCATCAGTTTCGCCGGCGGGCGCTTCGTCGTCGAAGATCTCAACAGCTCCAACGGCACGTTCGTCAATGAGAAGCGGATTCAGGTGGAGCCGCTCAATCACGGCGACGTGATCCGCTGCGGCTCGTTGCAGGTGCGTTTTGTCGAGGTGGTGGTCCCGAGCGGGCGCCAGACCAACCCGCCGATCCACGCCACGCCCTCGGGTGGGACTGCCGCTGCGCCGGCCGCGGCGATGCCGGCTGGTGATGCTGCAGCGGCCGAGAAGCGGCCTTCGCTGGAGGCGGTGAGCTCCGAGCGGGACAAGCTGGAGCAGGCGCTGGCGGAGGCGATGTCCGAGCTGGAGCCCCTGCGCGCCAAGGCCGAGGCCGGAGAGACCGAGCTCAAGCGCCTGCGCAATGAGGCCATCGCCTCTCGAGAGGAGCTTGGGCGGGTGCGCCGCGATGCGGCGCACGACAAGGAAGAGCTGCAGGCGGTGCAGGAGGCGGCGGAGAAGCTGCAGCAGGAGCTCAAGACGGCGCGCAACGAGCTCCTCACGGCCCGCAGTCGCCTCGACGAGCAGAAAGAAGAGCTACAGGCCAAGGACCGTCAGATCGAGCGTGCGCAGGAGGAGCTGCAGAAGCTGCGGAAGCTCGGTGAGGAGCTACGCGCCAAGCTGGCGGAGCAGCAGAAGACCAAGGACGAGGGCTGGCGCGAGTTCAACAACCTGCAGTCGGAGATCGAGCAGCTGCGGGAGGTCATCCGCGAGCAGGAGCGGCTGCTCGAGGAGCGACGCGTGGGGCTCATCGCCCTCGAGACGGCGGTGAAGGAGCTGCGGGCCGACAAGGAGAAGCTGGTGGTCGAGCTCGCGGAGATCAAGAACCAGCGAGAGGAGCAGCGCGCCAACCTGCAGCGTCAGACCGTCACCATCGAATCCCTGGAGGAGGAGCTGCGCCGGGCGCGGAGTGGGGCCAAGGAAGGCCCGGGGGAGGCCGAGGTGCGGCGGCTGACGGGTGAGGTGCGCGACCTCAAAGGCGATCTGGTCAAGCTCACGGTGGAGCGCCAGCGCGCTGCCGAAGAGCGCGGGAAGGCGGAGGCCGAGCGCAAGGCGGCCGAAGCAGAGCGCGATCAGTTGCGCGCCGAACGCACGCAGCTCCTCGCCGGGAAGGCGGAGGGGGACAAGGAGCGCGCGGCGCTCGACGAGGCGCGGCGGGAGGCGGCGTCGTTGCGTGAGCAGCTCGCCGCGGCGCAGGCGCAGCAGGGCCGGTCCAAGGAGGAGGTCGCCGAGCGTATGGCGCAGGCGCAGGCGCGCATCGCCGAGCTCGAGGTAGGGCTTGAGCAGCTGCGGGCGCAGGGCCAGGCGATGGTCGAGGCCGCAGGGGCCCGTGGCGCCGGGGGCGAGGATGCGGCGGGATCGATCCGGACGCGGGCGATGGAGGTCTATGACGGGATCAATGAATCGCTCTCGGAGTTGCGCACGACCATCCTCACCGCCAAGGGGCTGTTCGGCGAGATCAGCGCCACGGTGAGCGATGAGGATGCGCGCGTCGCCATCGCCGAGGCCATGGCGTCGGCGATGGAGCGCGCCGAGGATGCCAAGGGACTCATCCGCAGTTTGCGCGACCTGGCGCGCGGCTGATAGCAACCCTTCAGTTCGTAAGTCCATCGGAGAGGCCGCGGGCGCCGCGCGGCGAGGGTGACGAGAGAGGCAGGCCATGTCCCACGTAATTCCAAGCGCCCGCGAGGTCGAGGATCTCATCAAGGCTCGCTATCCGCTGCTCTACATCGTGTCCTCGGAGGAGGCGCGGGTGGAGGAGGCGCTACGCGAGCTCGCGGTGCGCCGTATGATGAATCTGGCCGCGTGGTCGATTACGCGCGGCTTCGTGCAGCTGGCGGGGACGCTCAAGGGGGGCGACGCCAAGGATCCCATCAAGGCGCTCGACTATGTCGCCGCGCAAGAGAGCAAGGGGATCTTCGTGCTGCGCGACTTCCATGCCTTCGTGGGCGATCCCACGGTGGTGCGCAAGCTGCGCGATCTCGCGCACGATCACAAGAAGTCGTCGAAGCAGTACACCGTCGTGCTCCTTTCGCCGGTGACCAAGATCCCGCAGGAGCTCGAGAAGGAGCTGGCCATCATCGACTTCGATCTGCCGTCCCGGGAGGAGATCGATCGCGTCGTGGGGAGCGCGCTCGACAAGATGCCGACGGCGTGCACGCCGGGGATCGCGGCGACGGCAGCGGGGCGCGAGCAGGTCGTGGACGCGGCGCTCGGGCTGACGGCGATCGAGGCCGAGAATGTCATCGCCAAGTCGCTCGTGCGGAAGAGGACCCTGGATGTGCCCACCATCCTCGGTGAGAAGAAGCACATCATCCGCAAGAGCGGCATCCTCGAGTACTACGAGGCCGAGGAGCGCCTCGAGGCCATCGGCGGGCTGGAGATGCTGAAGCGCTGGCTCACCAAGCGGCGGTATGCGTTCACGTCGCAGGCGCGCGACTTCGGGCTGCCCCTGCCGCGCGGCATCCTGCTCATCGGTGTGCCGGGCTGCGGCAAGTCGCTGACCGCCAAGGCGGTGGGCGCGGCGTGGCAGATGCCGCTCTTGCGCCTCGACGTGGGCAAGATCTTCGGGGGGCTCGTGGGGGCGTCGGAGGAGAACATCCGCAAGGCGATCAAGACGGCCGAGGCCACGGCGCCGTCGATCCTGTGGCTCGACGAGATGGAGAAGGGGTTCTCGGGCACGGGGTCGTCCAACTTCTCGGATGGCGGGACGACCTCGCGCGTGTTCGGCACGTTCGTCACCTGGCTGCAGGAGAAGACGGCGCCGGTGTTCGTGATCGCCACGGCCAACAACGTCCACCAGTTGCCGCCCGAGCTCATGCGCAAGGGGCGCTTCGACGAGATCTTCTTCGTCGACCTGCCGACGCGCGAGGAGCGCCTCCAGATCCTCGAGATCCACCTGCGCAAGAAGGGGCGCGACCCGTCGCTGGTGGACCTCGCCAAGGTGGTGGAGGCGATGCCCGAGTTCTCGGGCTCGGAGATCGAGCAGGTGGTGGTGTCGGCGCTCTACGACGCCTTCGACGAGAACCCCGGCACGCGCGAGCTCACGACGGGGCAGCTGCTCAACGCGGCCAAGGAGATCGTGCCCCTGGCCGTGACCATGCAGGAAGGGATCGCGGCGATGCGCGAGTGGGCGCGCACGCGCGCGCGGCTCGCGTCCGGGCCGCCCGAGGTGTCGGGAGAGGCGCTGCGCATCGGTAGGCTGGAGGGTTGACGTGTCACACTTCACCAAGGTCGCGACCAAGATCAACAACCTGGTGGCGCTCAAGCGGGCGCTCGAGAAGCTGGGCTGGAAGTATGCGGCGGCGGAGCAGGGGGTGGAGGTGCGTGGCTACAAGGGCCAGAAGATCACGGCCGAGCTGTCCATCGACATGGGCAAGTACGACGTGGGCGTGGTGCGCGCCGCGGACGGGAACTATACCCTGGTGGCCGACTGGTGGGGCATCGAGACCACGCGCGGCAAGACCGAGCAGGAGGTCGTCGAGGAGCTGAACAAGGAGTACGCCTATCAGCGCGTGGTCCAGGCCTGCGAGGAGCAGGGGTATCAGATCCAGCCGGAGGACATCCAGCAGCTCGAGGACGGGACGGTGCGGCTGGTGGCCAGCAAGTGGGGATAGCAGCGGGCGCCGGCGGCGGGCCCGGGGCGCAGTGGACTCATTGAGAGAGGGGAGGACGCATCATGGCGCAGCGCAAGGAGTTGCATATCGAGATCTCGCCCACCGGAGAGGTGCAGGTGCAGGTCAAATGCGTGGCGGGGCAGTCGTGCGTGGAGGAGACGCGCTTCCTCGAGGAGGCGCTCGGCAACGAGATCGAGTCGCGTGAGCTCACCTCCGAGTACTACCAGCAGCCGACCCAGGGTGGTGTGACGATCAAGTCGAACGGCTAGGGCCGAGTGGCGGGCCCAGCCGACAAGCCGGAGATGTCCCGGCCAGCCGATGCGGGCGCGATGGCCCGCACCCTTCCTGATGAGATTCATCCTCGTGCGGCGGCATTGCTCGCCGCGGGCACACCCGCAGTGGTGAGCGATGCGGCCGAGCCGGAGGGCGCGCACGAGCGCTCACTCGTGGTGGAAGACGCCCCCTACCCGGACGACGCGGCGTATCTCGAGGAGCAGATGGAGCGGCTGCGGGCGCGCGTCGAGGCGGCCATCGCGGCCGGGGCGGGCGATGGGGTGGGGCAGGAGCGGGCCAGCGCGCGCGCGGCGGCGCTCGGCGTGGCGATCGGCCGCCGGGTGGCCGCGACCCAAGGGGCGGGGCGACCGCTCGGGCTGGAGACGCTGCGCACGCGCTTTGGTCTCGGGGAGTTCGAGACCGAGGTGCTGCTTCATGCGGCGGTCCCGGTGCTCGAACCCGGCCTGCTCCGGCTGTATGGCCGGCTCTCGGGCCACAACTGGCGGACCGGGGTGGACGTGGGCACGGTCATCCAGGTCCACTTCGAGGGGGCGGCGGCGCGGCTGCGCGCCCGGATGCATTTTCGGCCCGAGGCGCCGCTCCTCAGCCAGCGTCTGGTGTTGCTGGACCGGGGCCGTCCCGAGAGCCGCGAGGACCTGCTCGGATGCGAGCTGCGGCTGCCGCCGCGCGTGGCGCGGGTGCTGCTCGGGCAGGAGCTGCCCGTGGGGGCGCGCGCTTATGCGCGGCTCCTCCAGCCGGAGGTGACGCTCGACGACGTGGTGCTGCCGCCCGAGGTGCAGGCAGAGGTGGAGTCGCTCGCGTCCTCGGTGCCGGGGCTCGAGGAGCGGCTGCGCAGCTGGGGGCTCGGGCGGGTGATGCCCACGGGGCGCGGGGTGACGGTGCTGCTCGCCGGGCCGCCGGGCACGGGGAAGTCGATGCTGGCGCATGCGTTGGCGCAGCGCCTCGGCAAGCGTCTCCTGGCCGTGGACGCGCAGCGGCTCCTCGAGGCCGGGCGCACGCTCGAGGACGAGGTGGAGGAGCTCGGCGCCGAGGCGCAGCTCCAGGATGCGGTGCTCCTCATCGATGAATGCGAGGCCCTGCTCGGCACGCGGCGGGCGGGAAATCGCGTGCTCGGCACGCTCCTCCAGGCGTTCGATCGCTTCACGGGGGTGACGGTGCTGGCCACCAACCTGCCGGACCAGCTCGACCCGGCGCTGGACCGCCGCGTGCTCGTGCGCATCGACCTCGAGGTGCCGCCACCGCCGCTGCGCGAGCGGATCTGGCGCCGCCACCTCCCGCCCGAGGTGCCGCTCGGCGAGGACGTGGACCTCGCGCAGCTGGCCAAGCGATACGATGTATCGGGCGGCTACATCAAGAACGCGGTGCTGCTCGCGGTGTCGCGCGCGCTCGCCCGGGGTGGCGAGGCGCAGCTCTCCCGCGAGGATCTCGAGCAGGCGGCGCAGGCGCAGCTACGCGGCGATCTGAGCGGGTATGCGGAGCGCACGAGGAGCGCGCTGTCGCTCGACGTGCTCGTCTTGCCCGAGGACGTCAAGGCGCAGATCGTGGAGGTCATCGCGGCCGGGAAGAACCGCGCCAAGGTGCTCCACGTCTGGGGGTTCCACGAGAAGATCCACAGTGGGCGCGGGCAGGTGGTGCTGCTCTCGGGGGAGCCGGGTACGGGCAAGACGCTGTCGGCCGAGGTGATCGCGGCTGAGCTCGGCATGAGCCTGTACCGCATCAACCCGGCCAAGGTGGTGTCCAAGTACGTGGGCGAGACCGAGAAGAACCTCGACCAGATCCTGGGGCAAGCCAAGTCGCTCCACGCCATCCTGTTCTTCGACGAGGCCGACGCGCTGTTCGCCACGCGCGTCCAGCGCATCGAGTCGGCCAACGACCGCTTCGTCAACCTCGAGACCAACTTCCTCCTGCAGCAGCTCGAGCGCTACGAGGGGCTGGTCATCCTCGCCACCAACCTCGAGACGAGCATCGACCAGGCGTTCAAGCGGCGCATCCACTACCACGTCAACATCCCGTTCCCGGATGCGCGGGCGCGCACCGAGATCTGGCGCAACCTCCTGCCCGAGCGGGCGCCGCTCGCCGCGGACGTCGACTTCGTCCGCCTCGGCAAGATCTACGAGCTGTCGGGCGGGCACATCAAGAACGCGGTGATGCGGGCCGCGTACCTGGCGGCCGAGCGCACGGTCGAGATCTCGATGGCGCTCCTCATGGAGGCGGCGGAGAAGGAGTGCGCCGCGGCAGGGAAGCTGTTTCAGTCCATTCCGACACCAGCCTGAGCGTTGGCAGCGGCTGCTCGGTGGTAGTGGGGCATGCCGGGAGCATGCTATAAGCATGCTGTGGCCAATCATATCCAGATGAAGAACGTGCCGGATGACCTTCACCGGCAGCTGCACGAGCTCGCGGAGCGCAAGGGGGTCACCCTGCGAGACCTCCTCCTTGCGGCGGCACGGCGGGAGATCGAGCGCGAGACGTTCCGCGAACGCCTCGCGGCGGCCCCACCGGTCCATCTCGGGCAGCCAGCGGCAGCAGTGATTGAGGAGGAGCGCGCGCGGCGCGACCGGGAAGTCGGGGATTGAACCTCGTCATCGACGCGTCGGTCGCGGTCGAGTACCTCCTGCGGACGCCGCTCGGGCAGGTGATCGCGCCGACCGTGGAAGGGGCCGAGCTGTACGCGCCCGAGCTGATCGACGTGGAGGTGATGTCGGCGTTGCGGCGGCTGGTCCTGGCCAACCGGCTCGATCTACCACGCGCTGCCTTGACGCTCGACCTGCTGAGGGACTGGCCCTTGACGCGGCTCCCTCATGCGTCGCTCATCCCGTTCGCCTGGACCTACCGGAACTGCCTGAGTGCCTATGACGCCTTCTATGTGGCGGCGGCGCGGGCGCTCGAAGCAGAGCTGGTCACCGCCGATGGCGCCTTGGCGCGCGCACCGGCCCTCGATGTGGTGATCCACAATATCCGCGGCCGCGCTGGCGGGGTTTGAACCGGTCCGATCCTGGTGCGCAACCAGGGGGTACGCGGCATTCAACCCCCCCGGTACCGGCATTCAACCCCCCCGGTACCGGCACTCAACCCCCCCGGTACCGGCACTCAACCAGGGGGTACGCGTCACTCAACCCC
>DATAGU010000383.1:0-3980 GCA_036263495.1 Polyangia bacterium | reverse complement strand
CGCGGCGTTGCCCTCCCGGCCTGGCCCAGCCCCCGCCCTCGTCGCGGCCAGGTAGGCGCCGAAATCCCTCCGTACAACACGAGAAGCTCGTAGAACTCCTGGTCGCCGAAACCACGGTGGGCCGAGCGCGTGATGCGCACCCCGGGTTCAACCCGAAAACCACAGTTGCCTGCCTGCTGCGGCGCCTCGCGACGGCATTCAACTGTGGTCTTCGGGTTCAAACGCCTTCTGTTCCAGCCTGCATGAAGCCAGGGGTTCGTTGATACCGTCACCACCCCTCCGATGCCCCCCAACCAAGCCCTCCCTCGCTTGGCATCCCTTCTGCAAAGACCCTCGAGCGTACCGATGGTGACCGGCTCGCCGAGGATCCTCCGCCGCCCCCGCGGCGCCTGACCCCGGCGTACACCACCGTACGAACGGCAACCCCTGATTTCGGTCCGTTCCCTGTCCGAGCCCGACCGGTGCGGGCATCGGCCCAGGAACGGCCCACGGAGCCACGTCCCATGAGCACGACACAGAACCCCGCCCCCGAAGCCCCTGTCACCGCCACCGCCCCCCAGGCCAACCCCAAGGCCACCCGCCGCTCGCGCACCCCGCGCGAGCCCACCGCCCCCGTCGACCCCGCCGTCGAGGAGATGCGCGACCACGTCGTCGCCAACGCCGGCGCCCCCGCGGCCGCACCCGAGGAGGAGTTCGATGCCACGGCCGTCCTCACCCTCGCCACGTTGACCGAGCAGTACGGCCCCGCCACCCCCGAGGAGGTCGACCTCGCCCTCGAAGGCGCCGATCTGGTGAAGCTGGCCTCCGACGGCGCCAGCGTCTCCACGCGCCGCATCACCCGCGAAGGCGCCCGCATCTGGGGCATCATCTCGGGCTTCCGCGCCCGCGCTACGCCTGCGCAGCGCGCCCTCGTCCCGGCCATCACCGACAACTTCATGCGCGTGGCCATCTGGTCCACCTACCACGCCCAGGAGCTGTACGAGTCGCGCCAGGACGTCCAGAAGGACATCACGACGCTCCGCGCGGGCCGCACCATCAACAGCGCTGACCTGCGCCGCCGCGCGAGCGGCCACCGCGACGTGCTCTACGCCGGCCTGCTCGTCCTCGCCGGCAAGAAGCCCGACCTGCGTGGCCGCATCGAGCTGGTCTACAACAAGAACTCGCAGCCGGCCCAGGTGGCGAGCTCGCTGCGCGCCCTCGTCAACCTCGGCCGTGAAGTCCTGGCCGACACCTCCCCCGGGGCCCTGCACCGCCGCCAGGGCAGCCTCATCGACGAGAACTACCTCGCCACCGGTGAGGCGCTGGCCAACGACGTGGCCGCGCTCGGCGAGGTGGCCGAGGCGCTCTCGGCGCGTCCGCCCGTACTCCAGGAGGAGCTGGATCTGTGGGACGGGCGCAACCTCGCCTTCATCGAGATGGCCGTCGATGCCTTCGACGCCGCCCGCACGCTCGATCCCAGCATGCCGCGCATCGCCCTCATCTCGCTCCGGAACTTCTTTGGCCGGCGGTCTCGCCCGGCCAAGGACGAACCCTCAACGACCCCTCCCGCGCCGCCCTGTCCGACCTCGACCCCCGCGACGCCCCCCACGGATGCCCGCCAAGCCAGCTAGCTCCTGATCCCTCCCGCTAGCCGTCCTCCCCTCCACCTTCCCAAGCTCCCACATTCTTCCTTCGAACCTCCGAGAGGTTGGCGCTCGTCACGCCGCCCACCTCTCGGAGGCCAGGCGGCGTCCGCATGCGCCGGCAGAGCCCTCCACGCCGGCTGGCAGAGGGCGTTGGGTCCCCAGGCGCCTCTCCAGGCTGCCGAGATCATGCTCCGGGGCTGCTGAGGTCACCTTCTGGGCTGCTGAGGTCACGCTCTGGGCTGCTGAGGTCACGCTCTAAGCCGCTGAGGTCACGCTCTAAGCCGCTGAGGACCCTCCTTCGGCTGCTGAGGACCCCCTTTCGGCTGCTGAGGACCCTCCTTCGGCTGCTGAGGACCCCCTTTCGGCCGCTGAGGTCCCCCTTTCGGCCGCTGAGGTGGCGCTTTCTCTTGCGGGGTCCTTGATTCCCAAGGGGAAGGACGCTCTGCCACCGTACGAGGAGCCCACGTAGACGGCGAGCCCCCCTTGGCCTACATCGCCGCAGGCATTTCCTTCCCCCAGGAAGCGCCTACCGTGCGCAATGGACCTACAAGTGTAACTGTAACTGTAACTGTAACATGTAACACCCTGTTACACTTTTTTCGGTACTGGTCAGCTACTGGGTAGACGCCTATTTGCGAAAATCGTCGGGGTCGATCCCGAAGCGCTGCAGCCAGCGGTGCACCTGCATGCGCGCCTTGCCGAGGTCGCGGGCCACGTGGCTCACGTTGCCCCGGTGCCGCTCGAGGAGCAGGAGCAGCTTCTGGCGCAGCTCCTCGTCGGACGGATCGGGGCGCGCGAGCGGCTGCACCGGCGGCATCGGGGGCTCGCGCACCTGGGCCGGCAGGTGGCGCCGCCGGATGGAGCTCGACGGGGCTTGCACCCGCGACGAGTCCAGGCACTGCTTGAGCTCGCGGATGTTGAGCGGCCAGTCGTACTGGAGGAGGAGGTACCCGACGTCGGTGGCCAGGCGCGGCACCTTGGCCCCGGTGCGGTCGGCCTGACGGAGGAGCTCGCCGATGAGCAGGCCGAGATCCTCGCGCCGCTCGCGCAGGGGCACGAGCGTGTGGCGGTGGCCGGCGAGGCGGCCGAGGAGGTCGCTGCGGAAGGCGCCGCGCGCGGCCATCTTGTCGAGCGGACGGTGGGTGGCCGACACCACGCGCAGGTCGACCTTGATGGGCCGCGTGCCGCCGATGGGCACGACCTCGCCCTCCTGCAAGACGCGCAGGAGCGCCGCCTGCGCGGGCTCGGGGAGGTCGCCGATCTCGTCGAGGAACAGGGTGCCCCCGTCGGCGGCGCGCACGAAGCCGGGGGCGTCGCTCGCGGCGTTGGTGAAGGCGCCCTTCTTGTGGCCGAAGAGGAGGTCCTCGACGAGCCCCTGGGCGAGCCCGCCGCAGTTGACGGCGACGAAGGCACCGCGGCGGCCCGACAGGGTGTGGATGGCGCGGGCCAGCACCTCCTTGCCGGTGCCGGTCTCGCCGAGGAGGAGGACGGGCACCTGGGAGCGGGCGACGGGCTCGAGGGCCCGCAGGCGCTCGTCGTGGCCGGGCACGAGGGTGGTGAGGCCCTGGGCGGGGGAAGCGGCGGTCCGGCTGTCGAGGTCGACGCCGCCCGGGAGCGCGGCGCGGTAGCACAGGAAGTTGTTGCCGATCTGGAGGAGGTCGCCGTCGCGCAGCTCGGCCTCGGCGCAGCGCTCGCCGTTGCGGTAGCTGCCGTTGCGCGACTTGGCGTCGACGAAGCGCCAGCCGTCGGGGCCGAGCTCGAGGCGGGCGTGGAGCGCGGAGATGGTGCTGCCGGGCAGGCGCAGATCGAGGTGGTGCCGCAGGGGATCGCGCGTGGCGCTGCGCTCGGCGCCGCGGCCGATGTGGACGCTCTCGAGCCCGGCCAGGCGATAGCGGGCGCCGCCGAGGAGGAGGTGGTCGCAGTGGAGGACGACGAACAGGTAGGGTTGCGGGACGTCGGGGTCGCTCTCGGGGTGGACAGGCTCGTCGACCGTGCCGCTGCCTTCCGCGTCATCGGGGCTCATGCGTCCGCATTTTACATAGCGGACGCGGCGGCGCGAATCGGGGAGGTTCCTGGGTGTTCGGGAGCAGGTTACGAGAGGGGAGCAGGGCGCTTCAGTGGGGCGTCTCCTGGAGGGCGTCGGCTCAGTGCACGGGGACGGAGATGCACCCCTCGGGTGGTCTATATCGCCAGATCTTTCTCGATGAGCAGGTGTACGTTGTGCGGTCGTCGAGGTCGCTGCAAAGGCTCCCCTCGTAGTGGACATCTCCTGTCATCAGCGTGTCGCACAGCTTCGACTGCGCCCCCGAGCGAGCCTGTTCCTCGTCGAGTGAGGGGGATCTGTCGTCCGGCTCG
>DATAGU010000382.1:0-4584 GCA_036263495.1 Polyangia bacterium | reverse complement strand
CCAGGATCAGTATGCGCTCTCGAGCATCCGATCCGACGGTCGCCAGCAGGAGCTCATCGTCCAGGGGAGATCCATCGGGTCGCCCCGGTGGTCTCCCCAGGGCAGCCACATCATCTTCTTCAGAGAAGAAGATGACGCCGTGGACCTCATGAAGGTGGGGATCGATCCCATCACGGGCCGGCTGGCGTCCTCCCCGATCCCGCTCCTGACGGGCTTGGGGAAGAACAACAGCTCGCCCATTTCCTTGACCCAAGACGGAAGGAACCTCGTCTATACGAAGGACGACACCTACGGAAATCTGTGGCTCTGGTCCATCGAGAGTCAAGGCCGGCAGCGCGCCTCTCGGACCCTGCGTCTGACATCGGGGACGGTCAACAGAGGATGGCCCGTCTTGTCCCCGGATGGTCAAACCCTGGCCTTTGCTGCTCCGGAGGGCGGTTCCGTGAACCTCTTCACCCTCTCCGTGAGCGGGGATGAGACACGGCCGCGGCAGCTCACCTTCTTCCGCTCCTGGGACTCGCAGATCGGTGTTCCGGCCTGGTCCCCCGATGGCAAGGAGATCGCCTTTGTCTCAGGCGAAGGGGGCGTCCTGCGCGTCTGGCGCATCCCCGCCACCGGCGGCTCGCCGAGACCGTTTCCTCGCAGTGAGCCGAGCGAATTTCGGAGCCTGATCTGGGCACCAGGAGCGCAGATCCTTTATCAGCGACCGAGAAATCGAAATTTCCACTTCCTCGATCCGGTGACCGAGGAGGAGCGACCTCTCCTGGCCGACGACAGCGCCGGCTTCATCCACTACCCTCGGTATGCTCCCGACGGCAAACGGCTCGTCGTCTGGTGGGACCGAGCGGGAGAGGGGCCATCCCTCCAGGTCATCTCGCTCACGGATGGAGCGCAGACCACGATAGCGCCCTCTACATCTACGATCGATCCCAGGCCCGTGGGATGGTCTGATGACGGCCAGTGGATCTATGTCTTTCGCCGTGCGCCCGGTGGGGGCGAGATCCTTCGGTTCCCCTCTGCCGGAGGGGCGCCGGAGCCCTGGGGGACAGCGACGTTTGGCCGAGATGCGATTTGCCCCAGCATGGCTCTTGATGGCCGGCGCTTCGCGTGCATGGTCGAGGAGGGTCAAACCGATGGCTGGCTGATCGAAGACTTCGACGCCCCCCCAGCCCAGACCTCTCGATAAGACCCCAGACCCGAAGGACGGAGTCCATCCGGCGCGTGCGCGAAGGCTGACGCGGTTCCGCTCCAGGTGTGCCCTCATCATCAGCGTCCCTGCGTTGACAGCCGAGACGCGCCGGCGGTAGCTTCCTCCTTTCGCAACTCCGGGCAGCGTGTATCCTTGTCCTACGATGACTGTGCGCGCCGTGGGCTGCTCGCTGCCATCGCCTTGATCTGCAGCAGCGGCTGTCACCCGGCACCTCTGGCGGCGCTCGGGCCCGCGCGGCCGGTCTTGGCGCCGGCAGCCCGACCTATCATATCTATTCAAGAGCCAGCGCAGGGGCCGGGGCCGGCGCAGGGGGCCCCGCTGGCGAACGAGACGAGGAGTTTCAAACCCGTGATCACGAGTTTCCAGCTCGGCAATGGCCTGCACGTCATTCTCCAGGAGAGCCATCTGGCTCCGGTGGTGGCGTTCCAGGCCTGGGTGGGGGTGGGCTCTGCCGACGAGCCCGAAGAGCTGGCCGGCATCGCTCACGTCTTCGAACACATGTTGTTCAAAGGCACGGCGCGCCGCGGCGTGGGGCAGATCGCGCACGAGGTGGAGTCGTCCGGCGGAGAGATCAACGCCTGGACGTCGTTCGACGAGACCGTCTACCACCTCGTGATGTCGAGCCGCTACTTCGACACCGGCCTCGACATCATCACGGACGCGCTGCGCAACTCGTCCTTCGATCCCGCGGAGCTCGAGCGGGAGCTGAAGGTGGTGCGGGAGGAGGTCAAGCAGGGCGAGGACGCGCCGAGCCGGGTGGCGACGCAGCGGCTGTTCGCCCGCGCTTACACGAAGCACCCGTATCGCCGCCCGGTGATCGGCTACGCGCGCACGGTGGAACGGTTCACGCGCGAGGAGCTCCTCCGGTTCTTTCACGAGCACTACGTGGCGAGCAACATCACCCTCGTGGTGGTGGGGGACTTCGACACGCCGGCGGCGCGGCGCCAGATCGAGGCGCTGTGGGGGGACGCGCCGCGGGGCGCGCCGGTGCGGCTCGTGCCGCGGCCCGAGGAGCCGGTGCAGACCGAGCCGCGAGCGGTGGCGGGCCGGGGCGACGTGCGCGAGCTGCACCTGTCGATCGCCTTCCACATCCCCGGGCTCGTGCACCCCGACGCCAGCGCGCTCGACGTCGGGGCGATCCTGCTCGGGCAGGGCGACTCGTCGCGCCTCGTGCGCGAGGTGAAGCGCAACCGACAGGTCGTGACCGATGCCTATGCCTACGCCTACAGCCCGCGCGATCCCGGGCTCCTCGTGGCCGGGGCCACGCTCCCGCCCGGGCAGCTCGACGTGGCCTTCGACGCCCTCCTCGACGAGATCCTGCGCCTCGGCCGGGAGGAGGTGACACCCGAGGAGCTCGACAAGGCCAAGGCGATCGTGGAGTCGGACGCGGTCTACCAGAAGGAGACGGTGCAGGGCATGGCCCGCAAGCTCGGTTTCTACCGCGCGGTGGCGGGCTCGCTCGAGCACGAGGCGGAGTATCAGCGGCAGGTGCGCGACCTTGGGCCGCGCCAGCTGCGCGAGGCGCTGGCGCGCTATCTGCGGCCGGAGAACGCCACGGTGGCACTGCTCGGGCCGGCGCAGGTGGTGCCGCAGGGGGACGAGACCCAGGTGGAGGCGCACCTCGTCGCGCGGTTGCGGGCGGCGTGGGAGCGGGCGGAGCGGCGCTGGGGCGCGCCCCAGGTCGTGGCGGACGACGTCGTGCGCGAGGTGCTCCCGTCGGGCACGCGGGTGGTGGTCTATCGCGACACCTCGGTGCCGCTCGTGGCCATGCGCGCGGTCTGGGAGGGCGGCCTGCGCGCCGAGGACGAGCGCACCAATGGGGTCACCAACCTCATCGCCAGCCTGATCACGCGCGGGACGCACACGCGCTCGGCCGATGCCCTGGCGCATGAAGTGGAGTCCATGGCCGGGTCCATCGGTGGCTTCTCGGGGCGCAACAGCTTCGGCATCCGCGCCGAAGTGATGGCGCGGCACTGGGAGCGAGGGCTCGACATCCTCCTCGACTGTGTGCTCCACCCGCGGCTCTCCGAAGAGGAGCTCGAGAAGGAGCGGCGCCAGGTGCTGGAGGAGCTGCACACGCAGGAGGACAGCATCTCCTCGGTGACCTTCCGGCTGTTCGCGCAGGCGCTCTATCCGCGCCACCCCTACCGCATGGATCCGCTCGGCACGCCCGAGTCGGTCGGGGCGCTGACCCGCGCGCAGCTGGTGGATTACTACCGGCGGCACTTTCCGCCGTCGCGCATGACCCTGGCCATCGTGGGCGACGTCGACCCCGCGGCGGTGCTGGCGCGGCTGCGCGCCGCGCTCGGCGCGACGCCGGGCGAGGTCCCTGGCCTGACCCTGGCCCCACCCCTCCCGCGAGTGACGTCGGCGGCGGCGCACGACGCGCCGCGCGAGCCGCGGCGAGTCGAGAAGTTCCTCAACAAGCAGCAGGCGCACCTGGTCATCGGCTTCCCCGGCACGACCATCTCCAGCCCCGATCGCTTCGCGCTCGAGCTCCTGGCGACGATCCTCTCGGGTCAGGGCGGTCGGCTGTTCGTGGAGCTGCGCGACAAGCGGGGCCTGGCCTATCGGGTGAGCGCCTTCTCGATCGAGGGCCTCGATCCCGGCTACTTCGCGGTCTACATCGCCACCAGCCCGACGAACCTGGAGGTGGCGCAGGCCGCCATCCGCGACGAGCTGAACAAGGTGATGGATCACCTGGTCGGGGCCGGCGAGCTCGAGCGGGCCAAGCGCTACCTCGCGGGCGCGCACGACATCTCCCTCCAGCGCCGCTCCGCGCTCGCCTCCGCCATCTCCTTCAACGAGTGCTACGGCCTCGGGTGGGACGAGTACCGCCGCTATTCCACCGCGATCCTGGGGGTGACCGCGGAGGAGGTGCGGCGCGTCGCCCGCGAGTACCTCGCGCCCGAACGCGCCGTCGTCGCCGTCGTGCGCCCCGACGAAGAGGCCCTGGCGCTCCAGCGCCGGCACGAGGCCGCCGAGGCCCGCGCGCAGAGCCACGCGGCCCCGACGGGCCACAAGCACGGCCACGGCAAATATCGCCGCCCCGCCGCCCAGCACGGCAAATCCAAGCACCACAAGAAACGGCGTCATTGATCCTCCCGCGACGGCCTCAACCTAGAGGTTGAGGCCGTCAACCTAGAGGTTGAGGCGGTCAACCTAGAGGTTGAAGCGGTCAACCTAGAGGTTGAGGCGGTCAACCTATGAGGTTGAAGCGGTCAACCTAGAGGTTGAAGCGCTCAACCTTCCAGGCTGGGCCCCCAGCGCAGCCCAGTAGCGTGCGGGGCCGCCCGCTTGTCGGTGAGGTGAGGAACCTCTACACTCCACCTGTCTCGTGGAATGTGCGGCCTGTCACACGCCGATCCCCGACG
>DATAGU010000381.1:0-25125 GCA_036263495.1 Polyangia bacterium | reverse complement strand
CTCGACGAGGAGGCCGCGCGCGTCGGCGATGCGGGCGCGGGCCGCGTCGAGACCGAGGGCCAGGATCGACGCCCCCGAGGTGAGGAGGAACTGCCGCCGGGTGAAGGACATGGCGGCGACTCTACCTGCGATCGATTGCCCCTGCAAACTCGTGCCCGACGATAAGTTCCATGAGGCCGGTCGTTTCTCGACGTCGATTCCCGGGGGAGGGTCGGGATCGTGCGGTGGGACGGCGCGAGGGGGTCGGGACGTTGGTGGCGACGGCCGCTGCAGGAGACCGCTCTGCATGGTACAAGCACGCCATGTCCAAGCGGCGATCTCGCAAGCCACCGGCGCCCACACCCCCCAAGGCGTCCACGGACTCGAAGGTGCCCCCCAAGGCGTCTTCGAAGAGTCCCTCGAAGAGTCCGCCCAAGGATGTCTCCGCGAGCCCTGCGAAGGGTCGCAGGACGGCGGTGGCCACGCGCCGCGCCATCGATGAGCTCTTCCTTCATCCTCCGCTCAACGACGGGGACCTGCGGCGTCGCCTGGGCCGGCTCAACGTGCGCGAGGCGCGCCAGCTCCTGGTCGCGCGTCTCTCGCAGGGCTCGGTGCGAGAGTCGGACGGGCAGCTGTTCCGCGCCGCGCTGGCCCTGGTCGGTCTCGGCGAGGAGCGCGAGCGGCTCATCGAGATCGCGCTCGACGCGCGCCGCACCGCGAGCCAACGCGGCCACGCGCTCGCGGTGCTCGACGAGGCCAACCCGGGGGCGGTGGCCCAGCTGGCCACCCGGCTCCCGCCGGAGGAGATGCTGGCGCTCGGCGACATCCCGATGATCGACCTGCTGGTGCAGATCCTGGCCGAGCCGGAGGAGGCCGAGCAGCTGTACGAGCTCCTGTCCGAGGCGCCCGAGTCGCTGCGCGAGGTGGTCTTCGATCGCATGGAGCAGTGCCGCCTGCGGGTCGGTACGCCGGCCGTCCTGACGTACGGCGACATGCTCTCGCATCACCCCGGGCCTTCGCTGCGCGCGCGCGCCTTGGCGCCCATCGTGGCCGAGGGCGGAGACTCGGCGGTGGCGCTGCTCGATCGCCTGCGCCTCGCGGCCGAGACGCCCGAGGAGCGGCGCGAGCTCAACGGCGCGCTCATGCGCGTGCGCACGGCGATGATCGACGGCCGGGCGGATGCGGGCTCGGAGGGGTTCGGTTATCTCGGCAGCTGCGACGGACAGGGGGCGTTCATCCTGTTCGGCTGCTTCGCCAGCATCGACGACACGTTCACGCGCGTCGACCTGTGCATCCGCGCCGCGGGCGAGATCCGCGACGGGAGCGTGTATCCGCGCACGACGCAGCAGGAGATCGAGGAGGGGGTGGCAGACTTCACGGCGCACGCCGGGACGACGTTCGTGCGCATCCCCCTGGCCAGCGCGGCGGCGATCGTGCGCGCGGCCCGGGTACGCGAGGACCGCGAGGAGGACGCGTCGTCTTCGACGGGTCCCGGCCTGGCCGTGGCGCTCGCCCTGTTTCATCAACTATCGTCGCCGATGGCGGAGGTGGCGGACTTCGTCGAGGCGCCGGCCGCGGACGCGGGCGAGGAGTTCACGCGGGAGCGGCTCCGCGAGGTGCTGGCCCTGCCCCTCTACGAGTCCTGGTTCTTCGACGCCGGCGATCTCGGGCCTGCGGGCCCGCCGCCGGGGCGCAAGGGGGCCTGGAAGAAGTGGCTGGCGTCCGCGACCGCGGCGGTGGACCGGCCCGAGGTGCGCCAGCGGGTGCTGTCGATGGCGCGGCACATGGCCCGGTGGCACGCCTACAAGGGCGACTTGCCGACGGCGCGCTTGTTCTCGGCGGCGGCGGCGGACTGCGAGCGGGCCTTCGCGAAGAGCGCGCTCGTCGAGGTCCTGATCGAGCACTCGCGCGAGGCGCTGGCCGATGGGCCGGAGTTCGGGGAGCACGTCGGCAGCCCGCCCCTGCGCGAGCACCTCAAGCTGCTCTTCTTCCAGGAGGTGGACCGGCCGCGGGGCCGTGACCTCGGGCACCTCGACTTCACCGAGGCGGCCTATCAGGTGCTGAGCTCCGCGCTGGCCCTGATCCCGGGTGAGCGCCGGCCGGGCGATGATCGCGTCGCCGCGCTGGCGTACACGATCGGGTCGCGGGTGGCGGACTTCTTCATGTCGGGGCGGTCCGCGCCGATCGCCGAGATGATGGTGTCCCTGGCCGACGAGCTGGCGCGGAGCACGGACCTCGAGGCCGCGGAGTGCCGGACGATCCTTTCTCAGATGATCTTGCCCGCGCTCGGCGACTTCGCCGAGCAGGTGTGCGCGCGGTGCCCGGTGGGCTGCCTCGATGCGCCACGGCGGGCCGCGGCCGAGGCGTTCTTCTCTCCTCGCCACCCTGCGGCCGGCCCGCCGCACTAGCCGAGCGCTGGCCAACGGCCGACGGCCGACGGCCGACGGCCGACGGCCAACGGCCAACAAAGGGAAGGATGGAGCGATGAGCGTGCGGGCAGCGGTGTTCGACCAGCACGGGGTGCTCTGTCGTCTGGACTCGCAGGCCGTGAAGGAGTTCTTCCGGCCGCTCCTGCCGATCTCGGTGGCGGAGCTGAGCGTCCGCATCGAGCGCTGGGGCGCGGCGCAGGCGGGGCGCGCGAACCTGTTATCGGCGGCGGTGTGGGAGGAGTTCTGGCGCGAGCTCTGCGTGGAGCTCGGTCTGCCGGCGCAGCACGTGGAGAGGCTCCTCGGCTTCCGGTACCGGGACTATTGTTATGCCTATCCGGATGCGCTGGAGGGGCTGGCGCTGGCCAAGCGCCAGGGGATGCGCGTCGGGGTGCTGTCCAACATGCCGTTCGCCACGCTGGAGGGCTCGCTCGAATCCCTGGGGTTCGCCGGGCTCCTCGACGCGGTGGTGGTGCCGCAGATCTCGAGCGAGTCCAAGCCCGCCCCGGGGGCGTACCTCATGGCCGCGCAGCGGCTCGGTGTGACGGCCGAGGAGTGCCTGTTCTTCGATGACGAAGAGCCGAACGTCGCCGGGGCCCATGCGGTCGGCATGCGGGCGTACCTCGTCGATCGGTCCCGCTCGGCCCATGCCCTGGGCGAGCGTGTGGTGCGCGACCTCTCGTCGCTCGAAGACATCCTCACCCGCTAGGCGCGGGGTTTGAACCGACAGGTCGTAGAAACGGGGCGCCGGGAATCAGCGCCAGAGTTGCCGCCGCGTCCAGGCGGCGGCCTCTTCTTTGGTGGCGAAGATCTTGTAGGGGAAGGGAAGCTCGACCATCCAGAGGACGGCCGTCAGAGCGCCACGGACGAGGGAGGAGGTGATGACGAAACCGATGCCCCGACAGAGGCGCCGGAAGTCGTCATTGTTCTCTTGATGGAACTCGGCGTAGCGGCGACGGATGTGGGCGTCGACGCGGCCGATCTTCGAGGCGTCATAGACGACCGCGAACGGCATGTTCCGGTCCAGCAGCGAGCGATACTCGGCGAGATGTCGCTCGAGATCGGCAGGGGTGATGTCCCCCTCAGTCGTCAGCAACACGAGCGGCCAGTCGGTGGTCTCAATCCGATAGGAGCCCCTTTTCAACCGGACCTCCCGTTCGGACTCTACCGTCACGTTCTGCATTGTTGGGACCTCCCTAGATCATGAGGTAGCCGACCGCTCCCATGCTGTCAAGGAAGGACGTTTCCTCTTGGGTAAAAAAAGTTCATTCCAAATAGAATCGTGTGCCAGCTTGCAGGAGCGCGCCACATAGTGGCTCAAACACGTGTTCTAGCTCGCAAAAAGCCGCGCGACAGCGGTCGATGAGGGGGCGAAGGGGGTCCACAGGGGGATGGATCGCCCCCTTCCATCGCTTCACGGCCGATCGGTCAGGGCGTGGGCTGCAAAGGACAGGGCGAGCGCTGAGAAGACGGTGCTGAGCAGGGTGACGTCGAAGGGGATGGGGCGCGGACCGACGAGGTCGGGGACGGAGAAGAACTCGCCGCTCTCGGGATCCTGCTGGGATACGAGGTGGCTGACGGCGCGATCGATGCGCGCGGCCTCGATGGGCAGGTAGCGCCGGGCGATGCACAGGGCGGAGAGGCTGTAGGCGGTGCTGAGGCCATCGCTCGGCAGGCTGTCTTTCTGGCCCCACCCGCCGTCGGCGTGTTGCGTGTCGAGGAGGTACTCGGCGGCGCTCTGATAGAGGCTCTGGAGCGGGAGCTCGGGGACGGACTCGCGGCACTTGTCGAGGGCCCAGAGGGTGCGAAAGATGCTGTAGCTCTCGGAGAGGCTCCAGCTCTTCTCGAAGCGCCCGTCGCCCTTCTGCCGCAAGACGAGGTAGCGGCAGGCGCGGCGCACGGGCTCGAGGAGCCGCGGGTCCTGCTCCATCCACAGGCTCTGGGCGAGGACGATGTTGGCGGTCATGGTGACCTCGGACTCGCCTTCGATCTCGTAGGTGGGGTAGCCGCCGTCGGGGCGCTGGAGCCGGAGGAAATACTCCTGGCCGCGCTCGATGGTCATGGCGTAGCGCTCGGGGTCGAGCTCGATGAGCATCTGGAGGCTGTTGGCCGAGCAGTCGGTGTCGGTCTGCACGACGCCTTCGGTGAAGGCCCAGCCGCCGTTGAGGTGCTGGCGCGACAGGAGGTAGTCGGCGATGGTGCGTTGCGCGGGCTTGGTGATGCGTCCGGCGGTCTGGAGGGCCAGGCCGCCGAGCGCGGCGAGCCAGACGTTCTGGTTGTCGCAGAAGGCGATGCCGCCGTCCTCCCGGGTCATGCGCTTGAGGAACTCGAGGCCGGGGGCGAAGCACTCGTGCTCGCGGCCCATGCCGAGGATGGCGAGGATGGTGATGAGGGTTTGCTGCTCCCAGCCCCCTTCGAGGCCCTGGGCCTTGCGCAGGAACTCGATGTCCTTCTGTCGGTCGAGGGCGACGCCGCGCCGCCGACCATAAATGAGGCGAAGGGCGGCGCCGTAGAGGCGGCTGAAGCGGTGGTGCGCCTCGTCGGAGAAGTATTCGGGGCCGAGGCCGACCTCCTCGAGCGTGACGAGGCCGGCTTCGGAGAGGAGCATGACCAGGAAGGCGTACTTGCGGCGCCGGGCGTACTCGAGGCCGGCCATGAGCTGCGCGAGGTTCTGGAGCGCGCCGCGGTGCTCGCGTCCGAGCGCGGCGAGGCCGATGGGTTTACTGATGAGGTCGGCGCGCTCGATGTTCTTGGCGAGGAAGCCGCGCAGCTGCTCGCGCCACTCGGGCTCGAGCCCTTCCTTTTCGAGGAGCCGGAGGGTGAGCGCGGTCTCGAGGACCCGGCCCTCGGCCGGACACATGAAGTAGCTCCCGCCGCCGTCGGCGGCCGGGAGGAGGTGACGCAGGAGGAAGCCGATGCCACGGCGGTGGCGGGCGAGGATCTCGCCGGGTGTCCAGGGCTGTTGGGGGGGGTGCTGGGTGCCCGGCCGCGGGTCGAGGAGGTCTCTGCGAAGGTGGAGGAGTTCTAGAGCCATGCTGCCTCACATGTGGTGCGCGCTAGGGGTTGGAAGCACTTGCGAGGACATTTCAGTAACTCTGGATACCTTTCTTCTGGGCCCCAAACCTACATCATTCATCCGATGTAGGCAAAAAATTATTCACAAAAAATGTTTAGTGATTCTGTGACGATGCAAATTCAGTGGAATTTTTTTGGTGTGGGGGAGAACAGGGGGGAGCGCGGTGGATAGCCTACGAAGGCGCAGGTGTAGGGTGTCTTCGACGCGGTTTTGTCTCGGCGGGTGAGGGCTCGGGGTCAGGTCGCCGGGAGGGAGCTGGTCGAGGGTCGTGCCACCAGTCGCCCCGACCGGGAGGAGTGAGGCCAGCGCGAGGTTCAACGGAGAGCGGGAGGCGTTCTGCCGGCTGATGGGCCAGGGCTTGCCCGGGAGGCGCTGGCGCCGTAGCCTTCAACGTATCGTTCGCCTGCGGTGCGGGCCCCGTCCGGGGCGCTTCGTCGACCACCGCGCAGCAAGACAAGGAGTGAAGGGATGGCCACCAAACCCAAACGGCGGGAATATGAGCTGACGGCCGATGCGCGGCGCGTGGCGGACGCGGCGCGCCGTCATCTGAGTGTGTTCGAGGCCGCGGACGCGGGGCGGCGCAAGAAGCTCTTGCCCGTGGAGCGGCTCGTGGCGTTCGAGGGCGCGATCGCGGAGCTCGCGCGGGCGATGGGGCTGCAGATCACGACCCGGTCGGTGACCATGAAGGCCACCGCGGAGCTGGCTGCGCAGCGACGGGAGCTGCGGGAGAAGGTGCGGGATATCCGCGACGAGGTGCGCCTCGGCCATCGGGGGGATCGGGGCGTCGGGCGGGCGTTCGGGGTGGGGATGCGGCTCGGTGAGAAGTCGACGCCCGAGGTGCTGACGGTCGCCCAGGGGGTGCTCTCGTCGTGGGAGGAGGCGGGGTTCCGGGCGGCGGCGATGGCGGTGGGGATCACTGAGGCGCGGATCGAGGACGTGCGGGTGCTGGCCCGGGCGCTCGCGGAGACGGGGACGAAGAGGAGTCTGCTCCGTGGGAAGGGGCGGGGTCGGACGCGGCTCAAGCGGGAGTTGCTCGAGAAGGTGCGCGCGGAGACGGTCTATGTGCGCGAGGTGGCCCAGGTGGTCCTGCGGAAGCGGCCGGAGTTGCTGGTGGAGTTCGCCTCTACCCTCCCCCGCCGTGCGGTGCGCTCGCGGAAGGCGGCAGAGACGGTGGCGACGCCGCGGGCCGACGCGGAGGGAGCGGCGCTCGTGGCGGGCGAGGCGCCGGTGCGGCCGGTGACGCGGCCGGTGGGCCGGGCGAAGACGCTGTATTTGCTGGTGGAAGCACCGTCTTCGACGGGGGAAAGGCGGCCTTCGGGGATGGAAATGGTGCCTTTGCTCGGGGATGGGATGCCTTCGCGGATGGAAGGGTCGCCTTCGATTGGGGAAATGTCGCCTTCCCGGATGGAAACGTCGCCTTCCCGGGCGGAGACGTCGCCTTCCCGAGTGGAAACGTCGTCTTCCCGGGCAGAGACGTCGCCTTCCCGGGTGGAGATGTCGCCCTCCCGGGTGGAGACGTCGCCTCCCCGGGCGCAAGGGGCGTCTTCCGGCGGGAAAGGACCGTTGGGCCGGGAGGGAGAGGCGGTGATCCGGGCGTCGGGCGAGGGACGCGCGGAGAAAGGCGCGAAGCGGCGGGGGGGACGGAGGAACGCGCGGTCAACGCGTTCGCGGGCGGCGTCGCGAGGGGCCGAGACGGGTGCGCGGCGATGGATGGGCGTCGGGGGCGGCCACGGCGACGGCGTGGACCAGAAGCTCGCGCAGCCAGCGGTGGCCGGGGTCGCCATCCATGCGGGGGTGCCAGAGGAGACTCAAGGCATACGGCTCGAGCGGTAGCGGCGGTTCGAGGAGGCGCAGGCCGAGGCGCGGCGCGACCTTCTGGGCCACGCGCGACGACACGGTGAGGATGTAGTCGGTCTCGGCGACGAGGAGGAGCGCGGCGAGGAAGTACGGGACGGCGCGCGCGACGCGGCGCTTGAGGCCGCGCTCGGCCAGCAGGTCGTCGAGGTAGCCGCCGGGGGCGCCGCGGGGGGCGATCTGGATGTGCTCCATCTCGACGAAGCGCTCGAGGGTGAGGCGCGGGCTCGGGTGGTCCTTGAGATCGGCGCCGAGGAGCGGGTGGTCGCCGCGCACGGCGCACACGAAGCGGTCGGTCATGAGGTGGCGGGTGCGCAGCTCGGGCGGCAGCTCGCCGTAGATGCCGATGGCGAGGTCGATGTGGCCCTCGCGCAGGCGCTGGGCGTCGTCGGGGGCGGTGGGGAGGAAGCGGAGGGTCACGCGGGGGGCCTGGGCCTGGGCCAGCTCATCGAGGGCGGGGCCGAGGACGGTGAGGACGTGGTCGGTGGCGTGGATGCGGAAGTCGCGCTCGAGGGTGGCGGGGTCGAAGGCCCGGGGCGGGAGGAGGAGCGCGCGCGCTTCGTCGATGAGGGAGCGGATGCGGGGCTGGAGCTCGAGGGCGCGGGGGGTGAGGACCATCTCGCGGCCGGCGCGCACGAGGACGGGATCGCCGAGTTGCTCGCGAATGCGGGCGAGGGCGTGGCTCATGGCCGGGGGGGAGAGGCCGACGCGCGCGGCGGCCCGCGTGACGCTGCCCTCGGCCAGGAGGGCGTCGAGGGTGATGAGGAGGTTGAGGTCCATGGGCTCCCGGGCCCGGTCCTTGTCCTTGTCCCTATCCTTTCCCTTGTCCTGGTCCCTGTCCCTGTCCCTGCTCATGTCGCGCAGGATCGGGTGGGGTTGCGGGCGGTGCAACATTCCATTTCATCGTCTGCACTTCCGGCGCCGGGGCGGGCTCCTCAAGATGGTGGGGAACGGCGAAAGGAGCTCGAGATGGGACGCATGGGATCGCAGGGGGTGGCGCGGCGAGCGGCGGTGGTGGGAGGATCGATCGCGGGGCTGAGTGTGGCGGCGGTGCTCGGGCGGCTGGGGGTGGAGACGGTGGTGTATGAGCGCTCGCGGGTGCTGGATCAGCGCAGCGGCGCGGGGCTGGGGGTGGATCTGGGGCTGATCGGGCAGGTGACGGGCGGGGCGCCGGCGCCGCGGCATCTCCGGCTGGGGCGGCGGGTGGTGAGCGCGGCGCGGGCGGGCGGGACGTTCGAGGAGCCGATGGGGCTGGCGGCGACGACGTATCATGTGCTGCGCGAGCACTTGCTGGCGGCGGCGGGGACGGCGCGGGTGCAGGCGGGGGTGACGGTGGCGGGGGTCGAGGCGGCGGAGGAGGCGGTGTCGGTGGTGCTCGCGGACGGGCGCCGGGAAGGGTTCGATCTGGTGGTGTGTGCCGACGGGCGGCTGTCGACGCTGCGGGAGGGCTTTGGTGCGGGGGCGCCGCGCTATGCGGGGTATGTGCTGTGGCGGGCGATGATCGAGGAGACGCTCTTGTCGCCCGAGGCGCGGCGCTGGTTCCTGGACGCGCCGGGGCTGCACGTGGTGCCGGCGCGGCCGTTCCATCTGGTGGCGTATCCGGTGCCGGGGGCGACGCCGGAGGGGCCGCGGCGGGTGAACTGGGGGTGGTACTTCGGGGTGGAGGAGGGGCGGCTGGCGGAGTGGCTGGTGGATCGGGAGGGGGTGCGGCAGCCGGGCGGGTTGCGCGCGCATCTGTTGGCGCCGGGGCTGGTCGAGGAGGTGGCGGGGATCGCGAAGGGGGTGTGGCCGGGGGTGTATGGGGAGCTGGTGGCGACGTCGTTCGCGGTGGGCGCGGTGTCGCTGCATCCGGTGTGCGAGTATCTGCCGGAGCGCATGGCGCGGGGGCGGCTGTGTCTGGTGGGGGACGCGGCGCATCTGGCGAGCCCGATCACGGGGGCGGGCGCGCGCACGGCGATGGTGGATGCGCTCGCGCTCGGGGAGGCGCTGGGGGAAGCGAGGGGATCGTTGGAGGAGGCGCTCGCGGGGTGGGAGGCGCGGCGGCTCGGGCCGGCGCGGGCGCTGGTGGAGGCGAGCAGGCGTCTGGGGGCGGAGTTTCGCGCGGCGGGGGCAGGGGCGGCGTTGCGGTGAGGGGGCTGAGGGGCGGCGCCTCTCGGTGATGGCGCGGGGGTCGTCGCCGAGAGGTAGGTCGGGGGCTGGGTCAGGCCTTGGGGAAGAGGTGGCGGTTGCGGGTGAGGTAGGAGCGCAGGGGCTCGGGGTCGCGGCCGGTGATGGTCTTGACCGAGGGGGTGGTGGCGGCGGCCTCGCCGCGGGACTTGAAGCCTTCGAGCTTGGTGATGTGATCGGCCATCCACGCGGGGGCGCCCTGCGCGAGGAGGCCGCCCTGGAACTGCTCGGGGGGGAGGTCGACGTAGTTCACGGGGCGGCCGAGGACGTCGCCGAGGAGGGTGGCGACTTCGGCGTCGGTGTGCGCGCTCGGGCCGGTGAGGACGTAGGTCTTGCCCTGGTGCGCGTCGGGGCTCTTCAGGATGGCGGCGGCGCTGGCGGCGATGTCCTCGGAGGCGATGTAGGCGGTCTTCTGGCCGGCGGAGGCGCCATAGAAGGCGCCGGTGGCGACGATGTTCTGGCCCTGGAAGTTGATGAAGTTGTCCTGGAAGAAGGTGGGCTGGACGATGGCCCAGCCGAGGCCGCTCTTCTTGACGAGCTCTTCGCACTGGCCGTGTTCGCGGCTGATGCCGTCGGGGGAGTCGGGGTGGGCGCCGAAGGCGGACATGCGCAGGATGAACTTCACGCCGGCTGCCTTGGCGGCGCTGACGACGGCTTCGACCTGGCCGCGGAAGTGCTCGATGAAGGGGGTGAGGAGGAAGATGCGATCGACGCCCTGGACGGCGGCGGCGACGGTGTCGGGGCGCTCGAAGTCGAGGGCCACGACTTCGAGGCCGCGGGCGGCGAGGTCCTGGGCCTTGGACGGGGTGCGCACGCCGACGCGCACCGAGGCGCCGCCCTGGCGCAGGGCCTCCGCGACGCGGCTGCCGATGGTGCCTGTTGCTCCGGTGACGAGGATCTTGGTCATGGGGGTTCTCCTGTGTCGCGAGGTTCGCCGGTCGATCAATCGATGAGGTCATGGTGGGGCTTTGGCGCGGCGGCCACAACTGCAGCGTGTGCAAGGACTCCTTCGATGGGATGAAATGGGCGGACGCCCTCCCCTCCCCTGCCCTCTCCGAGGCGTCGTGCGATCGGCGTCTCGGGCGGCGACGATCAGGGCCTCGGGAGGGTCCGCGTAGGTGGGGTCGGCTGGGGCGGGGTCAGCTGGAGGCGCAGCCCGCGGTCATGAGGAGGATGAGGGTGGCGAGAGAGGCGTGCGCGCGAGCTCTCATGAGGGGCATGATACACGCCTCGCGAGCGCCTCCTCGCGAAGGCGCGGTGAAGTGGTAGGACTTGGGGATGGCCATGACGGACTTCACGTATCCGCTCGACTCCATCGCGGCGGCCCTGCCCTATCTGGTGCCGGTGGCGGAGGGGTGGCGTTATGAGAATCCCCAGACGGGGGTCGAGGCGCGCGTCGAGGGAAGGACGGCGACTTCGCACGCTGGCGCTGGCGCTGACGCTGACGCTCACGGGTATCTCTTGCGAGGGGGGCTGCCGCGGCCTTCGTTCATGGGGGTGGAGCTGGCGGCGCGGTTCGGGTTGGGGGCGGGGTTTCTCGAGCGCTGGAACGAGTCGAATCGGGCGGCGACGGCGCAGGCGGGGAAGGGGCCGCGCCTGGTGGCCGAGCATGGGCTGGCGTGGTGGCGCTATATGACGGGCAAGGCGGCGCTGCGGTATGCGTGGCCATCGCTCGACGTGGGGGTGCTGGAGCCCTTGTTGCTGCAGCGCAAGGCGACGGGCGAGGTGGTGCGGGTGCTGGTGTGGCCCGAGTCGTTCGCGCACATGGTCCTCTCCGAGGCGCTCGACTTCGTGGTGCTGCGACCTGTCCAGCAGATGCAGGCGCCGGGGCAGCGGCCCTCGGGGCTGGTTCCGTTCGCGGCGCTGCGCGAGCGTCTGCACGAGCAGCTGCGGCGGTTCGAGGAGCCCCTCCCCTATTGGCTGTATCGCGGCGGGGAGGCGCATCGGTTCCTGATGCGCTCGGTGCGCGCGCTGGAGGCGGAGCCCGCGCGCGACTTCACGGCGGTGCGGCTCCACGAGGTGGTGGACGGGTAGGCGGAGCCGAGGCTTGGTTTTGCGCGCGGCGTCGACTACAGATCGACGGCGATGGCCCACCAGACGACGGCTCCCGAGGGGGCGGCGCTTTCTATCGAGGATTTCACGGCGGCGACGGCGCTCGAGCGGCTCGCGCCGGGGCGCTTCCGGCTGCTCGTGCCCGACGGCTGGCAGCAGGGGCGCGGCGCCTTCGGCGGTCTCGTGCTCGGGGTGCTGGCGCGGGCGATGGAGCGCTGCGAGACGGAGTCGAAGCGCACGCTGCGCTCGCTGACGGGGGAGATCGCCGGGCCGGTGCTGCCGGGGGAGGCGGTGATCGAGGTGACCGAGGTGCGGCGCGGCAGCGGCGTGTCGACCTGGAGCGCGATGCTCGTGCAGGGGGGCGAGGCGCTGGCGCGGGCCACGGCGGTGCTCGGGCGGAGCCGGGAGGTGGAGCATGAATGGGCGCCGGAGCGGCCGCCGGAGCTGGCGCGGCCGTGGGGTGAGGTGGACGTGGCGCTGGTGACGCCGCCGCTCGCCCCCACGTTCACGCGTTTCATGGAGTATCGGATCACGGGGCCGCTGCCGATGTCGGGGACGGAGCCGGTGGCGGCGGGCTGGGTGCGCTTTCGCCGCCCGCCTGCGGTGCTGGGCGCGGCCGAGATCGTGGCGCTGGCCGATGCCTGGTGGCCGGCGACGTTCACGGTCGAGCGCGCGCCGCGGCCGGTCGCCACCATCGCGTTCACGTTGCAGCTCATGGCCCCGGCGGCCGGGCTCGCGGGCGATCGGCCGCTCTATCACCGCGCCCGCACGGTGGCGGCGCACGAGGGTTTCCTGGTGGAGTTCCGCGAGCTCTGGACCGAGGACGGGGCGCTGGCAGCGCTCAACCAGCAGACGATCGTCTGTATCCGGTGATCGGGAGATTCCGCCGAGCGCGTCTCGGCTCGGCGGATCGTGGGGAGCGCGCCGGGCCCGCATGAGTGCGGGCCGGGGCGACGCGAGCGGGTTTAGAGCGAGTCTACGAGGGCGGGGAGATCGGTGAGGACGTTGACGCTGTAGTCGGGATCGAGCCCGATCTCTTCCTGGCGGCCCCGCAGCATGGAGAAGAGGACGCTCGGGCTGACCGGGGCGCCGACGGGGGGCGGGTTGGGGATGGCGCGCCGGATCCAGGCGGCGCGGAGGCCGGCGTTCTTGGCGCCGATGATGTCGAAGTTGTTCGAGGACACGAACAGGATCTGGCTCGACGTGACGCCGAGTTGATCGGTGGCCAGGGCGTAGACGCGCGGATCGGGCTTGTAGGCCTGCACGAGGTCGACGCTGATGATGCGATCGAGCAGCTGGTCCATGCCCGAGGCGCGGGTGGCTTCGTCGAGCATGTAGGGGCTGCCGTTGGACAGGATGGCGAGCTTGTAGCCCCGCTGCCGCAGCTGCCGGAGGGCGTCGAGGGCCTCGGGATACGGGTCGAGGGTGAGGTAGCGGTTGCGCAACTGGTCGACGAGCTCGGGCGTCGGCTGGACGCCGACGGCGCGGAGCGCGAACTCGAGCGAGTAGCGGGTCATGGCCCAGAAGTCTTCGTAGCCGCGCATGAGCGAGCCGAGCCACGTGTACTCGAGCTGCTTGAGGCGCCAGACCTGGGTGATGACTTCGCCGCGGCCGGGGACGAGCTGCTCGGCGAGCGCGGAGACGGCCTGGACGTTGAAGAGGGTGCCGTAGGCGTCGAAGACCAGGGCGCGGACGGAGGAGAGCTGCTGTACCGCGGGGCCGGTGTTCGGTTGGTTGCAGGCAGGACCAGCCATGAGCGCAAGTCCCCCCCCCAGGATGCCGAGCGCATCTCGACGGCTCAGAAGTGTTCCTTCTCCTTCTTTCTTGTTCGGCTTGTCCTTGTCCATGTGAGCTCCTTTGAAAACTTCGAACGGTTGCCCGCTGAGCGTAGGACAAGGTTCATTTGTAACTCAAGTTTATTATCAGCGTACTTGTTCACGAGCCCCCAGCAGGCGTTCCAGGGTGTCGAGCAGATCATTGAATGAGAAGGGTTTTTTCAAGATGCCGGCGGCGTTGAGCTGGGCGACGGCGTCGTTCGGGAGGTTGTAGGCGCTGAAGACGAGCACGGGGGTGGAGGCGAGCGCGGGGATCTTCTGCTGCTCGGCGCGGAAGCCCCAACCGTCCATGACGGGCATCATGACGTCGAGGAGGATGAGGTCGGGGTGGAGGTCTTCGTTCTGCAGGCGCTCGAGCGCTTCGAGGCCGTTCGCGGCGGCGGTGACGCGGTAGCCCTCGTCCTCGAGGGCCTCGACGACGCTGTCGCGGATGTCGGCGTCGTCCTCGACGAGGAAGATGAAACGGGGATCGGCTATCACTGTCATTTGGGCTCACCCTCTTCTTTCTATTGTTTCCAGCGGTCGGGCGCGGCGCTGGGCGGGACGATCGGTTGGCGCGGCAGCCGCGCGGTGAAGGTCGACCCGATGCCCGGCTGGCTCTCGACCATGAGGGTGCCGCCGTGGGCTTCGCAGATCTGCCGCGCGATGAACAGGCCCAGGCCGAGCCCGCCGTAGTGACGCACCGAGACGGCCCGCTCGAAGCGCGCGAAGATGCGCTCGAGCGCCTCTGGGCCGATGCCGATGCCGTGGTCGCGGACGACGAACTGGACCTGGCCATTCTCCTCGCGCACGGCGACTTCGATGGGGTGCCCGGCGCCGTACTTGATGGCGTTGGACAGGAGGTTCGAGAGCACCTGCTCGAGCCGCTGTCGATCCCAACGGCCGAGGACGGGGTGATCGGCCTTGACGGTCAGGGCACAACCGGCCGCCTGCGCCTCCCCGCGAAAGCGCTCGGCGGCGTCGCGGACCAGGGCCGAGAGGTCCTCGTCTTCGGACTGGAGCACGAGGTGCCCGCCGGTGATGCGAGCGACATAGAGGAGGCTCTCGACGAGCCGGTTCAGACGCCTGGCCTGCCGCAGGGCCATCTCGAGCTTCTTGGACAGCCGCTCGTTCTGGATGCCCGCCTTCTCGAGCGCGCGGGCCAGGGTGTCGAGCTGCAGCTGGAGGGGGGTGAGCGGTGTCTTGAGCTCGTGGGAGGCGATCTGGAGGAATTCGTCGCGCGCGCGCACCGCCTCCTTGAGCTCGGTGACGAGGCGCTCGCGCTCCCTGGCGTTCTCCTCGAGCCGCTCGTGATACTCCTCGGCGGCCTGCCGGCGGGCCCGCTCCTCGGCGAGGAGGCGATCGGTCTCGTGCTTGTAGAGCGCGATCTCGAGGGTGGCCCGCAGCTCTCGCTCGTTGAAGGGCTTGACGACGTAGCCGAACGGGGTGGTCCCCTTGGCGCGGGCGATGGTCTCTTCGTCGGCGTAGGCGGTGAGGTAGACGATGGGGACGTCGAGGCGCCGGCGGATGGCTTCGGCGGCCGTGATCCCGTCCATCTCGCCGCGCAGCCGGATGTCCATGAGCACGAGGTCGGGGCGTGCGTCCAGGGTCTTCTGGAGGGCCTCTTCACCCGAGGAGACGCTGCCGACGACCTTGTAGCCGAGCTTCTTGAGGGTGTTCTCGAGATCGGCGGCGATGAGGCGCTGATCCTCGACGATGAAGATGCGCTTGGGGGCGGTCATGGGCGGTCCTCGTGGGCGAAGCGGATGATGAACCGCGTGCCCCGCTGCCGGTCGAGCTCGACGTGGCCGCGCACCTGCTCGGCGAGGATGGCGACGAGCTTGAGGCCGAGCGTGCTCGGGGTCTGGAGGTCGAGGTCGGCGGGCATGCCCACGCCGTCGTCGGTCACCTCGAGGACGACGTCCTGGCCGTCGCGGCGCAGGGTGATGTGGACCTCGCCCTTGCGGCCGGACGGGAAGGCGTGCTTGAGGGCGTTCGAGACGAGCTCGTTGACGATGAGGCCGCAGGAGATGGCGGCGTCGACGCCGAGGGAGACGTCCTCGGTGGCGAAGGTGAGCAGGATGTCGTCGGGGTTGATGCCGTAGGTGGCGAAGAGATCGGTGGCGAGGCCCTTGAGGTACTCGCCGATGTCGACGCGCGCGAGATCCTTGGACTGGTAGAGCTTCTCGTGGAAGAGCGCGATCGAGCGGACGCGCATCTGGCTCTCTTTGAAGAGCGCCAGGGCCTTGGGATCGGAGAGCTGATCGAGCTGGAGGTTGAGCATGCTCGAGACGATCTGGAGGTTGTTCTTCACGCGGTGGTGCACCTCCTTGAGCAGCACCTCTTTCTCCTGGAGGGACGCGCGGAGCCGGGTCTCGACGAGCTTGCGCTCGGTGGTGTCGCGGATGATGCTGATGACGAGGGTGCCGCCGTGGGTCTTGAGGGGGCTGAGGCTGATCTCGACGGGGAACTCGCTCCCGTCCTTCCGGCGGCCCGCGAGCTCACGGCCTTCGCCCATGGGGCGGGTGCGGGGCTCGCCGAAGTAGCTGGCGCGCTCCTCGACGTGCCGCACGCCGTAGCGCTCGGGGACGAGGAGCTCGACGGGTGCGCCCAGGAGCTCTTGGCGGGTGTAGCCGAACATCCGCTCGGTGAGCTGGTTGACGATGACGATGCGGCCCTCGGCGTCGACGACGACGATGGCGTCCGGCGCGGCCTCGAGGAAGCCCTGGAGCGCGGTGGGGCTCGAGAGGCCGAAGGTGTGGACGTATTCCTGTTGGCTGCTGACGCGGGGGTCCATGGGCGGTTCTCGTTGAGATTGTTTGTGGCTTGGGGGAGGCCGAATTCCAGAGAATACTGAAACCGGGCGGGGGCAGGTGCATATCGGTAGCCCCTCGACGCCACTGGGCTCCTCGCCTGCCGTGCGCGTTGCGGCGAGAGCCGGGGGTGATTCGAACGGCGCTCGTTCGGGGGTGCGGTGATACTCTGGGGGCGCTCGATGCAGGCGCTCGTCACCTATGTCCTGGACCGCATGCCGTATGGCTCGGCGGCGGCGCTGTTCCTGGGGGAGAACCTGACGATCTTCGCGCTGGCGCTCCTCGGTGGGGCGGTGCTCGCGCGCGGCTTTGCCGGGCGGCGGGTGTGCGCGCTGCCGCCGCCGCTCGAGGCGCGGGAGATCGGGATGGCGGCGATGACGGTGCTGCTCAACACGGCGGTGACGCTGGCCGGGCTGTGGCTCTATCGGCGGGGGCTGGTGCGGTTCCGCGGCGACCTGGGCTGGCGCGCGCTCGCCGACGTGGTGGTGCTGCTCGTGGTGATGGACGCGGCGATGTATGGGCTGCATCGGCTGGCGCACGTGGAGCCGTTGTTCCGCTGGCTGCATGCGCCGCATCATCGCTACGATCGGCCGCGGCCGCTCACGCTGTTCGTGCTGAGCCCGCCCGAGGCGCTGGCCTTTGGCGGGCTGTGGCTGGTGGTGCTGATGTTGTACCCGTGCTCGTGGCTGGGGATGTCGATCTACCTCGGGCTCAACGTGGCCTTCGGCGTGGTCGGGCACCTCGGCGTCGAGCCGGGGCCGCGGGGCCTCGTGCGGGTGCCGCTCGCGCGGAGCCTGGCGACGAGCACGTTCCATGCGCAGCACCACGCGGACCGGGACCACAACTTCGGCTTCTATACGCTCGTGTGGGACCGCCTCTTCGGCACGCTGGCGCCGGACTATGCGCGGGACTTCGAGCGAGCGGCCGGCGCCTCTCCGCCAGGGTCCGAGGGCGTCTCGCGCCGGGCTAGTTGACGTCGATGCGCAGGGGGGCGATGTCCCGCGGGATGAAGCTCCGGTCGACGAGGTCGGCGATGGCCACGGGCCGCTCGAGGATGCCGGCGGCGAGGGCCATGTCGGCGATGCGCTGCAGCTCGAGGTCGGTGGGGGTGAGCATGCGGTAGCTCACGCGATCCGGCGGCTGCGTGAGGACGTAGCGGACGACGGCCTCGTTCTGGCGAAAGTAGGGGGCGGCGACCTTGGCGGCGTCGAGGCGGTGCCGCTCGGCCCATTCGCCGCTCTCGGCGATGCCGCGCACGAGGTCGCGGACGAGGTCGGGGTGCTGCCGGATGAGCCGCTCGTGGACGACGAGGACGCAGGAGATGAACTGGGGCCAGATGTCCTTGGCGTGGTAGAGGACGCGGCCGCTGCCGTCGAGCTCGGCCTTGGCGGCGTGGGGTTCGCCGACGAAGTAGGCGTCGATGGCGTGGGCGGCGAGGGCGCCGGGCATATCGGGCGGCGGCATCTCGACGAAGCGCAGCTCGCTCGGGTCGATGCCCTGGTCCTGCATGAGCTTGCGGATGACGAGGTACTGGTTGCTGTATTTGCTCGGGATGGCGAAGGTCCGGCCGCGCAGGTCGCGCAGGGTGTGGGCGGGCAGGTCCTTGCGCACCATGACAGTCGAGCCGTCGCGGTGGCCGAGGTAGACGATCTTCACGGGCACGCCCTGCACGCGCAGCTTCATGGCGAGCGGCGCGATCATGAAGGTGGCCTCGAGGCGGTCGCCCTTGATGGCCTCGACGACGGTGGGGAAGTCGGTGAAGCGCTGGGAGACGAAGCGGTTCGCGGTGCTGGTGCGGGTGGCGAAGTCGGTGACGGGGCAGGTGAGGTGGCAGGTGACGGGCAGGAAGCCGACGGCGAGGGTCTGGGCGGGCGCGGCGGGCGCGGCGGGCGCGCGGCCGAGGCCGCGCCAGGGCTTGAAGCGGAGCACGCCGAGGAGGGCGAGGAAGAGGGCGGTGCCGGCGGCCCAGCGGCGGAGGTGGGACCAGAGCATCAGGCGCCTCCTCGGCCGAGGCCGAGCGCGCGCAGCACCTCGTCGACGGCCTGAACGACCGTGGGGTGCGTGGGCGAGCGGGGGCGCTCGAGATCGACGGCCAGCTCGTACTGGACGCGGGCGGGCCGCTCGGAGAGCACGATCACGCGATCGGCGAGCTCGACCGCCTCCTCGATGTCGTGCGTCACCAGGACGACGGTGCAGGGACGCTCGCGGAGCATGAGGGCGAGCTCGCGCCGCAGGTGGCGCCGCGTGAGGTCGTCGAGCGATGAGAACGGCTCGTCCATGAGCAGGAGCTCGGTCTCGCCGGCCAGGGCGCGGGCGAGCTCGACGCGCTGTCGCATGCCGCCCGAGAGCTGGTGCGGATAGTGCCGCTCGAAGCCGGCGAGGCGGATGAGCCGGAGCATCTCAACCAGCCTGGCGGCCCGGGTGGAGGGGTCCGGGATCTGCCGCAGGCCGAATGCGATGTTCTCCTCCACGGTCAGCCAGGGGAAGAGGCCGTCGTGCTGGTAGACCATCCGGCTGGTGCCGCGGTGCTCGACCGTGCCGGCGGTGGGTGGGTCGTGCCCCGAGAGGAGGTGGAGGAGCGTGGTCTTGCCGCAGCCCGACGGGCCCACGAGGGCCACGAACGACCCCGGGGCCACGGTGAGCGAGATGTCGTGCAGGACCTCGGTCGCGCCGAAGGCGTGCCGTACGCCGGTGAGCCGCAGCACGGGGGCGGTCGGATCCTGCGGGAGGGACGTGGGCGCGAGCGGGCTCATCGCTCGTACCCCCATCGCAGGCTGGGGATCCGGGTGAGGCGGAGGAGCACGCGATCGATGACCATGCCGAGGAGGCCGATGACGATCATGTCGACGACGAGGAGATCCATGCGCAGGCCGTTGCGCGCGTCCCAGATGGCGAAGCCGAGGCCGTCGCGGCCGGCGATCATCTCGGCGGCGACGACGATCACCCAGGCGAGGCCGGCGGTGACGCGGAGGGTGGTGATGATCTGCGGGGCGCTCGCCGGCAGCGTGACCTGGAGGAGCGTCTCGCGGCGGGTGAGGCCGTACTCCTTGGCGACGCGGAAGTAGACCGACGGCACGTTGGCGACGGCGGCGGTGGTGGCGAGGACGATGGGGAAGAACGAGGCCATGAAGATGAGGAAGATGGCCGGCACGTCGCCGATGCCGAACCACAGGATGGCGAACGGGATCCAGGCCAGGGGGGAGAGGCTGCGGAAGAAGTTCACGAGGGGGAGGACGGCGAGGCGCAGGCGCGCGTGCATGCCGAGCCAGAGCCCGAGGGGGACGCCGAGGAGGACCGCGAGCACGAAGCCCGAGGTCACGCGGAAGAGCGAGGCGACGAGGTCGTCGAAGAGGCGGCCGCTCCGGACTTCTTGTAGAAGGCCCCGCGACACCGAGAGGGGATCCGGGAAGGCCGAGGGGGGGAAGACGTGCAGGGCCGAGAGCGTCTGCCAGAGGGAGAGCGCTGCCAGAATGACGCCGGCGGGCAGCCAGAGACCTCTGCTTCTTCCCTGAAGGGAGGGGGGCATCCGATGAGACACCAGAGTGATCGTTTCTCGGACGCCGAGCAAGCCTCGGCCACGCCCTGCCCTGCCCTCGCGGGTCTGGTAACATGCCGGACCGCCCATGCCCCCGGTGCTGCAGGTTGTCCGCGTCTCCCCCGAGGCGTTCACGGATCTGGAGCCGCTCATCGATCGCCTCGACGAGCCCGCGGCGGCGCTCGTGCAGCTGGTGCGCCTCGGTGGGGGCGAGGCGAGCGAGCGGTTCGAGCAGGAAGACGCCGGGGATGAAGAGGAGTGGGCGGCGCGGGTGGAGGTCGCGGGCACGACCGTGCTGGTGCGGGCCCAGGGCGGGCGCTGGGCCATCTATGCGCCGGCCGACGTCGACGAGGCCGAGGCCATGCTGGCGGCGCGCCGGCTGCATGGCCTCCTCGGCCAGCAGAGCGCCGACTGGGATCTGGATCGTTGAACAGCGGTCCGGGACGGGCGCAGGGTCGCGCACGGGTCCCCGGCAGGGCGGGCAAGTTCAAACCACAGGAGGAGTGCGAACATGAGCAGTGCAGGCGAGCTGGCCATCGTCACGGGAGCGTCTTCGGGCATCGGCGCCGAGTTTGCCCGCCAGCTGGCGGCGGCGGGGACGCCGGTGCTGGCGGTGGCGCGACGCGGAGAGAGGCTCGAGGCCCTGGCGCAGGCGGCGCGGGCCGCCGGGCATGCGGCCATCCACCCTCTGGCCCTCGATATCGCCGACCGCAAGGTGGGGGCGCTGGTGCGGGACCGGGCGCGCGAGCTCGGCGGGGCGAGCTGGCTCATCAACAACGCCGGCACGACGCGCTTTGGCCGCTTCCTCGATGTGGACGCGGAGGCGCTCATGGATCTGGTGCGGCTCAACTGCGAGAGCATGGTGGGGCTGTGCGCGACGGTGGTGCCGGATCTGAAGGCGCGCGGGGCCGGGCGGGTGATCAACGTCGCTTCGCTGGCCGCCTTCCAGCCGACGCCCTTCCAGTCCGTGTATGGCGCGACCAAGGCCTTCGTGCTGTCGTTCTCCGAGGGGCTGGCCGAGGAGCTGCGGGGGACGGGGGTGACGGTGACGGCGCTCTGTCCGGGGCCGGTCACGACCGAGATCTTCGACGTGGGGGCGCCGGGGATGCCGCGGAAGCCGCCGCGCCACGAGATGTCGCCGGAAGACTGTGTGCGCTATGCCCTCGGCGTGGCCCGGAGCGGTCAGGTGGTGGCGATCCCCGATGTGCTGGGGCGTATCACGGCCTGGAGCACGCGGCTCGTGCCGCGCGCGATGGTGCGCCGACTGTCGGCCCGCGTCGGGCTCAAGTATGTGGGCATCGAGCTGCCGCCGGCGCGAGACTGACGACGCTACAGCTGGCCCGAGGTGCCGCCCCAGGCCTCGGGGGCGACGTCGGCGATGGATTGGGAGAAGGTCCAGCGGTGGCCGCCGGGATCCTCGGCGGTGTATTGCCGTTCCCCGTAGGGATGGTCGGTCGGCGGGCGCAGGATCCGCGCCCCACGTGCCTTGGCCCGCTCGTGATGGCGGTCCGCGTCTTCGACACGCACCATCACCGCATGGGCGGCTTCATGGTGCCCGCCGGTCCCCTCCCCTCCCTGCAGCTCGGTCAGGACGACGGCCCCATCGCCCACGTTGAGCTGGGCGCGATGATCGCCGATGCGCAGGCGCAAGGTGAAGCCGAAGGCCTCGCAGAGCCAGGCGACCGCCTCACCCACGTTCGGATAGGCGAGCTCGGGAATGACCGTGCACCGTGGGATGGACCGGTTCTGGAGCATGTATCCTCCGCCAGGCGAGTGTCTCGGCGGAGTCTACTTCATGCCGGGCGGTCTGTGTCCGAGGCGGCGCACCACCAGGCCTCGAAGCGCTCGGCCTCGCTGCGCGGGAAGAACGAGCTCGCCGGCACGGCCTGGTGGTAGCGCCGGAACGCCGCGGTGAAGGCGGCGGGGTCCTCCTCGAACCAGCGCGCCGCCTCGGGCGAGCCGTGGATCAGGCGTTCGAAGCGCAGCCGCGCCACGAGGAGGGCGCTGAGACGCACGCCATCCTCGTTCGCGCTCATGAGCGCCTTGCGCAGCGCCGCCGGCAGCCCGGGATCCGCCGCGGCGGCGTGCAGGGCCGCCACCGGATCCGGCGCGCGCAGGGCCTCGGCCAGGATGCGCTCGAACGCCGCGTGGGCCTGGGCCGCGGTCACGCCCGACCTCGCAAGGCGCGGCGCGCACGGCGCAGCTCCTCGCGCACGAGCGGCACGTCCTCCGGGCCGACGGTCCCCTCCATGCGCTCGAGGGTGACGCCGCGCAGCGCGGTGCACTGCGGCAGCACCATGTCGAGGAGCCGCCAGACCTCCTCGGGCACCGCGTCGTCGTGGCTGTCGAGGCGCAGCGAACGCCCGGAGGGGAGCCACCCGGCATCGCTCGCGGTGCCGCCCGAGAGGTGGATCTCGATGACCCGCGACAGATCCAGCCGCGCGAGGTACGCCTCGGCGTCGAAGCCGAGGTTCTGCGCCATCGTGTAGACGTTGTGCAGATCGAGGAGCAGGTGGAGCCCCGGGGCGGCGAGCGCCCGCATCAGGAAGGCGGGCTCGTCGAGCGGGTCGCCGAGGGTGAAATAGAACACGCTGTTCTCCACCCCCACGAGGGGCACCACCCGCTGCAGCGCCCGCAGCCGGCGCCGCAACACGGCGGCGGCAAAGGGCGTCTGCCATACCGGCAGGGGCAAGGTCAGCGCCTCCCCTGCCGGCGCGCTCACCCCCAGGTGATCCGTGTACCAGCGAAAGCCAAGCTCGGCGTGGTCCGCGGCGAGCCGCGCGAGCCAGCGGCGGCGCCGCGCGGCATCACGGCGATCCGTCCCGCACAGCGACAGGCCCACGCCGTGCCCGACCACCGGCTTGCCGGTCTCGGCCACGAGCGCCCGCAGCCGGCGGTGGTACCCGTTGAGCAGGAGCCGGCCACCGTCCTCCCACCACAGCGTCTCCGGCGCGACCTCGTAGTAATCGACGTCGGCGCGGCAGGCCTCGCCGAGGAGCTCGAGGAACGCCTCTTCCGGCTGCAGCGTGAGGCCGAGCCCGATCACAGGTCGTCGTTCTTGGCGAAGAAGTAGAGGAACCGGCGGCTCTTCTCGGGTACGTGGCCCATGCCGCAAGCCACCATGACCTGCTGCGTCTCCCCCTCGATCCGCGTGCCGCACCCGGCGCTCACCGCCCAGCGGCTGCCAGACGGGGGCACGCGCCGAAGCCGCGCCTCCACCACGTGTGCCAGGAGGCCCAGCAGCGCCTCGCGCCGCGCCCCTTGGGCCCGCGCCGCCGCCAGCGCGACCAGCGCGGGGGCCTCCTCGACCGCAGCCCGCGACACCTCGGCCCCGCTGGCCAGGTCCTGCTCGAACCGCGCGGTCACGACGCCGGACCCGACGCTCTGAACATGCGCCCGCACCCGCGCCGCGCGCTCTTCGAGCCGCGCCAGATCCGGCTGTACCGCCTCTCTCACGAGCGCCGCGATCCGCTCGATGCGTCTGGCGATGGCCGCATCGGCCCTGCGCTGCCGCGCCTCGTAGCGCCGCTGCCAGCGCTCCTCCTCGGTCTCCTTCTTCTTGGGCGGCGGATCGGCCGGGTCGTCATCGACGACGCGCCAGTCGCCTTCGCGATCCTCGCCCAGGGTCGCGTCGAGCCGCTGCACCCGCGCCGGCACCCGGTCGGTCTCGATCAGCACCATGAGCGGCTCGCCCTCCCCGACGGCGGGCGCGAGCCGCCGGAGCTTGGCCATCTCGGCGCAGGCCACCTCGCACAGCGCGAGCGGCGCGAGCTGCTCGGCGCTGCCGTGGTTGAGGTATTCGCCAAAAGCCCTGCCCCGGTCGTACTTCTGGCCACCGTCGGCCGGGATGACCAGCACCAGGAGCGGCTTGCCGGCGCGCTGCGCGCGGCGGTAGCCCTCGGAGAGCACGGCCAGGGCCGCCGCCTCCTCCTCGATGGGGGATGTTCCGGCGAACGCCCGGCGCAGCCATCCCGGCCAGGTCGCGATCACGGCGGCAGCGGCGGCGGAGCCGAGGAACTGGCGGCGATTCATGGCAGCTCTCCTTCGATCGAATCCTGCGCGACAGGTGGCGTCGTGTTGAGCGCCACCGGCGCGAACGTCGCGTCGGACCCGCGCAAGGCTCCCTGGTCACTCGCCAGCACCAGCCGCCGCGGGCCCTCTCCCGAGGCCCGCAGCACCACCGCGCCGGCCTCCACCGCCCACTGTCCTTCCTGTCGGAGCAGGCCGCCGCCCTCCTGCGTCTCCAGCGTGTACTCACCGCTCGTATCGAGGATGAGCAGCCGATCGTGCGAGGCATAGACCCCGACCAGGGCGCTGGCTTCGATATGCAGTCCAGGTTCCGGCGGGGCGGGCTCGTTCACGGCGTCCCGCGAGCCCACCAGGCGCCCGCGGACATCCAGGACGATGCGGACGGCCGGGATGACGAGATAGGCCCATGTCCCGACGGCCGTGGGGACGCCCTGGGAGCCAGGGACGTCTCGCAGGAGGGTGCGCACCGCGGGCGGCGGCGCGATCAGACCTTCGTTACAGCCGGCGGCGAGGAGCGCGGCCAACCCGAGCCACCTTGATCGCATGGGGCCTCCGTTGATCTCGATGATCCGTTAGACGCCCGACCGGAGGCAAAGTTTTGGAGAAAAGGGAGGGCAGGCGCCAGCGGAGGCCCTGTCCGATCGAGGCGCGCTCCAACGCCCGAGGCCGAGCGGCCCTCCCAGCCACTCCAGTACCTCTACGTTGATACCTTGCACCTGGAGTCGTTCTGCACAAGAGTACGCCCGTGCCTTCGTTCACCCATGAGCTGCCGCTCGAGCTCTTTCGCCAATGCCCCGAACTGGTGGCCTATCTCCTCGGCGAGATCCTCGGTGTTCCCCTCCCAACCTACACCGAGGTGCGGATCGAAGAGTCCAATTTCACCCAGCTCTTGCCCACCGAGTTTCGCGCCGATCTCGTCTTGACCTTCCACGACGGCGGCCCGCTCCTCGGCGCGGTGTGCGAGATGCAGCGCCAGATCGATGACGACAAGCCTTATACGTGGCTCGTCTATCTGGCCGTCTTCCGACACCGCGTCCGGTGCCCGGTGGTGCTGCTCGTGCTCTGCGACGATGAAGAAGTGGCTCGCTGGGCCCGAACGCCGATCCCTCTCGGACCGGACTGGGTCTTACCCGTCAAGGTGATTGGACCTCGGCAGATCCCCTGGATCGCGGATCCGGAGCAGGCTCGGCGACTTCCGGAACTGGCGGTCTTGTCGGCTGCAGCTCACGGCAATGACCCCTCGGGGTTGGAGGTGGTCATGGCCACGCTCGGAGCCCTGCAGACGCTCGACGCAGAACGCAGAGGTTACTATTATGATCTGGTCCTCGCGTCGCTCAACGAGGCGGCACGACAGGCCCTCGAGCAGGAGCTGACCATGCAA
>DATAGU010000380.1:0-9386 GCA_036263495.1 Polyangia bacterium | reverse complement strand
CTCCCACTCGTCCTCGGTCGGCAGCCGGTAATTGAACCCCGTGCGCGCCGACCACCACGCCGCGTACGCCTCCGCCGCCAGCGCCGTCACCCCGAACACCGGCAGCTCGATCTGGACCCGCCGATCGTCCACCAGGTCGGCGACGTTGGCCGGGACGAACGTGTCCTCGGTCCAGCGCCAGTACGGCGAGCCGTCGCTCGACCGGGGCAGGTAGTCCTCGGCCGCCGACCCGTCGCGGCGATACAGCTCGCGCAGGAACTCGAGGAACTCGCCCATCGACACCGGCCGCTCCCCGATGATGAACGAGGGCACCTCCACCGCGCGCAGACCGCGCGAGCCGATGTTCGTGCTGTCCCCGCCGAGCAGCGCCGGCCCCCCGGGCACCAGGATCTCCCCGGGCCGGAGGTCCGCCGCCTCCTCGAGATCAATGACCCCGCGATGATCGCGCCCCGCCCGCATCAGCAGCGGGTAATGCACCGTCCGCCCGCCGCCCGACACCACCACCACGTAGCTCCCCGGCGCGAGCGTGGTCTCCTCCGAGATGCGCTGCGCCTTGGACACCACCAGGCGACGGTCCCGCTCCATGAGCGAGTGCAGCATCACCATCGCCTCGGGCGGCCGGATCGTCACCTTGAGCAGCCCCTCGCGGCGCATCTCGCGGGCGATCGTCCCGTCGTCGTATTGCTTGACCAGCTCCTCGAAGTACAGCCGGTCGAACTCGTCGCGCCGGTCGAGCGCGCGCTCGAGCTCCGTCCAGTAGAGGCGCGCCAGCCCGCGGCGGCTCGGGATATGCCCCGGCACCTCGTCGAGCGCCTGCTCATAGGCCGACACCGCCGCCTGCAGCGTGCGCACGCCGAGCGAATCCACCACCGCCAGACGCTCCTCGGCGTCCCACAAGACGCGCTTTCGCTCCGGCCCCTCCCAGGGCGCGATGGTGGCGCGCAGGGTCTCGAGCTCCGTCACCCGCTCCGGCCGGGTCTCGATGAACTCCTGATAGTTGGCCGCCATCTGGTCGCCGTTCTGGGCCAGCTCCCCGGCCCGCGCCAGGCGCCGCTCCTTCTCCCGCGTGCCCTCCAGGAAGGCCTCGACCGCCGACGCCAGGGCGCGCGCGCTCGGCACCCGCCGCCCGGGCTCGAGCTCGAGCGCCTGCATGCAGATCTCTTCCAGCTCCTCCGGGATGTCGCGATGCGGCGTGCGCTGCCGCGGCGGGATCGGCGGCGAATACGGCACCTCGCGGTTGGCCGCCGCCTTTTGCATCGCCGTCCAGCGCGCCGCCGGGAACGCCGGCTCGAGACACAGCACCTCGTACAGCACCGCGCCCAGCGCGAACACGTCCGTGCGGGCATCGATCGCGCTCGTCACCGGGTCGAGCTGCTCGGGCGCCATGAACCCCGGCGTCCCCTCGCGGCACTGCGCCCCCTCGTCCATGCGAAAGGCGCTCCCCCAGTCCACCACCAGCACCTCGCCGAAGTTACCGAGCAAGATGTTCTCAGGCTTGATGTCGCAGTGGATGACCCCGCAGCTGTGGGCGTAGTCCACCGCCTGACAGACCTGGATGTACGAGCGCAAGAGGCGCCCGAGACCGTAATCCCGGACCGCCAGGGGATCTCCCGTGGCCAGGCGCTGCAGCACGCTGTAGAGGCTGGCCTGCCCGGCCAGGCGCATGACGTAATAGGGCCCGATCCCCGACTGCTCGCCCATGTCGTAGACCGGGATGATGCTCGGGTGTTCGAGCGCGCCCGTGACCCGCGCCTCGCGCTCCAGCATCCGCGCCACCGCCGGATTGTTGCAGAGGTCGCGGCGCAGCGCCTTCAGCGCCACGCGCCGGCCGATGCGCACGTCCAGACACTCCAGCACCTCGCCGATGCCCCCCGAACCGAGCGGCGAGAGGAGCGCATAGCGGTCGTTCAGGACCGAGGGGTTCTCGTTCCCCGGCTTGGGCGCCGCCCCGGGCCGGGCCGTCTTGCCCTTGTGGATCCCGTCCCCGCCCGCGGAGCCCATCCCCTCATCCATCACCGAAGACGAAGACGCCTGAACCAGGTTCAGCAGCCGTTCGAGCTGCTCGCTGCGCAGGAGCCCGGGCGCGAGCCAGATCTTCTCAGGCGGCGCGGCATCATCGCGGGCCAGCGCGATCATGGCCTCGGCGAAGCCACGCTCGTCCAGCCAGCCGCGCGTCATCGCGGCCGTTGCGATGTCGATGTGTTTTTTCCAGTGCATGCCGCAGCCTGAATCTATCACAAGCCCCCTCGGGGTGCGCGCGGCAACGCGCCATCATGTCTGGGGTTCCCTCGACGCCCAGACCCTCCCGGACCCGCCCGGACCCGCCCCGACCCGGCAGACAAAATGCCTGCGCCTCCTGGACTTCGGGCGCTTCGGCCGCCCCTCGGGCCGTGCTAGGAAGAGCCTCCCATGAAAGCCTCGTTCGAGCCTCCCTACCAGCTGGAGATCGTGTCTGAAGAGACTATCGGTCGCGGCGGGTTTCTCTTCATCCGCCGATTGCGCCTCCACAACCTGCGGCCGGACGGCACCCGGTCGCGCGAGTGGCTGTGCGACTTCGTCGAGCGTCCCAAGGGCGTGGACGCGGTGGTGCTCGTGCTCTGGCGCCGCGCCGCCCCGGGCGTCCAGGTGCTCCTCCGGCGTGGGCTCCGTCCCGCCGTGCACCTCGGCCGGCCCGCGGAGCGAGTGCCCCTGCCCGACGGCCGCACCCACGGCTTCGTCATCGAGCTCGTGGCCGGCATCATCGAAGAAGGAGAGGTGGGGGAGGCAGCCATCCGCAGGCGAGCGATCGAGGAGGCGTGGGAGGAGGCGGGGGTGCGCCTCGGCCCCGAGGCCGTAGAGCTCCTCGGCCCGGGGATGTTTCCCTCGCCCGGCATGACAGCGGAAAAATTCTGGTTCGCCGCCGCCGAGGTGCCGGCCGATGCCACCGGCCACCCGCCGGCGGGCGATGGCTCCCCGATGGAAGAGGGCGCCGAGGTGCGCTGGGTCGAGCTCGACGAGGCGCTCGGGCTGTGCGAGGCCGGCGTCATCGAGGACGCCAAGACCGAGCTCGGTCTCCTGCGGCTCGCCCGTCGCCTGGGCCGCACCCCGGGGCTCGGCCAGGCCTCATCCCCTCCGCGCCCCTGATCCCCCCGCCACCCGCGGGCGGCGTCTCCCGCCATCTATATAAGAAGATAGTGAACTAGGGCTCCCAGAGCCGGGTGAGGTCCAGCTCCAGGGCATCGAAGGGCTCGGCCCGCACCTGGACCGCCCCGCGATGGTTCGCCACCACCTCCCAGGTTCCTTTTTCGAGCCGGCGAAAGACCTCCAGGGTCTGCAGCACGGGATCCACGAACCATAGATGCGCCACGCCCTCGCGCCCGTAGATGGACATCTTCTCCGCGCGGTCCACGGCCGCGGTGCTAGGGGACAGCACCTCGCATACCCAGTCGGGCGGCAGCTCGAAGCAAGCCTTCTTGGGCAGTCGCGGCATTCGCTCGCGTCGCCATCCGGCCAGGTCGGGGATCACCACATCGCCATGCAGATGGAGCTCCGGTTCAAACAGGATCCGCCAACCGCCCGGCCCCCCATTCCCGTCATCGAAGGGGCCTCCGAGCGAGCCCATGAGCTTGGAGCTCGCCTGGGCGTGCAGCGGCGCGGGGCGCGGCGAGACGATCAGCTCCCCGTTCAAGATCTCGCCGTTCACCCCCTCGGGCAGCGCCTCGATGTCCGCATAGGTGGCGCGCCGCTTCATCGACTTCCCGAGCATGAAGAAAATATACGGCTCGCCCCCCGCGAATGTCGAGACCCTCGTTTCGCGATGGAAAACTAGCGCGCCATCAGGTACTGCACCAGCGTCTCGGCGATCGCATCCTGCGCCCGCCGTGCCTCGTGCGTCCCGGCGTCGCCGAGATCATTCATCAGGATGGAGAACGCCAGCGGCAGCCGCCCCGGCGCCCCCGCGTACCCGGACAAGCACGAGATGCCCTGGAGCGTCCCCGTCTTCGCCCGCACGTACCGCTCCGCCGGACTCCCCGCCATCCGATGCCCGATCGTCCCGTCCGCCCCGGCCAGCGCCAGCGAGCCCACGAAGTCGGCGGCGAAGCGGAAGTCGCGGTACGCCGAGCGCAAGATCGCCACGATCTGCGCCGCGCTGAACCGGTTCGAGTCATACAACCCGGACCCGTTCGTCATCTTGTACGCGCTCTTCCCCACGCCGAGCGTCTCCAGGAACCGCCCGACCCCCTCCACCCCCTTCGCCCAGGTCCCCGGCTTCCCCCCGAGCTCCGCGCCGAGCGTCTTCAGCACCTGCTCGGCCATGAAGTTGTTCGAACTCTTGTTCACGTCGCGCACCAGCACCCCGAGCGGCTGCGAATAGTGCGTCGCCAGCGTCCGCGCGCCCACCGGCGCCGGCCCGGTCAGCACCTTCCCCGCCACCTGGATCCCGCGCCGCCCGAGCAGCTCCCGCAGCGTGTACCCCGCATACAGATCCGGGTGCGCGATGCGCCGCCGCTCCGTGTGCCCGCTCTCCCCCGCGCGCACCGTCCCGCTCACGTGGATCTCAGTGTGCCCCTCGGCCTCGCGCGTCTGCACCTCGAGCCCGGTCCGCCCACTCGCCACCGTCGTCGCCTCGTTCACCACCGTGAAATAGGGCGACGCCGGGTCCACCAGCACGCGCGCCGGCTCGCCCGCCTTCTTCCCCGGCAAGACCAGGACGGCGCAGGCATTGTAATTGAGCGACACCGCCCCGCTCGGCGCGCGGAACGGCGCGTCCTCCTGCTTCTGCTCGAAGCCCGGCCCGACGCGCTCGGCGTCAAAGAACGTGTCGTCCACCACCACGTCGCCCGTGATCCGCTTCACCCCTCGCGCCGCCACGTCCGAGGCCATCTTCCACAGATCCTCGCCCACCAGCGACGGATCCCCGAACCCGCGCAGATACAAATTCCCCTCGATCACCCCGCCCTTCACCGCGTCGCCGAGGAGCACCGTCTTCCAGCGATACTCCGGCCCGAGCTGCGCCAGCGCCGCCGCCGTGGTCACGATCTTCACGTTCGACGCCGGATTCAGCAGCGCCCCATCGTTCTTTCCATAAATCATCCGGCCCGTGTCCACCTCCACCACCGCCACCGACAGCTTCGCCGCGCCGAGCGACGGCAGCCCCAGGATGTCGTCGAGCCGCGCCTTGAGCCACGCCTCCCGCTCGGCCGGCTTGTCCGGCATCGCCGGCGCCGGGCGGATCGGATCCGGCTCCTTCGGCACCACCTCGGTCACAGGCGGGGCGTCTCCTACTGGCGCCGGCGCTGGAGTCGCGGCATGCTCGCCCGCGGTCTCGGGCGGTGCGGCCGAGACCCGTCCGGGATCGCCCGGGAGCAGCCCCAACCACAAGAAGACAACCAAGGTCCTCGACGGTGACATGCGGCAAGCCTAGCACCCCTCCGTTGCGCCAGCCACTTAGCAGCCGGCGTCTCCGCCACTCGCTGGCGGCCTTCGGCGTCCTCCTCCTCGGCTGCCACATCGGCCGCGTGCCCGACGACGAGCTCGTCGTCCTCGTGGAGACCCCGCCCGCCACCATCGATCCCCGCTACGCCGTCGGCGCCTACGACTTCAAGCTGTCGCGCCTCGTCTACGCCGCCCTCATCTCGGTCGACAACCCCGAGCTCCGCCCCACCATGCTCCTCGCCGAGTCCGTGGTGGCCCTCTCGCCCACCGAGTACATCGTCACCGTGCGCGACGGCGCCCGCTTCAGCGACGGTCGCCCCGTCACCGCCGACGACGTGGTCTACACCATCGACTTCGTCCGCGATCCCAAGAACCGGAGCCGCCTCGCCGGCCGCTTCCGCGACGACGGTTTACAAACGATAGAGGCGCTCGACCGCCGCCGCGTGCGCTTCGTCCTCTCGCACCCGCACGCCCCCTTCGTCACCGATCTCGACGTCGGCGTCCTCGCCCGTCCCCGCCCCGGCCACGAGAAGGACACCCCCATCGGGGCGGGCGCCTTCGTCCTCGAGTCCCAAGTCGGGGAGAAGTGGCGCTTCCGACCCAACCCCTACTACCTCTACGGCGCGCCCCCGGTGCGTCGCCTCACCGTCAAGGTCATCCGCGACGACAACTCGCGCCTCCTCGCCCTGGTCGGCGGCTCCGGCGATTTTACGCAGAACACCATCTCGCCCCTGCTCCTCGACGCCGTGGAGAAGAACCCGCAGCTCCAGACCGTGCGCGGCCGCTCGAGCATCTTCACGTACCTCGGCCTCAACATGGACGACCCCCTCCTGCGCGACGTGCGGGTGCGGCGGGCCATCGCCTACGCCATCGACCGGACCGGCATCATCAAGAGCAAGCTCGGGGGCCGCGCCGTCCAGGCCACCGGCATGCTGCCCACCTTCCATTGGGCCTACAACCCCGACGTCGAGACCTATCCCTACGATCCGGCGCGCGCCCGCGCGCTCCTCGACCAGGCCGGCTACCCCGACCCCGACGGCCCCGGCCCGCGCGCGCGCTTCACCCTCGTTTACAAAACCTCGTCGAACCGGTTCCGGGTGGCGCTCGCCCAGGTGCTCGCGGCCGAGCTCGCGGACGTGGGCATCGACGTCGATCTCCGGCCGCTCGAGTTCGCGACCTTCTTCGCCGACGTCAAGGCCGGCAACTTCCAGCTCTTCTCGCTGCAGATCACGGAGATTTCCGAGCCGGATCTGTACACGACCTTTTTCTCGTCGGACCGCGTGCCCACGCGCGAGGACCCGGACCGGGGCGGCAACCGCGCCCGCTACCGCAACCCCGAGGTGGATCGCCTGCTCGCCGCCGGTCGCCGCGAGCTCGACCTCGACGGGCGGCGACGGATTTATGGCGAGATCCAGAAGATCCTGGCGCGGGACGTGCCCGTCATCCCCCTCTGGCACGAGGACAACGTGGCCGTGCTCGGCAAGGACGTGACCGGGTACGAGATGGTGCCGACGGGGCAGTTCGTGTCGCTCGCCCGCACGCACAAGGTGAAGGCGAAGGGCCCATGACCGCCGGGCGCGGGCTTACGTGCTCGGCTTGGGCTCGGACTCGGCCTTCTCGGCCGGGGGCGCGGCCGGCGCCGGGGCGGCGGCCGCGTGCGTCGGCGGGGTGGACGGCGTCGTCGACGGGGTGGAGGGCGTGGTCTGGGGGGACGGCTTCGAGCCGTCGGTGCTGGCCTGGGTCTTCCGGGCCGCGGCCGAGGCGCGGTACTGGTCGAGGGGCAGGAGCGCCCGCCGCACCCGCGCCCGCGTCGGCTCGTCGCCGCTGAAGTAGAGCGCCACCATCTGGATCCCGTAGCCGGCCATGGCCCGGCCGAGGCGGCGCAGGGGCTCGGCGAGCTCGGGCACGGTCGCCGGCGCGTCCTTGGCCTGCGACGTGCCCACGATCTCGCCGTACCGCTCGTGCGTGCGCCGCACCTCGGCCAGGTACTCGGGCCCGGCGATGCGATCGAGGTCGATCTGGAGGCCGTGCGCCTGGATGTTGTTGATGCGCTTTTGCGCCTCGGCCCACTGCGACGGGTAGTGGAGCTGGGTGAAGGCCAGTCGGTCGGGGAAGAGGAGCTGCAGGAGCTCACGCGCGCGCAGCGCGAAGGGATAGATCTCGACCGGCAGCGCGGCCGCGCCTTCGAGCCGTATGACGAGGCAGCTCCAGGCGTTGTCGGCGGCGAGATCGATGGGGCGCGGATCCATCGCCTTGGGCGCGAGATCGCGCTGCGCCCAGCGCGCCTCCAGGTCCGTCACCGCGATGCGCAGCTCGTTGAGGGCGGCCTGGGCGCTCGGCGACAGCGTCTCGGGCGCGGCGGCGAGCAGCTGATGGCCCAGGGCGATGCCCGACGGGACGTCGATGCGAGGGGCACGGACGTAGAGCGCCGGATCGAGTTCGTCAGACATGAGGCCTCCTCCACGGGGTACGAGGGGTCGCTGGTGGGAAGAAAAATCTGCTGTAACGAGAGTAGCAGAGCGGCCGGTGAGCGCAAGGCCCCCGGCGGAGGGCCGAAGAGAGTGTCCAGGGAGGGTCTGGACCCTCCGGGAGCGCTAAAAAGAGCGTCCAGGGAGGGTCTGGACCCTCTGGGAGCGCTGAAAAGAGCGTTCGGGGAGGGTCTAGACCCTCCGGGGAGCGCTAAAAATAGCGCCTGGGGAGGGTCGGGACCCTTCTGGACCGCTATGGGGAGCGCTGGGGAAGGGGCCAGACCGTCCCTGGCCCGCTCGGTCGAGCGGAACCGGGACATACCGTGGTACCGGCCTCGGGCTGGCAGTGGCCCGCGACGTGATGTGCCGTAAGGAAGTTGCCCAGCCCCCCTCGTGAGGGCAGGATCACGCCGCCATGGTGCCGCGCTGGACGCTGGTCGTCGAAGGGCTCGGGAAGATTGAGCGGGCCGAGGTGCGTACGCATCCCCTCATGCTGTTCGTGGGGCCGAACAACAGCGGCAAGAGCTACCTCGCCTCGGTATTGTGGGGGCTCCTGAATCTGCCCACGAACTTCTTCCAGGACGGGGATCTCGCCACCGAGGCGGGCCGAGCTGGCCTTAGCGTCGTCGACCGTGTGATCGAGAAGACGCTTCGGGGAGGCGAGTACGCATTGGCCGCCGAGGATATGCAGGCCCTCGTGGCGTTCCTGAACGACACGCTCCGGCGGCGGGCGAATGCGCTGGCCGAGTATGTGTTCAACGCGGCTGAAGTGTCCCTGCGGCGGATCGCGGTCGAGGACTTCACCGCTGTGGGGCCCGGAATGGTGCTCGTCGGTCGTGATGAGAGGTCCGCGGAGGAAATTCATCCCCTCGAGAAGAAGCTGATTCTCGGCACTCTCGTCCGCAGGGCACTGGACGGGTCGGAAAGGATGCGGGACCTGGTGAGTCCCTCTTATCGGCCTGGAGACGCGGTGTTTCTGCCCGCTTCGCGGACCGGCTTCATGCTGTTCTACAAGCAGGTTCTGGAGAGCCAGCTCCAAGGGCTCTGGAGAACGTTCCGAGATAGGCCCGAGGGACTCAAGCTGCCCACCCCCGGCCTGCATTTCCTCACGTTGCTGGCGACGGGACTCCAGCCTGAGCCCGGCCCGTTTGCGGTCGAGGCCGACTTCCTCGAGCGCCGCGCTCTCGACGGGACCCTGGTGATGCGTCCCATCGGCCCTTCGCATGATTTCGAATACCGGATCGGCCCTGACCAGACCCCGCTCTCGTTGGATCTGGCGTCCTCCTTGGTGACGGAGTTGGCGCCACTCGTGCTCGTATTGCGGCACATCAAACAGCTCCCCGTGCTCCTCTTCGAGGAGCCGGAGGGGTAGCGTAAAGTTTTTTGTGTCCGGTCCCTGAGGCCCCTTGCGGGGCAAGGAGGGAACCGTGAGAATCGTCGAGCGACTGATGAAGCTAGTAGTGAAAGTCCACGACGTCGTCGAGCTGGTGAGGCGGTTCGAGG
>DATAGU010000379.1:0-8877 GCA_036263495.1 Polyangia bacterium | reverse complement strand
CATCCAAGCGTAGACGTCATTGATGTCCCCTTCGGGGGAGCTGATAACATTCGAGCCATCGCGGTGGTCGGCGGCCCGTGCCAGCGGCGCCGCCATCGTCGCCGCCAGCGTGCATGCTGCTGCTAGCCAGGTTTTGCGCATCTTCTTCTTCTCCTCGTCGTATCGCGTTCGGAGCGGGCCGATGTTCTATAACGCCCCGCTCAGCTGACGGATGAATATAGGCCAAGGGTTCGCGCAGCAAAAGGAGCGAAACTGCGCTGGAGGGGAATGGGAGGGGCGGGGCTTACTGGCCGGGTAACAGGTCGACGGCGTGGGGAGACAGTCGCTCGCCGCGGAAGACGTCTGTCCGCTCGCCCCCCGTCCAGGCCAGCGCGAGCACCCGCTCGCCGCCGGGGCCGGCGTACTCGTAGAGGCGCATCCGGTCGCCGCTCCGCCCCGTGCCGAGGATCCCGGCGCGGGTGACGTGCGCGCTGCCGCGCGCGGTCAGGCGATGGGGTGTGCCCTGGTAGATCAGGGTGTCGGCGCCCGCGGCATCGAGCACCGGCTCGGGGGCCTCGTCGAGGAGGATCGGGCCGTCATCCCCGGGCCGGGCGGCCAGCCAGCGTACCTTGCTGCCGTCGGTCATGCGGTAGAGCCGCGTCACGCGGCCGTCCTCGTCGAGGGTCAGCACCCCCTCGATCACGTAATCGACGTTGAGGTAGGAGGCCACGTCGCCGATCTGGAGCGTGTGGATGGTCCGCTCGGCGGGCGGCAGTTCGGGCCGCGGACGGGAGCGCTCGCCCTTGTCACCCCGCCCCTTTTTCCAGAGCGTGTAGGAGGCCAGGAACAATCCGGCCATCATGCTGAGGAGGATGAATTCCACGCTCGCCTTTCTGCGTGCCCCACTCTATAGAAGCCGGCCGCCAAGCGGTCAAGGCGACCTCCACAAGGCGCCTGGGGAGCGGCCGTCATGGCGAATAACTATGTGAAATTACATGCCCACTCAGGGAGGGCTTACGGCTTGACTTCTCGTCCCCATGGGATTAAATCGGCCAGCTTCCTCGAAGCCAGTGCGCATTCGGCGACGCTGCGGAGGGCACAATGGTGCTGAAGAATCAGGGGCCGACCGATGAGCCGCCCTACTGGCTACTCGAAGAAGATGGGCGGGTCCGTCAGGGCGGCCAACCTCCCGAGCTGAACGACGAGGCCGCGCTGCGGCTCTACCGCAACATGCTGCAGGTCCGCCTGGTCGACGAGCGCATGATGAAACTGCAGCGCCAGGGGCGGCTCGGCTTCTACATGGAATCGGTGGGCGAGGAGGCGGTGCACATGGCCGTGCATGCCCTTCGCAGCTCGGACTGGGTGTTCCCCTCCTACCGCGAGCCCGGGGCGCTCTTCTATCGCGGCTACACCCTCCAGCGGTACGTCAATCAACTCCTCGGTAATGCCGAAGATTCCATCAAGGGCCGGCAAATGCCGGTGCACCACTCGGCGTCCGATCTGAACATCGTCTCCATCTCTTCGCCGGTCGGCACGCAGATCCCGCAGGCCGTGGGTATGGCCTGGGCCGCGCGCATCGCGGGGAAAGACGACCTCGCCCTCACCTTCTTCGGCGAAGGCACCACCTCGACGGGCGACTTCCACGTCGGCATGAACTTCGCCGGGGTGTTCAAGGCGCCTTGCATCTTCGTGTGCCGCAACAACAAGTGGGCGATCTCCACGCCTGCGACGGTGCAGACCGCGGCGCGGAGCTTTGCCGCCAAGGCGCTCGCCTACGGCTTTCCGGGCGTGCGCGTGGACGGCAATGACCTCCTCGCGATGCTGGCGGTGATGGAGGACGCCGTGGCCCGGGCGCGCGCCGGTGACGGGCCGACGCTCATCGAGGCCGTGACCTATCGGCTGCATGGTCACTCGTCGTCGGACGATCCGGGGGGCTACCGCCATCCCGACGAGGCCAAGGAGTGGTCCCGCCGGGATCCCATCGAGCGCTGGAAGCGACACCTCATGGTGCGCGGCTGCTGGTCCGAGGCCATCGAGACGCGGTATCGCGAGGAGATCACCGAGGAGCTGCAGAAGGCGCTGACCCACGGCGAGTCGGTGCCGCCGCCCGCGGCCGCGACCCTGTTCGACGACGTCTTCGCCACCCTGCCGCCGCACCTCGCGGAGCAGCGGCAGGACCTCCTCGCGCAGCCGCGGCCCGTCCATCCCCTTGGCCCCCACAGCCCCCACGGACATTGAGAACCCGGCGCTGCGCGGCCGCCCGGATCGGGGCTGCCTCGTGCCGGCGCTGAAGGAGCCCCACAGTGCCCACTTTCAACATCATCCAGGCGGTCAACGATGCCCTCAAGCTCGAGATGCGGCGGGACGCGCGCGTCGTCGTGCTGGGGGAGGACGTGGGCCGGTTCGGCGGCGTGTTCCGCGCCACGAGCGGCCTCTATGAGGAGTTCGGCCCCGAGCGCGTGATCGACACCCCGCTCGCCGAGGCCGGCATCATCGGCACTGCCATCGGCATGGCGCTGTATGGCCTGCGGCCCGTGCCGGAGATCCAGTTCGCCGACTTCATCTACCCCGCCTTCGATCAGATCGTGAACGAGCTGGCCAAGTTCCGCTATCGCTCGGGCGGCCAGTACACCGCGCCGATGGTCATCCGCACGCCCTACGGCGGCGGCATCCGCGGCGGCCACTACCATTCGCAGTCGCCCGAGGCGTACTTCGCGCACACGCCGGGGCTCAAGGTCGTGATCCCCTCCGACCCCTACGACGCCAAGGGCCTGCTCCTGTCGGCCATGCGCGGCGAGGATCCGGTCATCTTCCTCGAGCCCAAGCGCGTCTATCGCGCGGCGCGCGGCGAGGTCCCTGAGGGCGATTACACCGTGCCCATCGGCAAGGCCAAGGTCGTGCGCGAGGGCCGGCAGGTGACCGTGCTCTGCTACGGGGCCATGGTGCACACGGTGATGGAGGCGGTGAGCAAGGGCCTCACGCAGGACTTCGACCCCGAGATCATCGATCTCCGGACGCTCTTGCCGCTCGACACCGAGACCGTGCTCGCGTCGGTGCGCAAGACCGGGCGGCTGGTCATCGCGCACGAGGCCCCGAAGACCTGCGGCTACGGCGCGGAGCTCGCGGCCCTGGTGGCGGAGAAGGCCCTCTTGCACCTCGAGGCGCCGATCCTGCGCGTGGCCGGCTTCGACACCCCGTTCCCCTATACCCTCGAGAACGAGTACCTCCCTTCGCCCGAGCGCATCGCGAAGGCGATTGCCGAGACGGCAAATTTCTGACCATTCCTTAGAGAGATCCTGACCTCGGAGAGCACCCCATGTCATTCGACTTTCGGCTGCCCGACATCGGCGAAGGCGTCATTGAAGGAGAGGTGGTCCGCTGGCTGATCAAGGAGGGCGATCCGCTGCGCGAGGACCAGCCCATGGTGGAGGTGATGACGGACAAGGCCACCGTCGAGATCCCGTCGCCCAAGGCGGGCCGGGTGGCGCGCATCATGGTTCCCGAGGGCAAGATCTGCAAGGTGGGCCAGGTGATGGTGACCATCGAGCTCGACGGTGTGGCGGCCCATCCGGTGATCACTGCGCCGCCCAAGCCGCCCGGACCGCCGGAGCCGCCCCAGCCGCCGGGGCCGCCAGGGGGAATGTCCCGGGGCAAGGTGCTGGCCACGCCGGCCACGCGCAAGCTGGCGCGCGACAAGGGCGTGGATATCAGCCTCCTCCGCGGCACGGGCAGGGACGGACGGGTCACGCGCCAGGACGTGCTCGCGGCGCTGGGGGGTGCGCGCGAGCCCGTGTCCCCGCCCGGCGTCGAGTTGCCCCCGATCGCGCCTGCGCCCCCGACCCGGGTCGAGCCCGGCGACGAAGAGATCGACTTCAAGGGCGTGCGCAAGAAGATCGCCGAGAACATGGCGCGCTCCAAGCAGAAGGCCGCGCACTTCACCTACGTCGAGGAGTGCGACGCGACCGAGCTTGTGCAGCTGCGCGAGCGGGCGAGGAAGCGCATCGAGGAGCGCGGCGTCAAGCTCACCTACCTGCCGTTCATCATCAAGGCGGTCATCGCCGGCCTGAAGAAGTACCCCATCGTCAACTCCACGCTCGATGAGGCGCGCGGCAAGATCGTGCTCCGCAAGCGCTACCACATCGGCGTGGCGGCGGCCTCGGAGGCGGGGCTCATCGTGCCCGTGGTCCGCGACGCCGACAGGAAGTCCATCGCCGACATCGCCCGCGAGCTCGTCGAGCTGTCCGAGAAGGCCAAGACCGGCAAGGCCACGCGCGAGGAGCTCACCGGCTCCACCTTCACCATCTCCTCGCTCGGCGCCATCGGTGGCCTCCTCGCCACGCCCATCATCAACTACCCCGAGGTGGCCGTCCTCGGCGTGCACAAGATCCAGCAGCGGCCGGTCGTGCGGGACGGGCAGATCGTCATCCGCGACATGACCAACTTCTCCATCTCGCTCGACCACCGCATCGTCGATGGCTACGAGGGCGCGCTGTTCCTGCAGCACGTGATCGCGCTCCTCAGCGATCCGACGGCGCTCTTCATGGAGCTCGCGTGAGGATGCGCGGCGAGATCGGGGGACCGGGGAAGGACGACCCGGCGCTCGGCCTGGTCCAGATCCTGGACGAGAACGGCATCGCCGACCCGGCGCGGGTGCCGCCGCTCGCGCCCGCGGAGTGGGTCGCGCTCTACCGCTGGATGCTGATGGCCCGCATCGCCGACGAGCGCTTCCTCGCGCTCCAGCGCCAGGGCCGGATCGGGTTCTACGCCGAGAACACCGGCCACGAGGCGTCGATCTTCGGTAGCGCCGCGCCCCTGCGTCCGACCGACTGGACCATGCCGGCCCTGCGCGAGGGCTGGGTGTCCGTGTACCGGGGGCTTCCGCTCCGCACCTTCCTCTCGCAGATCTACGGCAACGACAACGATCTCACGCTCGGGCACCAGCTGCCCTGCCACCCCGGCTCGCGTGCCATCCGGCACATCGTCATGTCCTCGTGCGTGGGCAGCCAGCTGCCGCACGCCACCGGCATCGCCCACGGCATCAAGATCGCCCGCAAGGACGAGGTCGTCATCGGCTACCTCGGCGACGGCGCCACCAGCGAGGCCGACTGGCACGTGGCCGCCAACTTCGCCGGCGCGTACGGCCTGCCGGTGGTGTTCGTGTGCCAGAACAACCAGTGGGCCATCTCCACCCCGTCCGACAAGCAGACCGCTTCGCCGACCTTCGCCATCAAGGCCCTGGCCTATGGCTTCCCCGGCATCCGCGTCGACGGCACCGACATCTTCGCCGTGTACGACACCATGAGCCGGGCGGTCGAGCGGGCGCGCGCGGGCGGCGGTCCGACGCTCGTCGAGTGCCTGGGCTATCGCGTGAGCGCCCACACCTCGTCCGACGATCCCAGCCGCTACCGGGACGAGCGGGTGACCGAGGCGTGGCGCAAGAAGGATCCCATCAAGCGCTTCCGCACCTGGCTCATGGCGCAGGGGCACCTCGACGAGGGCACGGAGGAGCGCTTCCGCCAGGAGATCGAGAAGGAGGTGCGCGAGGCCATCGCCGCCGAGGAGGCGGTGGGGCCGCCGCCGCTGCGCACCCTGGTCGAGCAGGTGTTCGAAGAGGTGCCGGAGCACCTCGCGGAGCAGCTGCGGGAGATCGAGGCCCTACCGCGGGCCAAGCTCGGCGGCGTGCACCAGTAGCCGCCCCGTTCATCCTTTCACCCCACCCTTCATCTCATCGTTTCGGAGGACGCCGTGCAGGAAATCAAGACGGATGCAGTGGTCATTGGCGCGGGGCCGGGCGGCTATGTCGCCGGGATCCGACTCGGGCAGCTCGGCAAGCGGACCGTGGTGGTGGAGCGCGACCAGCCGGGCGGCGTGTGCCTCAACATCGGCTGCATCCCCTCCAAGGCCCTCATCACCGCGGCCAAGACCTACGACAAGATGCGGCACGCCGACGCCATGGGTATCCTCGTCGAGGGGGCGCGCGTGGACATGCCGCGGCTCCAGGCGTGGAAGGGCGAGGTGGTGCAGAAGCTGACCTCGGGCGTGCGTCAGCTCGTCAAGGGCGCGGGCGCGCAGCTCATGGCCGGCGAGGCCAAGGTGGTCTCGCCGACGCGCGTCGTGGTCAAGACCCGCGAGGGCGACGTGGGCATCGAGACCGGCGCCATCGTCGTCGCCACGGGCTCGCGGCCGCTGTCCATCCCCGGCTTCGACATCGACAACCAGCGGATCCTCGACTCGACCGGCGCGCTCGCGCTCGCCGCGGTGCCGCCGCGCCTGGCCGTGATCGGCGGCGGCTACATCGGGCTCGAGCTCGGCATCATGTACGCCAAGCTCGGCAGCCAGGTGACGGTCATCGAGTTCACGCCCAACCTCCTGCCCGGTAACGATCCCGAGCTCGTGCAGGTGGTGGCGCGCAAGATGAAGAAGTTCGGCATCGAGGCCCACCTCGAGGCGCGCGCCAAGAGCTGGCGCGAGGAGGCCGGCACCCTCCGCGTGACGTTCGAGACCAAGGCGGGCGAGAAGGTGCTCGACTGCGACAAGGTGCTGGTCACCGTGGGCCGGCGCCCGAACTCCGAGGGCCTCGGGCTCGCCGAGGTGGGCGTCCAGATCGACGCCAAGGGCTTTGTGACGGTGGACCGCCAGCAGCGCACGAGCGTCCCCTCCATCTATGCCATCGGCGACGTGTGCGGCCAGCCCATGCTGGCGCACAAGGCGAGCAAGGAGGCCGAGATCGCCGCCGAGGTGATCGCCGGCAAGCCTGCCGAGAACGACAGCAACATCATCCCCGCGGTCATCTTCAGCGATCCCGAGATCGCCACGGTCGGTATGACCCAGGCCGACGCCGAGGCCGCGGGACGGCGGGTCAAGATCGGCAAGTACCCCTTCGGCGGCCTCGGCCGCGCCATGACCCAGCTCGAGACCGAGGGTTTCGTGAAGGTCGTGGCCGACGCCGAGACCGAGCAGGTGCTGGGCATCCACATCGTCGGGCCCGCGGCTTCGGACCTCATCAGCGAGGCGGCGCTCGCGCTCGAGATGGGCTCCTACCTGCACGACCTCGCGCTCACCGTCCATCCTCACCCCACGCTCGGCGAAGCGGTCATGGAGGCGGCCAAGGCGGCGCTTGGCGAGTCCCCCCACCTGGTCGGCGGCGGCCAGCGGCGCTAGAGATCCTTCATGACCAGCGCCACAGGGTCCGAGCGGGAGCGGGAGCGCCTCTGGCGCGTCCGCGATCTCGGCCGCCGCGACTACGAGGAGGTCCGGACCCTGCAGCTCGATCTCGTGGCCGAGCGCCAGGCCGGCGCCGGCATGGACACCCTCCTCCTCGTCGAACACCCGCACGTCGTCACCCTCGGCCGCCGCTCCTCCGCGCGCGACAACGTGCTCACGGACGAGATGCCGGTCATCGAGATCGAGCGCGGCGGCGACGCCACCTACCACGGCCCGGGCCAGCTCGTCGGCTACCCCATCGTGCGCCTCGAGGACGACGAGCGGGACCTCCACGCCTTCCTGCGCGCCCTGGAGGAGGGCCTCATCCGCGCGTGCGGCGACCTCGGCCTCAGCGCCGTCCGCCGCGAGGGCCTGACCGGCGTGTGGCTCGGCGATCGCAAGGTCGCCTCCATCGGCATCGCCGTCCGCCGCTGGGTGACCTTCCACGGCTTTGCCCTGAACGTGACGACCGATCTCACCCGCTTCCGCGCCATCAACCCCTGCGGGCTCGACGCCTCGGTCATGACCTCGCTGTCCGTGTCCCTGGGGCGCGACGTGAGCCAGGAGGAGGTGAAGCCGCTGGTCGTGCGTCACCTCGGCGAGCAGCTCGGCCGGCGCCTCGCCCATGCCGCGGCAGACATAGACGGGGACGGGCCGGCCGACCTGCCGATCTGATACCTGCAGAGCGCTCGCACCTCCGGCGGATCCCGACCGCCCGCACGCCCCATCTCAGGTATCCTTCCTCGCTCGATATCTCTTCGACGCGAGGAGGCGCCATGTACTTCAAGCAGTTCTATCTCGGCTGTCTGGCCCACGCCTCGTACCTCATCGGCGCCGATGGCGAGGCCGTGGTGATCGATCCCCAGCGCGACGTGGACCTCTACCTCGTCGAGGCCGAAGCGCAGGGGCTCACCATCCGGCACGTCATCGAGACCCACCTCCACGCGGACTTCGTCTCCGGCCACCGCGAGCTCGGCGAACGCACGGGCGCCCGCATCTACCTCGGCCACCGCGCCGGCGCGACCTTCCCCCACGTCGCCGTGCGCGAGGGCGACGAGATCCGCCTCAGCCGGAACGTGCTCCTGCGCTTCCTCGAGACCCCCGGCCACACCCCGGAGTCGATCTGCGTCCTCCTCTTCGACCACGGCGTCTCCCCGCAGCCGCTCAAGGTCTTCACCGGCGACACCCTGTTTATCGGTGACGTCGGCCGGCCGGACCTCGTCGGCTCCAAGGGCTACACCGCCGAGGCCATGGCCGGCATGCTCTACGACGCCCTGCACGAGAAGCTCCTCACCCTGCCGCCCACCGTCGAGGTCTACCCCGCCCACGGCGCGGGCTCGGCCTGCGGCCGCAACATCTCCAAGGAGACCTCCTCCACCATCGGCCGCGAGGCCACCACCAACTACGCCCTCCAGCCCATGTCCAAGGAGGCGTTCGTCCGCCTCATGACCACCGATCTGCCGCCCGCGCCGTCGTACTTCGCCCACGACGCGGAGCAGAACCGCCAGGGCGCCGTCCCCCTCGACAGCCTGCCGCCGCCGCCGGCGCTCCCCGTGGCCGAGTTCGTCCGGCTCGCCGAGGCGGGCGCGGTGATCCTCGACGTGCGCGACGTCGCCTCTTTTGGCCGGGGCCACGTCCCCGGCGCCATCAACATCGGCCTCGCCGGCCAGTTCGCCTCCTGGGCCGGCACGCTCC
>DATAGU010000378.1:0-23032 GCA_036263495.1 Polyangia bacterium | reverse complement strand
CAGGAGCCCGGCCCGGCGGCGCTGCCCGAGCGACAACGTGCCGATGCGCTGCCCGAGCGTTGGCTGCACCCCGAGACGTTCGACGAGTTCGGCTCGCGGTGCCGCCGCCCGCTTGAGCGCCGTCACCAGGGCCAGGAGCTCGCCCACCGTGAGGTGCGGCAGTGGGTCCGCGGCCTCCGGTACGTAGCCGAGGTGGCGCAGCCCGGCGCGGTCCCCCACGTCGAGCCGCCTCCCGTCGAGCCGCACCGCGCCGCCATCCGGCTCGAGCACGCCGGCGACGATGCGCAGGAGCGTCGACTTCCCGGTGCCGTTGGCGCCCAGGATCGCGTGCACCCCCGTGCCCTCGCATACGAGCTCGAGCCCGTCGAGCACGCGGCGCCCGCCGAGCCACTTGCGCAGCCTCTCGATCTCTAGCCTCATTCGTCACGCTCCAGGTGCTCGATGGGGCGCTGGTTCCGGAACCGGTAGCGCTCCGGTTCGGCCGCACGGCGGGTACTTAGCAGGGCCGCGGCCACCGCGGTGAAGCAAATCCCGGCGAGCGCCGGCTCCCCGATCAATCCAAGGGCCACTTCGATGAGAAACACCGTGCCGAGCTGCACGAGGAGGAGCCGCGTCGCCGCCGATTGCCCCCCGCGGAGCGCCCAGCGAGCCGCCACCGTGGCCAGGATGCCGAGGCTGCCACCGAGGCATCCGCCTTCGGCCACGAGGCGCGCCACACGCACCGGTGAGACGCCAATGCCCTTGCCCACGAGGAACCCATGCGTCACGCCGAGGAGCCCGGTCCACAGGGCCGTGGCGCCCGCGGACCCGACCACCCGCACGCCACCGCTCGTGGCCGTCGTGTCGAGCAGCCAGCGATCGCGCCGCTCCGAGAGCGCGATGGGCGAGGCCACGCTCGCCGCTCCGATCGCCAAGAGGGCCGCGGCCACCCCAAGCGACAGCGCGGCCACCGTGGTCATCCGCGTCATCTCGGGGACATCGTTGTTGCGCACGACCAGGATGGCCATGCCGGCCCCGAGCAGCATGGCCACGACCCCCCGCACCAGCACCGCCGCGGCGCTGCGTCGCACGAGGACCAGATACGCCAGCATGAGCGCCAGCGGCGCCGGTCCGCCCACCTGACGCCGTTCGCGCCAGGCGGCTCGTTCGGGGGCGCGTCCCCAGGCGGTCGTGACACCGATCGCCCCTGCGGCGAGCGCTATCGGCAAGAGCAGCGGGGGAGGCCAGGACCAGACGATCGCCGTCCCGAGGAGGATCGCCGCCACCAGCTCCTTGGGCCGCCGCGGACGGGCCACGATGAGCGCGTGCCCTGCGGCCGCGGCCACCGTCGCCACGGTGCCGGCCCACCAGCCCGCGCCGCGTCCCCACAAGAGCCACCAGGGAAGCTCCGCGAGGAGCAGCAGGCCACCGTGAATCGTCCAGAAGTACCAGCGAGGAAGCGGCAGCGCCCGCAGCGCAAAGGTCGCCGGCAGCTCGAGCAGGGCGTGAGCCACGGGTGTGGCCGCCACCAGCCACGCCCCCCAGAGCCCGAGCCGCAGCTGCCAGGTGAGCGCCGCGGCCTCGGCCACGTCCACGGCCCGGATGCCATTTGGCGGTGCGAACAGCCAGCCCGCCACTGCCGCGATGCCGAGATAGAGCGCCAGGCCTCGCCCGGTGACCGAGCGTAGGGCGCTCGACCCGAGCGCCCGCGCCAGCACGACAAACGGAGGAAGCGGCGTCGTCATCTGTCTCTATCCGGGTGGCTAACGGTATGGCGCATGCACGGCTCTTCGATCGCCATGGACGAGCAGAGAGTCATCAAGGATACAGCAGGTCAGAATCCGGTCGGGCCAACGTCGCGGTTCGATCTGGTCGCGGCGATCGAGGCCGGCCTGGCGGGCGGCGCGGTCCTCCTTCTTATATGGATGTTCCTGGTCTCGCTGCCGCGCCTGGGCACGCCGTGGGCGATCATGCGCATGGTGGGGGCCCTGGTCCTCGGTCGCGATGCCTTGAGCCCGGCGGGCGTTGGCGAAGGCCTCTTCGTCGTCCTGGTGGGGGTGGGCGTGCATTTCGTCCTGTCGGTGGTGTATGCGCTGCCGCTCGCGGCGCTGGTGCAGCGCTGGGCCTGGACGGCGGCCGCACTCGCCGGGATGGCCTGGGGCCTGCTCCTCTTCCTCTTCAACTTCAGCTCGCTCGCCGATCTATTCGACTGGTTTCACCCCGTGCGGGGTTGGCTGAATCTGCTCGGGCATATGGCCTATGGTGCTCTCGCCGGGTGGTCGTACGAGCGCTTTGCGGTGCCACGGGCGCACCGCCGCGAGATCCTCATGCACCCGCCCGCGCCGGTCATGCCCTGATCCAGCCATCACCGACTCGCTCGGGTGGTGGCGCGGGCCGGGCTGTGGCATGGTTCGACCGTGCCCGAGCCCTCCCCCGGATTTCTCGACGCCGCCGCGCTCGAACGCCTGAGTGACCTGCATCTGCAGGCCCGCCTGGTGGTCGACGGCGCGCTCGCCGGGCTCCATCGCTCCCCGCATCACGGCGCTTCGGTCGAGTTTGCCGAGCACAAAGAATACTCGCCGGGCGACGAGGTGCGGCACATCGACTGGAAGGCGTTCGGCAAGTTCGACAAGTACTACGTCAAGCGCTTCGAGGAGGAGACCGAGCTGCGAGGCTACCTCGTGCTCGATTGCTCGGCCTCGATGGGCTACACGGGCGCGGGGGTCTCGAAGCTGCGCTACGCGGCCCAGCTGGCGGCGGCGCTCGGGTATCTCCTCGTGCGGCAGCAGGACCAGGCCGGCATGCTGGCTTTTGCCGAGGGGCTGCGGCACTACCTGCCGCCGCGCGGTCGGCCGAGCCATCTCGGTGATCTCCTGAACGCGTTGCGGGCCCTCGAGCCGAGCGGGCGTACGGATCTCGGGCGCGCGGTGGACTATCTGTCGGAGGTGGCGCGGCGGCGGGCGATGGTGGTGCTGTTCTCTGATCTGTTCGATTCGGAGCCCGCGGCGCCGGGTGTGCCCCGGAGCGGCGGCGGCGGGCGCGCCATGCAGCTCCTGCGCGGGCTGCGCGCGCGGCGCCATGACGTCGTCTTGTTTCATATGCTCGACGCCGACGAGCTGCACCTGCCGGAGGAGCGCTTTTCGGGCCTGACCCGCTTCGTCGGTCTCGAGGACACGAGCGAGCTCGTGGCCGACCCACGCGCGGTGCGGCAGCGCTATCTCGAGGCGGTGGCGGCGTTCGTGGCCGAGTGCCGCCGCAGCGCGGCCGAGGGGGATGTGGAGTACCATCTGGTGGATACGGCGCGGCCGCCGGCCGAGGTGCTCATGGGCTTCTTGCGCGGGCGCGCGCGCGCCAGGCTGCGGATGAGGTAGCGCGGAGAGATGGGTTTTCTCGTCCCGGGGTTTGCGGCGCTGGTGGTGCTGGCGGGGGTGCCGATCGTCATCCACCTGCTCGGCCGTCCGCGTGCGGAGCGGCGGCCGTTTGCGGCCATGGCCTTCCTCCTGCGCGCCGAGCGTGAGACCGCGGCGCGGCGGCGGCTGCAGGAGATCCTCCTCCTCGTGGCGCGCGCGCTGGTCATCGCCGCGATACCGCTGCTCCTCGCCAAGCCCTACCTCGAGCTGCGCTCGAACCTGCCGGCCGGGCTCGGCGGCACCGAGAGCGCGGTGATCGTGCTCGATGACACCCGCTCGATGAGCTATCGCCAGGAGGGGACCCGCTGGTTCGATCGGGCGCGCGTGGAGGCCCGTCGCATCCTGACCGGGATGGGGCACGGTTCTGAGGTGGCGCTGCTCCTGGTCTCGCGCGGCGCCGCGCCGCTGCAGCAGGAGCTCACGACGGATCGCGTGCGCGTGGCCCAGATGGTGGCCAAGACCGAGGTCACCCACGCGGCCGGCGATCTCGGCGCGGCCCTCAAGCGCGCGGCAGCCATCCTGGCCGGGGGGCATCACCGCGTCCGCCGCGTGTACCTGGTGTCGGACCTGGCGGCGCACGGCGTGGGTGACGATCTCGCCGGGCTCTGGGGGGCACCAGGGGACAAAGAGAGTCCGAGCCTGGTGCCGGTGGACGTGACGGGCGGCGGGGAGCGGCCGAATCGGGCGGTGGTGGGGGTGCACACCGAGGCCGCGCCAGAGCTCGGTCCGCGCGGGGTGCGCCTGGTGGCGGAGATCGCGAACTTCAGCCCGCAGCCGCTCGCCGGTGTCCCGGTGACGCTCATGATCGATGGCAAGGCCGTGGCCAAGGGGCTCGTCGACGTGCCGGCGCAGGGGCGGGTGCAGAAGCGCTTTGCCCACAGCTTCGGTCCGGCGGCGGGCGAGGGGGAGGCGGCGCCTGCGGCACCCGCGGCCGGCGCGGCCCTGCCGGTGACGCATGAAGGGTCCATCGAGCTCGGCCCCGACCCGGCCGATGGCCTCGGGGATGACGACCGGCGGTTCTTCCGCATCGATGAGCGGCGCACGCTGCGGGTGCTGCTGGTGGACGGCGATCCCCGCACCATCCATCGCGAGGACGAGGTCTACTATCTCGAGACCGCGCTCCACGCGGGCGAGTCGGACGACGTGCAGTTCGACGTGTCGGTGGTCACGGCCGACGAGCTGCGGGCGCAGGTGCTGGCCTGGGCGGACGTGGCGTTCCTGGCCAACGTGAAGGCCCCCGATGGGGAGCGCGCGACGGCCCTGCGCGCGTTCGTAGAGCGCGGCGGGGGGCTCTTCATCGGGCTCGGCAGCAACGTGGACCCCGATGCCTGGAACGCGATCCTCGGCGAGCTCTTGCCGCAGCCGCTGGCTACGCTGCGCACGGTCGGGCCGACGCGCGATCGGCGCGAGGACGGCGAGGTCGTGACGGGGGGGACGGGCGAGCGCATCGATCGGTTCGATCGGGGCCATCCCGTGCTCGAGCCCTTTGCCTTGCGCGCGGGCGGCGCGGACGAGGCGCTACGCGAGGCGCGCGTCGGGCGCTTCGCACTCCTCCAGCCGACCCCGCGCGGCGCCGCCGAGCGGCGGGTGCTGCTCCACCTCGACAGTGGGGCGCCGCTCCTCGTGGAAGGGCACCTTGGCAACGGGCGCGTGCTCCTCCTCACCACCACGCTCGATCGTGACTGGTCGGATCTGGCCATCCAGCCCGGCTATCTGCCGCTCGTGCAGCAAGCCGCGCGGTACCTCGGCGGTGCGCTGGTAGGAGAGCCCGAGACACCCACGCTGGTCGGTGCCCCGCATCCGGTGCCGCTCCCCGAGGGGACGAGCCGGGTAGAGATCGAGCTGCCCTCGGGCAAGGTGGATCTGTTCGGCGCAGATCGGGTGGCCGGCCGCAAGGCGCTCGAGTTCGCTCGTACGAGCGAGCCGGGCCTCTATCACGTGTCTCTCGGGATCTCCGGCCAGATGGTGAAGCGCCAGCCCGATGCGGCCTTCGCGGTCAACGTGGATCCGATCGAATCGGACCTGACGCCCGCGCCGCCCGCCAAGCTGGCGGCCCTCAGCCGACCGCAGGCTCCGGAGTCCAAGGACGAGGCCGCTCCGCCCAAGCGGCGCATCGAGCTGTGGCACGCCATCGGGCTCGCGCTCCTCGCGCTCCTCTTGATCGAAGGGACCCTCGCGCTGCCGCGTCGCCGCTGAGCCTTTGTGAGGTCAGTGGCCGCCGCGCAGGTACTTCCACTCCTCGGTGTCGTCGGCGGCTTCGTCCTCCTGGTGCCACCCGGCGTCCTGCAGCTCCCAGCTGCTCGCGCCGCCGTCGCCCTCGTCTTCGTCCTCCTCGGCGTCACCGCCGCCCGCATCGGGAAGGGCGTGAGTGCGGGCGGCGGCGAACATGGCCTCTACCTCGCGCGGGTCGGCCTCGACGTCGCGGCCCCGGAGGTGCGCGGTCATGCCGACGATGTGCCCCTTGAGGTAGGGCCGCGGCAGCTTGAGCGTGCACCGCAGGAGGGCGCCGACCGCCTCGCAGCGGGCGTCGAGCGCGATGAAGTGGCGGTCTTCGTCGGTGTGGAAGTTGAAGAGGCGTGATTCGGGGGCGCGGGTCACGCCGCTGAGGAGCGCGACGACCTGCTGGCCCTGCTGCGTGACGGACTCGAGCTTGAGGGTGACAGGGCCCTCGGCCTTCTCGAGGAGCTTGGGCGACCGGGAACGTCCGCGCTTACGCGCGCTCGCCCCGAACGACAGGGCGAGCGCCAACGCCAGCGAGACCAGGAGGATGTGGCGGATCTTCATGGTGGGGGGCGATCATCACACGGGCGGACCTACGGGTCATAGGGCCCCGGGCGGTGCCCCGGCCAGGACCGTGCCGCACGGGCGCCCGTCTAGTCGTAATACTCGGTGCCGAGGTGGGTAATGAGCTCCTCGCCGCGCAGGTGGCGCAGCGTGTTCTTGAGCTTCATGAGCTGGATGAAGAGATCGTGCTCGGGATACAGGCCGGGCGCGGTCATCGGGCTCTTGAAGTAGAACGACAGCCACTCCTGGATGCCGGACATGCCGGCGCGCTGGGCGAGGTCGAGGAACAGCGCGAGGTCGAGGACGATGGGCGCGGCGAGGATCGAGTCCCGGCACAGGAAGTCGATCTTGATCTGCATCTTGTAGCCGAGCCAGCCGAAGATATCGATGTTGTCCCAGCCCTCTTTGTTGTCGCCGCGCGGGGGGTAGTAGTTGATGCGCACGACGTGGCAGAAGTCCTTGTAGAGGTCGGGGTAGAGGTGCGGCTGGAGGATGTGCTCGAGCACGCCGAGCTTGGAGACCTCCTTGGACTTGAACGACTCGGGGTCGTCGAGCACCTCGCCGTCGCGGTTGCCGAGGATGTTGGTCGAGTACCAGCCCTCGAGGCCGAGGTAGCGCGCCTTGAAGCCGGGGGCGAGGATGGTCTTCATGAGCGTCTGGCCGGTCTTGAAGTCCTTGCCGGCGATGGGCATCTGACGCTGCTTGGCCAGCTCCTGCATGGCCGGGAAGTCGACCGTCAGGTTGGGGGCGCCGTTGGCGAAGGGGACGCCGGCGCGCAGGCAAGCGTAGGCGTAGATGGCCGAGGGGGCGATGTTCGGGTCGGACTCCTGGAGACCGCGCTCGAACTTGGCCACGGTCGAGTGGACCTCGGTGGGCTCACGATAGACCTCGGTGGAGCCGCACCACACGGCCACGCAGCGGCTGATGTCGTTCTTCTTCTTGAAGTCCTCGATGTCGGCGATGAGCTGCTCCGCCAGATCCATCTTGGACTTGCCCTCCTTGACGTACGTCCCGTGCAGCTTCTTGACGTAGGTCGGCTCGAAGACGCCCTTCATGGGCCTCACCGACTCGAGGAAGGCCTTGTTGCGGTCCAGGTCCTCGTTCGACAGGACGCCCGCATGAAGCGCCGACTCGTAGGCGTTGTCCTCGAAGATGTCCCAGCCGCCGAAGACCAGATCGTCGAGCGGGGCCAGGGGCACGAAGTCCTTGACCGCCGGGGTGCGGTTCTCGGTGCGCTTGCCGAGGCGGATGGTCCCCATCTGCGTGAGTGAGCCGATGGGCTTGGCCTGGCCTCGCCGGATGGCCTCGACGCCGGCGATGAACGTCGTGGCCACGGCGCCCATGCCAGGCAGGAGAATCCCAAGCTTGCCCTTGGCCGGCCGGATATCGGTTCCCTTGATGATCGGTGACATCTTCTGCCCTTAGCCTCCCTTGTGAAGCTGGCAACTTAGTTTCTAGGCACCGAGGAGATCAACCAAAACCCTCTGCCCGATCTGCGGCCGCTCCGCCGCTCTCTTGACCCGTGGCCCCCGTCTGCGCGAGCTTCGTGACGTCCGCGCAGAGGGTCAGACGACCAGAAGAGAGAGAGGAGAGACCGCGAAGATGGATCAACGTACCGATCGGGTGCCGCCGGAGGCGGGGTTGTTCGTGGCGAGCGGCGATGCCGCGCTGCTCGAGTCCTTGCTCGGCCAAGGAGGGGGTCGCACGAACCGTTACCGCATCCACGAGGTCCTCCAGGTGACCGGCGAACCGCCTGCCGCGCTGGGCCCAGCCGCAGCCGGGGGGTGGCAGATGGTGCGGGTCCTGCGGAGTGGGCCGCTCGAAATGCCCCAGGCGGCCGGGGCCGTGACGTTTGGAGGGATGATTCAGCACCTCCACTATACGACCGCGGAGCAGCGCCGCGAGTTGCTCTCCCAGTCGCGCCAAGCCCCGCCGCCCGGGGAGGACACGATGGCGGTGGTGATCCCGATCCGGAAGAGCAAGGCATGGTGGGATCTGGCCCAGGACGAGCGGCAGGCGCACTTTCGCAAGGGCGACCGGCACACGACCATCGGTCTTGGCTATGCGGATCGCATCTTCCGCACGCTCTTCCACGCTCGCTACCTGGCCACCCCCTCGCCGTACGACTTCGTCACCTACTTCGAGTTCGAGCGCCGATATGCGGGCGCCTTCCGCGAGCTCTGCGCCGAGCTGCGCGACCCGGCCCAAAACCCGGAGTGGGCGTACGTAGATCTCGAGTTCGAGATCTGGACGACCAAGTACGCCTGAGCGGGGGATTGGGGGACGGTATTAGGAACCCAAGTTGCTGCCCCGGAACAACTTGGGTTCGCTACTACCGTCCCTTGTTTCGCGCCGGCGGCATCAGCATCCGGGCAGATCAGGGCCTCCGCGGCCTCGAGAAGGCGAGGGCAGGGCGGCATGGTCGCAATGCCCTTGCAGCCGCATCGGTCTGGGGTCAACATCCCCAAGATGCGGGCGTTTCTCTTCGATCTCGATGGTACCCTCGTGGACACCGAGCGAGAGAACGCGGACTCGATCGAGCGGGTCCTGACGGCGCGGGGCCGTCCTCTCTCTGCCGAGGAGCGCGAGTTCGTCATCGGTCACGGCTGGCGCGAGATCTATCAGCACCTGGTCACGCACGGCGGGATCGATCTGTCCTTCGCCGAGCTGAAGGAGCTGTCCGCCGAGGAGAAGGAGCGCATCGTCGATGAGGCCGGCGGCCTGCGTGTGCTCCCCGGCGCGGTCGAGTTCGTGCGCCGCGCCGCCCGCTTCGGCCCCTGCACGGTAGTCTCGGGTTCGAGCCGACGCGAGATCGCCTTTTGCATTCATCGACTGGGACTCGGCGACGTCATCCCCTGGTTCGTGGGCGCCGAGGACGTGGCCCACGGCAAGCCGTCCCCCGAAGGCTACCTGCTGGCGGCGCGACGCCTGCGGGAGCAGCACGGGGAAATAACGCCTGCGGATTGCATCGTGTTCGAGGACTCCACCGCGGGCGTGGCCGCGGCGCGCGCGGCCGGCACGTACTGCGTGGCGCTCGAGGCCGGCAACTTTTCCCGTCAGGACCAGTCGCAGGCCCAGCTTCGCGTGGCTAATTTCTTGGAGATAGGCGATCGATTCTTCCCAGCCTTCGAGAGGCACCCATGATCCTGGAGCGTTCCAAGCGGCTGCCGCGGCGCGTGACAATCTATGAGGTGGGACCGCGCGATGGTCTGCAGAACGAGGCGCGGGCCGTGCCCACCGCAGACAAGATCATGTTCATCGAGGCGCTCGCCGAGACCGGCCTACGCAACATCGAGATCACGAGCTTCGTGAACCCGAAGTGGATCCCGCAGCTGGCCGACGCCGCGGACGTGGCGCGCGGGGTCCAGCGCCGGGAAGGGGTGAACTACTCGTGCCTCGTGCCCAACCGGCGCGGGCTCGACGCGGCGCTCGAGGCGGGGATGAAGGAGGTGGCGGTGTTCCTGTCCGCCTCCGAGACCCACAACAAGAAGAACGTGAACAAGACCATCGCCGAGACGCTCAAGGCGTTCGAGGAGGTGGTGCAGCCGGCGCACGCGGCCGGAGCCCGAGTGCGCGCCTACGTGTCGACGGTCTTCGGCTGCCCCTACGAGGGCCGGGTGGATCCCCAGGCCGTGGTGCGCCTCGTGGGCGAGCTGCGACAGCTCGGCGTCTATCAGGTCTCGCTCGGCGATACCATCGGCGTGGGGACGCCGCTCCAGGTGCACCGCGTACTCCAGACCGTGCTCGAGCACGCCCCCGCCGAAGAGCTGGCGCTCCACTTCCACGACACCTGCGGCACCGCGCTCGCCAACGTGCTCGTGGGCCTCGACCTCGGCATCGCCACCATCGACAGCGCCCTCGGCGGCCTCGGCGGCTGCCCCTACGCGCCCGGCGCCTCGGGCAACCTGGCCACCGAGGACGTGGTGTACATGCTGAACGGCATGGGCATCGAGACCGGCATCGATCTCGACGCGCTGTGCAAGCTGTCGTCGCGCATCTCGGCCCTGGTGGGGCACGAGCTGCCGTCGAAGTACCTCAAGGCCCACCTCGGCCAGCGCGCCCGCGCCGGCCGCGTGACTCGCAGCAGCAGCATCGCATCGTAATCCATCGGCCCCTTCGGGCTCGGACCCGCGCGGCCCGGTGCTAGAATGGGCCGCATGGAGAAGCGCTTCACGTCGTTCGCCGAGTTCTGGCCCTACTACGTCGCCGAGCACCGCAACCCCACCAGCCGCACCCTCCATTTCTGCGGCACCACCCTCGCGCTCCTGTGCCTCGCCGGCGCGCTCGTCACCGGCCGCACCGGCCTGCTCGCGCTCGTGCCCGTCGCCGGCTACGGCTTCGCCTGGGTCGGGCACTTCTTCTTCGAAAAGAACCGCCCCGCCACCTTCCGCCACCCGTTCTATTCCCTCATCGGCGACTTCGTCATGTACGCGCGCATGTGGGCCGGACGGATGGACGCCGAGGTGCGCGCGGTCGCCGGCTCCCACGGATGACGCGCGTGTCCGATGCATGACCTCGTCGTCCTGAGCGACCTGCACCTCGGCCGCGGCAAGAACTCCGAGACCGGCCGCTACCACAGCCTCGAAGCCTTCTTCTACGACGAAGATCTCTACCGCTTCTGCCGCTACCTCTGCGACGACGCCGGCCGCCGCAACACCCCGTTCAAGCTGGTCTTCAACGGCGACGTCTTCGACCTCCTGCGCATCGAGCCCGACGAGACCACGGCCGGCGGCCCGTGGCGGCGCTTCGGCCCCTCGCTCACCCCTGCCCTGGCCGCGCACCTCGTCGCCGAGATCCTCGCCGGCCACCCCCGCTTCGTCGACGCCGTGGCCCACGTGCTCAAGGCCGGCTACGAGGTCGTCTTCCTCCCCGGCAACCATGACATCGAGCTGCAGTGGCCGCTCGTGCAGGCCGAGGTGCGCCGCACCCTGACCGAGCGGGTGCGCGGCGAGTCCGGCGAGCTCGCGGCCCAGGCCGCCGACGCCCTCCTCCGCTTCGAGTCGTGGTTCTACTACGAGCCCGGCCGCATCTGGATCGAGCACGGCTGCCAGTACGACGCCGAGAGCGCCTTCCGCTACCCCCTGCGCGGCTCGCTCGCCGACGGCGACGACGCCGCCCAGGGCGAGGCCGACCTGCCGCTCGGCAGCTTCATCCAGCGCTACCTCTACAACGCCTTCGGCCCCATCACCTTCATGGTGCCGTCGACGCGCGCCAACGCGCGCTACTTCAAGTGGCTGCTCGTGAACCGCCCGCGCCTGCTCGCCCGCGTCGTGGCCAGCCACGCGCCCTTCGCCCTGCAGCTCCTGCGGCGCCTGTCGGTCCATCCGCGCGAGCTCCTGCAGCAGCTCCAGGGCGCGCACCAGCACGAGCTCGAGACCCTGGCCCAGCGCAGCGGCCTCGGCGACAAGCTCCTCACGGTCGACCGCCTGAAGGACGTCAAGCACGACCTCGTGCAGACCGTGCGCTCCCTCGGCTGGCAGCTCCTGCGCTTCACCCTGGTCAGCCTCTTCGTGGCCGTCTTCGTGGTGGGCCTGTGGTTCGCCGGCTTCCTCACCATCAACCAGCTGCAAGTCGGTTTCGGCCCGAAGGCCCTGCTCTTCCTGGCGCTCAACTTCCTCCTCCTCGCCGCCGCGGCCATGGGCATGGGCTACGCGCTCTTCCGCGCCCAGCCCGTGCCGTCCTCGGGTCCCCTGTCGCGGGCCGCACGCGAGATCGCCGAGCTCCTCGGCACGCCCATCGTCACCTTCGGCCACACCCACGACGAGGCCGTCTGGCGGCTCGGCTCCGTGGCCGAGCACAAGGCGTGGTACTTCAACACCGGCACCTGGATCGCCGTCTTCACCCACGACGAGCTCCTGCCGCGCGAGCGCGTGCAGCTCACCTTCCTGCGCGTGCGCGGCCACGACGGCGAGCTGCTCCACTGGAGCCCCGGCCGCGGCGAACCCCTGCCGGTCATCCTCCTCGACGAGGATGCGCGCGGCGGCGCGCTCGTGCACGGCGGCGCCCCGGCGGCGTAAAGGGCCGACGCCCCTTGCGCGGTTGACATGCGTCCGGCGGCCGTATTTGCTTGTCCAGGCCACATGTGAGCCCCAAGACCTCCTCCCATCTCTCGGCGAAAGAGGGTGAGCCGCCCCGGCCTGCCTCCGCCCGCGTGGACCCTCCCGGCGCGGTGAAGGGTCCGGTCCTCGTCGCCGACACCCCGCCCGACCCGAACGCGCTCCCGTTCATCGACGAGGGCCGCTACATCGTCGAGGGCGAGCACGCGCGCGGCGGGCTCGGGCGCATCCTCAAGGCGCACGATCCCCGGCTCGCCCGCACCGTCGCCATCAAGGAGCCCCTCCGCAACAGCAGGGATGCCGAGGCCCGCTTCATGCGCGAGGCCCTGGTGACCGCCCGTCTGCAACACCCGGCCATCGTCCCCATCCACGAGGCGGGCCGCTGGCCGACCGGTGAGCTCTTCTACGCCATGAAGCTCATCTCCGGCCGCTCGCTCGATCAGGTCATCGCCGAGACCCTGTGCCTCGAAGAGCGGCTCGCGCTCCTGCCGCACATCCTCGCCGTGGCCGACGCCATCGCCTACGCCCACAGCCAGCGGATCATCCACCGCGACTTGAAGCCCGCCAACGTCCTCATCGGCCCCTTTGGCGAGACCGTGGTCATCGACTGGGGGCTGGCCAAGGACCTGAGCGCAACCGAGCCCGAGCCCGAGCCCGAGCCCGAGCCCGAGCCCGAGCCCAAGAACGCCAAGGCGCCGGCGGCGCCGGGAGCCTCCGGGCGACCCTCGCGGCCCGAGCTCACCGTGGCGGACAAGATCCTCGGCACGCCCGAGTACATGCCCCCCGAGCAGGCCGAGACCTCGGCGGTCGACGAGCGCGCCGACGTCTACGCCCTCGGCGCCATGCTCTACCACGTGCTCGCCGGCGAGCCGCCCTACAGCGGGAAGACCTTGGCCGAGACCCTGGCCGAGGTGCGGCGCGGGCCGCCCCCGCCGCTCGCCCAGAAGGAGGCCGGCGCCCCGCGCGACCTCGTGACCATCGTCGACAAGGCCATGGCCCGCCGGCCCGAGGACCGCTACCCCTCGGCGCGCGAGCTGGCCGAGGACCTGCGCCGCTTCCAGACCGGCCAGATGGTGAGCGCGCGCCACTACACGCGCATCGCCCTGCTCGGCCGCTGGCTGCGGCGGCATCGCGTCCCGGCCGCCTTCCTCCTGCTCCTCGCCACCCTCGGCGGCATGAGCGTGCGGCGCATCGTCAAAGAGCGCGCCCTCGCCGAGGCGCGCAGCAACGAGCTCATCCTCGTGCAGGCGCGCAACTCGCTCGAGCGCGACCCGACGGCCGCGCTGGCCTGGCTCAAGCTCCATACCTTGTCGGCCGGGGACGTGGCCGTCGTGCGCGACCTGGCCCTCGACGCCTGGAGCCGCGGCGTGGCCCGCCACGTGTTCGATCAACAGACCGAGGTCAAGGAGTCTTACGGGGACTTCTCCCCCGACGGCCGGCGCGTGGCCTACGCCGACGCCTGGCGCTTCGTCCGCGTGCAGGACCTCGCGAGCGGCGCCGTCGTGGCCCGGCTGCCGCTCGAGGGCCGTCCCTTCTCGGCCAAGTTCTCCCCCGACGGCCAGACCCTCGCCGTGGCCGCGTGGGACAGCAACAAGCTCGAGCTCTGGGATCTGGCCACGCCGAGCCCGCGGATCCTCACCAACCCCGACGGCGCCATCCTCGGCTTCTTGTTCTCCCCCGACGCGCACCGGCTCCTCGTCGGCGGCACCGGGCGCCAGGTCCGGCTGTGGGATCTCGCCTCCCCGCCGCCAGCCCAGGATCATCTAGTCCTCGAAGGCCATGAGGGCACCGGCTCGGACCTGGCCTTCTCCCCCGACGGGCGGTTCGTCGCCTACTCCGGCATGGGCGGGACCATCCACCTCGTGGCGGTGAGGCCCTGGAAGGAGCGCCTCCTCCCGGCCGGCGCCGCCTCCTGGGAGCTGAACTTCTCCCCCGACGGCCGGCGCCTCGTCTCGGCCGGCCGCGACGGCCTCGTGGGGCTGTGGGACGTCACCACGGGGGAGGGGCGCATGCTGCGCGGCCACCAGGGCGACGTCTCGGACGCCGAGTTCTCGCCCGACGGACGGCAGATCGTCTCGGCGGGCGTGGACCGGACCGTGCGCCTCTGGGACGTGGACACGGGTGAAGGCCGGATCCTCGGCGAGCACCAGAGCGGCGTCCTCGCCGCGGCCTTCTCCCCCGACGGACAGAAGGTCCTCTCGGCCGGCCGGGACGAGACCGTGCGGCTGTGGGAGGTGAGTACGGGCGTGCAGCGGCTCCTCCAGGGGCACGACACGGCCGTCCTGTACGTGAAGTTCGCCGCCGACGGCCGACACTTCCTCAGCGTGAGCGCCGGCCAGACGCGCGTCTGGGCCCTGCCCGCGCACCTCGCGCGGGTGCTGCGCAGCGAGGGTTTCATCAACGAGGTGTCCTACGCCCCCGACGGCGGGTCCCTCGCCCTCGCGGATCGCACCGGCCTCGTGTGGCTGTGGAACGCGCGCACCGGAGCGGCCCGCGCCCTGCGCGGCCACGAGATGAACGTCAGCACCGTGGCCTTCTCGCCCGACGGCCGGCACGTGGCGTCCGCGGGCCTGGATCGCACCGTGCGCCTGTGGGACGCGGCCACCGGCACGAGCCAGATCCTCCACGGCCACCAGGACGCCATCCGCACCGTGATCTTCTCCCCTGAGGGCCGCTCGCTCGCCTCCATCGGCGTGGACGGCCTCGTCTACCTGTGGGACGTCGCCACCGGCCAGGGGCGCACCTTGAGCGGCCACCAGGGTGACATCCAATCCCTCGCCTTCTCGCCCGACGGCCAGCAGCTGGCCCTCGTCGGCGCCGACCGGAAGGTGTGGCTGTGGAACGTCACTCCCGGGGCCCAGGGGGAGTACCGGGTGCTCCACGGCCACACCGCGCGGATCCAGAGCGTCGTCTACACCCCGGATGGCCGCCTCCTCGCCACTGCCGGTGAGGACGGCACGGCCCGGCTCTGGACCGTGGCCACCGGCCAGGAGCAGTGGACGCTCCGCGCGCCCGGGCGCTTCAACGCCGTCGCCATCTCCCCCGACGGCCACCGCCTGGCCGCGGCCGGGAACGAACGGATCCACCTCTGCGACCTCGACACCAAGCAATGTCTGGTGCTCACCGGCCACCGCCAGGCCATCATCCGCATCACCTTCTCCCGCGACGGGCGCTACCTCGCCTCGGGCAGCCGCGACGGCACCGTGCGGCTGTGGGACATGGCGACCGGCACCTGCAGCGCCATCCACCACCACGAAGGGCAGGTCAACGACATCGCCTTCTCGCCCGACGGACGTCAGCTGGCCTCGGCGAGCAGCGACCGGACGACGCGTCTCTGGGCCATCGAGCCCGCGCTCGCGCCGCCGCTCGATCCCCGGGGCCTGCGCGCCTGGATGGACGCGGCCACGAGCGCCGCCATCCCGTTCGGGGCCACGCGGCCCAGCAGTCCCTGAACCGCTCGTCCGTCAGCGAGCCGTGACCGAAGGTCGGCCCCCGGCCGGAGCCCTTTTTTTGTGCTGAACGGGAGAAACGGCGACCCTGTGACGTATCTAAGAGCAGGGGCCGTTGGAAGGAGTGGTCCTTCCACAAGGACCGGGGACCCGGCCGGAAGGGCCGGAGGGGCGCCCGGAACATGACGAAGGAGCAGGGACAACGATGACGCAGCGCCGCGGGTTCAGTCTCGTCTTGGGAGTTCTCGGTGGGCTCGCCCTGGGCGACGCCCAGGCCCAGCCGCAGCCGCAGGTCCGGGGGCGGATGATGGTGCTGGTGGATACGTCGGGGCCGATGCTCTGGCACTTCACCGACAACCTCTCCGCGGGCGGCGACGGCGACCTGCAATCGAGCTACACCGATGGCACCCAGGCCGACCGCAACTTCTACCCCGGCACACCCCTCGGAGGCGGGCGGTACGACGGCATGAACAGCCGCCTCTACGCGGCCAAGAGCGCGCTCAGCGGGGTGGTCAATTCGAGCGGCACCCTCGACCTCGGCCTCATGCGCTTTGCGCCCGCCAGCACCTGCCCGAATGGCCAGAACTGCTGCGATTTCAGCGGGGCCCTCGGCGGCGCCTGCATCTGCCAGCCCGGGTACGTGGACAACGCCGGGGCTCCCTGCAACCCCACCACGAGCGGCCGGATCACCTGGCAGGGCGGCTGCGGACCCAAGGCCAACAACCAGGCCACGAACGGCGGCCAGGTCCTGGTGCCCCCGGGGATGGGCAGCTCCTTGTCCGTGCTGCAGTGGGTCGACAACAAGGAAGACTTCCGCGACAACGGGCAGGGGTTCCCAAGGAACGGCGAGCTGCGGGCCGCGGGCCCGGCGCCCCTGGCCGGCAGCGTCCGCACCGCGCTCAACAACTGGTACCAGCCCATCTACAGCTACACGCGCTCGAACCCCGGCTGCGATCCGGCCGTGGACCCGCGCTGTGACCCGCAGATCGATTGCCGTCCCTACACCCTGGTCCTCATGACCGCGAGCGCCGACACCTGCGAAGGCTGCAACCAGACCGGAGGGTGCCCGCAGGTCCTCACCTGCACGGGCAACGGCGATTGCCCGAGCGCGAGCTGCAACGCCGGCCAGTGCGCCTGCGCGAGCGACACCCAGTGCCCGGCCAACGACCGCTGTGTGGGCGGGGTCTGCCGCGACGCTCGGCAGCTCGACAACCCATCGACCGTGGCCCAGCAGCTCTACCTGGCCAATCCCCAGAACCCCGTGACCACCTATGTGATCGGCCTCGGCGTGGGCGCCGGGGATCCGGCGGCGGACGCGCTCCACCGGATCGCCGCCGCCGGGGGGACGGGCACGGCGCGTCTGGCGCGGAGCCTGCCCGAGGTCGAGACCGCCCTGGCCGGCATCGCGGCCGCCGCGGTGCGCTACGAGATCTGCAACAACCGCGACGACGACTGCGACGGCGTGACGGACGAGGGGTACGATCGCGGGGTCACCTGCACCGTGGGGGTCGGCGCCTGCCTGCGCACCGGCGTCCGCAAGTGTGACGCGACCGGTCAGGGGACGACCTGCTGCGTCGACGATGGCAACCTGAGCGGCCCCTGCACCCCGCTCCAGCCCGGCCCGGCCGACCCCAACGAGTACTGCTTCGACGGCATCGACAACAACTGCAACGGCCTCATGGACGAGTTGTGCAGCGCGCCCCCGGTCCCCGAGGTCTGCAACGGCCTCGACGACGATCTGAATGGCCTCATCGACGACAACCTGACCGACGTAGGGCGGCCCTGCGGACCGTCGGTCGGGGAGTGCCGTCCAGGCACGACGGTCTGCACGAACGGCCAGCTGCTATGCCAGGGCGGGGTCCCGCCGACGTCCGAGACCTGCAACAACAAGGACGACGATTGCGACGGCGTGGTCGATGCCGTCACGTTGGCTTGCTACGGGGGCCCGGCCGGCACCGAGAACGTGGGCGTCTGCCACGGGGGGCAGCAGCGCTGCGTCACCGGGACCCTCGGCGCCTGCATGGGGGAGGTACGTCCGGGGACCGAGGTGTGTAACGGGCTCGACGACGACTGCAACGGCCGGGTCGACGACGCGCCCGGCACGGGCGGCAGCTGCTGTCCCTCGGGCCTGTGCGGCGTGGGCCAGTGCCGGCCGGGGAGCCTGCAGTGCGCAGGCAGCGGGATCCAGTGCGTGGGCACGGTCGGGCCCACGCAGGAGATCTGCGACGGCATCGACAATGACTGCAACGGTCAGGTGGACGATCTGCCGGGGATCGGGGCCCCGTGCAGCGGGCCGTTCAACCCCGACAATGGGTGTTCGAGCGGCAGGCTGGCCTGTGGCCTTCAGCAGCAGCGGGTGGTGTGCGTGCAGCGCACGCCGAGAGAAGAAGTATGCGACGGCGAGGACAACGATTGCGACGGCTCGATCGATGAGTCGCCGGAGGTGACGCAGAACGACCCGCGCCTCGGTCAGGCGTGCAGCGACAGCAACCAGCAGAGCCCTAGGTACCCCTGCAAGTTGGGTACGACCCTCTGTCGACAGGGCCAGGTCGTGTGCGAGGGAGAGGTCGTTCCCACGAGCGAGGTGTGCGACTTCCAGGACAACGATTGCGACGGCGTCGTCGACGATGGCGCATCGGCCGCCTGCCCGACGAATTACGAGTGCCGGCGGGGCATCTGCATCACGAGGTGCCGGGCGGGGGACTTCCCCTGCCCCGGCGGCTACACCTGCGCCCCGGACGGGTATTGCTATCCCAGCACGGCGGACTGCAACCCACCTTGCGCCGCGGGTTTCACGTGCCGGGCCAGGACGTGCATCGACAACTGCGCCGGGCGCACGTGCCGGCCCTACGAGATCTGTGACCGTCTCAATTACGGCAGCTGCGTCGACAACAGTTGCCGCACCCGGCCCGAAAAAGGGTGCCCGCCCGGCGAGACCTGCCGATATGACGTGACCACGGACAATTACACGTGCGGGCCGGACACGTGCGCCGGGGTGACTTGCGCGGCCGGTCAGTTCTGCGACCCCACGGACAAACGCTGCCGGCCGGCCTGCCTCCAGCCGTGCCAGGAGTCCGAGCGGTGCATCAATGGCCGCTGTGAGGCCGACCCCTGCTTCGGCAAGAGCTGCCCCGTGGGGAAATCCTGCGATCCGGTGACCGCCCAGTGCGTGACCGATGATTGCAGCGGCAGGACGTGCGCCATCCCCTCCTACCAGACCTGTTACGACGGCGCCTGCCAGGTCAACCCGTGCCTCGCGGTGGTCTGCCCCTCCGGGACGCAGTGCGTGGTGAGCTCTTTCGGTGGGACCGTGAACTGCGAAGCATCGCGTCCGCCGCCGCGGGACGGTGTCACGGGGCTCGGTGGGGGCGGGTTCTCCTGCGCGGTGAGCGGCCCGCGGGCCTCGGGGGATCGGGGCGGACGCGGGGCCATGACGCTCCTCGGTGGCGTCCTCCTCGTGTTGTGGTCGCGGCGATGGAGGAGCCGACGCCGCCCGACCCTCTCGGGTTGAGCCACGCGCAGCTCCCGAGGCACGCCAGGAGATCGACCCGATCCGGCGGCGCCGTCGCACTCGATGCGCGGGCGCTTCTGCGCGTCGGGCCCGCTTGATATCCTTCGGCGGGAGCCATTCATGCGATGCCGCGCGGCGTGAGTCCCGAGGACCCCTCGAATCCACCGTCACCGGGAGAAGAAGCGCCCCCGGGCGCCACCCTTCGCGTGGACCATCCGGGCGAGGGGAAGCACCCGATCCTGGCCCCGGGGGAAGGCGCCCCCGACCCGGACGCGCTGCCCTTCATCGACCAGGGACGCTACATCGTCGAGGGCGAGCATGCCCGCGGCGGGCTCGGACGCATCCTCAAGGCACACGATCCCCGGCTCGAACGGACGGTGGCCATCAAGGAGCTGCTCCAGATCGACAAGGACGCGGCGGCGCGCTTCGTGCGCGAGGCGCGGGTGACCGCCCGGCTGCAGCATCCGTCCATCGTCCCCATCCACGAGGCGGGCCGCTGGCCGACCGGTGAGCTGTTCTACGCCATGAAGCTCATCTCCGGCCGCTCGCTCGATCGGGTCATCGACGAGACCCACTCCCTCGAAGAGCGGCTGGCCCTCCTGCCGCACATCACCGCCGTGGCCGACGCCATCGCCTATGCGCACAGCCAGCGCGTCATCCATCGCGACCTCAAGCCCGCCAACGTCCTCATCGGTCCCTTCGGGGAGACCGTGGTCATCGACTGGGGGTTGGCCAAAGACCTCACGCGACCCGAGCCCGCGGGAGAGACCGCGGCAGTAGAGGAGCTCGGGCTGGCGGCGCGCCCCGACCTCACCATGGCGGGCATGATCCTGGGCACGCCCGAATACATGGCCCCCGAGCAGGCCGAGTCCGCGGCGGTGGACGAGCGCGCCGACGTCTATGCCCTCGGCGCCATGCTCTATCACACGCTGTCGGGCGGTCCTCCCTACAGCGGGAGCAACACGGGCGAGGTCTTGGCCCAGGTCCGGCATCGTCTGCCGCTGCCGCTGGCCGAGCGCGAGCCCAGCGTGCCGCGCGATCTATTGACCATCGTCGACAAGGCCATGGCCCGCCGGCCCGAGGAGCGTTACCCCTCGGCGCGCGAACTAGCCGAGGATCTGCGTCGCTTCCAGACGGGCCAGGTGGTGAGCGCGCGTCATTACTCGCGCATCACCCTGATCGGGCGCTGGCTATCGCGGCACCGCGTGCCCGTGGCGTTGACGACCGTGTTCCTGTTCCTCCTCGGCGCCCTCGGCGGGCTCAGCGTGCGACGCGTCGTGCGCGAGCGAGAGGTGGCCCAGGCGCGCAGCAATGAGCTCATCTTGCTGCAGGCTCGCAGCGCCCTCGAGCGAGACCCCACGGCGGCGCTGGCCTGGCTCAAGCAACATCCCCTGCCACCCTCCGACGTCGCCGCCGTGCGGGACGTGGCGCTGGATGCCTGGGGGCGCGGCGTGGCCCTGCACGTGTTCGAGGGGACGGGCAAGGAGTCCTGGGGCGACTTCTCTCCCGAGGGCAAGCGCCTGGCCGTGGCCAACCCGGAGAGCGCGGTGCGGGTCCTCGACCTGACCCATGGCGCGACGTTGGCGCGGCGGGTCCTCCATCGTGCGCTGCTCCTGACCCGGTTCTCACGCGACGGCCAGACCCTGGGCGTCGTGGAACGGGACAGCGACCAGGTACAGCTCTGGGAGCTGGCCACGGGGCATGTCCACACGCTGGTGAACCCCGGCGGGACGATCTTGCACACCCTCTTCTCCCCAGACGGGCGCTGGCTCTTGGCCGGTGGTAGCGGCCATCGGATCCTGCTGTGGGATCTGGTGTCCAAGGAGAGCCTGACCCTGGAGGGGTACGAGGGGAACGGCTCGGGGATCGCCGTCTCACCCGACGGACGATACGCGGCCTATGGGGGCACGGGCGGGACCATCCGTCTGGTGGAGTTGAAGACCCGCCAGGCGCGCTCGCTCCCTGCCGGCGTGGTCATCGGGGACCTCGACTTCTCTCCTGATGGCCGATACCTCGTCGCGGCGGGGCGCGAGGGGCACTTGTCGCTCTGGGATCTGACCTCGGAGACGAGCCGCATGCTGCGCGGCCACAAAGGCCATGTCGTCGGGGCGACCTTCTCGCCGGACGGACGGCACGTCGTCTCCGGGGGCCAGGACCATACGGTGCGGCTGTGGGACGTGGCGACGGGTGAGGGCCGGCTCCTCGGAGAGCACGAGAGCGAGGTGCGGTACGTGATCTTCTCCCCGGACGGGCAGCGGGTCCTGTCGGTCGGCCGGGATCAGGTCGTGCGGTTCTGGGGGCCCGGCACGGGAGAAGAGAGGTTCCTGCGCGGGCACGACACGATCGTCAGCCACGCCCAGTTCACCCCCGATGGCCGGATGGTGCTCAGCATGGGCCTTGACGAGAACCGCGTCTGGCCCCTGCCCCAAAGACCCCTCCGGGTCCTGCGGACCGACGGTCTGGTCCGGGATGTCGCCTATTCGCCCGACGGCGGGCAGGTGGCCGTGGCGAGCTGGGACGGCCTCTTGTGGCTATGGAACACGCGGACCGGGGCGGCTCGGAGCCTCCGCGGCCACCAGGAGTCGGTCACCGCAGTGGCCTTCTCTCCCGACGGCCGGCGTGTCGCCTCGGCCAGCTTGGATCTCACCGTGCGGTTGTGGGACGTGGCCCGTGGTACCAGCCGGGTCCTCCGGGGCCACGAGGACAAGATCCTGGAGGTGATCTTTTCGCCCGATGGCCGGCAGCTGGCCTCGGCCGGCATCGACGGTCTCGTGTACCTGTGGGACGCGTCCACGGGGGAGGGGCGCGCCTTGCGCGGCCGCCCGGGGGAGATCCGATCCATCGCCTTTTCGCCCGATGGCCGGCAGCTGGTCTCGGCGGACCCGGACGGAAGGGTTCGCCTGTGGGAGGTGACGACGGGCCAGTCGAGGGTCCTCGTGGGGCACACCGCGTTGATCCGTCGCGTCGTCCTGTCCCGCGACGGCCGCACCCTGGCCACGGCCAGCGAAGATGGGACGACCCGGCTGTGGGACGTGGCGACGGGAGAGAACCGGTGGACGCTGCGGCACACCGCGCCCTTCTGGTCGGTGGCGCTCTCCCCTGACGGACAGCGCCTGGCGGCGGCGGAGGATGGCGGTCGCCTTCGTCTCTGCGAGATTGGCACGAGGTCGTGCCGATCCCTCACGGGCCACCACAAGCGAGTCGAGGCGCTCGACTTCTCTCCCGATGGACGGCAGGTCGCGTCGGGGAGCCACGATGGCACCGTGCGCCTCTGGGACACGGCGACCGGCGCCTGCAGCGCGATCCACCACCACGAGGACGCCGTGCTCAGCATCGCTTTTTCGCCCGATGGACGGGAGCTCGCTTCTTCGGGCTTCGATCGGACGGCGCGCCTCTGGCCGGTCGAGCCCGAGCTCGCGCCGCCGCTCGACCCCCAGGGCCTACGCGCCTGGATGGAGACAGTCACGAGCGCCGTCATCCCGCCCGGGCACGATCGCCCGAGCAGCCCGTGAGATCTGGCCCCACCCGGGCTTATCGCCTGGGCGAGCCGGTCCCATGCCGCAGCTCGCCGCGGGTGGCGCCGGCGATGGATCCGTTGCCGCCTTCGTCGAGCTCTCGGTAGACGACCATGAAGGGGTTGAACGTCTCCTGACCGGCGACGATCCAGGGCTCCCAGGTCTCGCCGTCCTGGGCGAGCTTCATGCGCCACTCGCCTCCGGTCCGCTGGCGCATGACCTCGCCGACGTAGGCGATGAGGAGCGGGTAGATGTCCGGCTCCATGCAGCGGGTGGGGCCACGGCGCCGCACGGCGCGATCGACGAGGGTCAGGCTCTCGATGGTGTT
>DATAGU010000377.1:0-6804 GCA_036263495.1 Polyangia bacterium | reverse complement strand
GTACTTCCAGTACGCTTCCTCCTTCCCTCCTTGCCTCACCGTCGCTGGCTGCACCTCGCGACGGCATTCAACTGTGGTGTTCCGGCTGAGCCGTCGCGCCATGGCGGCGCGCAGGCGTAGAGGCTGGGCGCCATCGGTCCTCATCGTTGGTTGATCCCGCGGGGTTCTGCACGCAGAATCTGTCCTCGTGGCCCGCTCCTCTGCATCCCGTCGCGCTCGTTCCCTGACCCGCTCCGAAGCCCGCTCTCTCATCGTCCTGCGCGAGCGCATCGTGGAGTGTTGCGCCTGTCCGCGCCTCGTGGACTGGCGTACCCAGGTGGCGGCCGAAAAGCGTGCCTCTTTCCGAGACTGGGAGTACTGGGGGCGTCCCTTGCCGGGCTTCGGCGATCCCGCGGCGCGCGTGCTCGTGTGCGGCCTGGCGCCGGCGGCGCATGGGGGCAATCGCACGGGCCGCATCTTCACCGGTGACCGCTCGGGCGACTGGCTGTACGCGGCGCTGCACCGCGCGGGGTACGCGAACCAGCCCACCTCGGTCCATCGGGACGATGGGCTGCGCCTCTCGGATTGCTATGTCACGGCGTGCGTGCGCTGCGCCCCGCCCGATAACCGCCCCGAGCCCGAGGAGCGGGATCGCTGCCTGTCGTTTCTGGCCGAGGAGCTGCGCCTGCTCGGGGGGGTGCAGGTCATCGTGTGTCTCGGCGCGTTCGCCTGGGATGGTGTGCTTCGCACCTTGCGCGGACTCGGGCACACGGTGGCGCGCCGGCCGACCTTCACTCATGGGGCGAGCGCGGTGGTGGGGCCCTACACCCTGCTCGGCAGCTACCACCCGAGCCAGCGCAACACCTTCACCGGCACGCTGAACGAGCCCATGTTCGACGCGGTGTTCGCCCGCGCCCGCGCGCTCGTGGGTTAGCTCGCGTGGGCTCGGACCGGCCCAGGGGAAGCCAGCGCCTGCCGGCCGCCGGGTGATACAATCGGGCGCCACGGCGACGCCGGGCGACGCCGGGAGATGCCGGGAGATCATCGATGACCGAGACGGATTGGACAGACCGCGCGGGTCAGGTGCGCGAGGGGGAGGCGCTCGACACGGAGCGCCTCGCCGGGTATCTGCGCGAGCAGCTGCACATCGATGGGCCGCTCGCGGTCACCCAGTTCCCGAGCGGTCACTCGAACCTCACCTACCTCGTGCGCGTGGGCGAGCGCGAGCTCATCCTGCGCCGCCCGCCCTTTGGCAGCCGGGTGAAGACGGCCCATGACATGGGACGCGAGTACCGCATCCTGTCACAGCTCCACGGGGTGCTGCCGCAGGCGCCGCGGGCGCTCGCGTACTGTGACGATGCCGCGGTCCTGGGGGCGCCGTTCTACGTGATGGAGCGCATCGTCGGGGTGATCCTGCGGCGCCGGTTGCCGGCCGGGTTCACCATCGATGCGGGTACGGCGCGGCGCCTGTCGGAGGCGTTCATCGACCAGCTCGCCGACCTGCACGCGGTGGATTATCGCGCGGCCGGGCTCGGCGATCTGGGCAAGCCCGAGGGCTATGTGGAGCGCCAGGTGAGCGGCTGGACGCGCCGGTATCAAGACGCGCGCACCGATGAGATCGCGGATGTGGAGTGGATGGCCCGCTGGCTGGCGGAGCGCATCCCCCCCGAGACCGGGGCGGCCCTGGTGCACGGCGACTTCAAATACGACAACCTGGTGCTCGATGCCGCGGACCTCACCCGCGTGATCGGCATCCTCGACTGGGAGATGGCGACGCTCGGCGACCCGCTCGTGGACCTCGGGGTCGCGCTCGGCTACTGGGTCCAGGCCGACGATGGCCAGGTCCTGCGCCATTTCGCCTTTGGCCCGACCGATCTGCCAGGCATGCTGACCCGTCGCGAGCTGGCCGAACGCTATGCCGCCCGCACCGGTCGGTCCATCGACAACCTGGTCTTCTACTACTGCTTCGCGCTGTTCAAGACCGCGGTGGTGGCGCAGCAGATCTACTACCGCTATCGCCAGGGGCTCACCCAGGACCCCCGCTTCGCCGCGTTCGGCGAGGCGGTCAAGATCCTGGCTCGCACCGCCGTCGTCGCAGCCGAGAGCGGTCGCGTCTAGCGCCGTCTAGCGCGCCTGCCAGTCGATGCCCGACATGCACGCCAGGGCCAGGGTGAGGGAATGGGTGCCCTTGCGACCCCAGCCGCACGCCTTCACGGACAGATAGAGCTGCTGCGCCAGGGCCAGGCCCGGGAGCGACAGGTTCATGCGCCGCGCCTCGTCGAGGGCGATGCCGAGGTCCTTGATGAAGTGCTCGACGAAGAAGCCGGGCTCGAAGTTGCCGGCGAGGATGCGGGGGCCATAGTTGGAGAGCGACCAGCTCCCGGCCGCGCCGCCCGAGACCGAGGCCAGCACGCGCTCGGCGTCGAGGCCGGCGCGGTGCGCGTAGAGGAGCGCCTCGCACAGGCCGATCATGCCCGTGGCGATGAGGATCTGATTGACCATCTTGGTGTGCTGGCCGGCGCCGGCCGGGCCCTGGTGGACAAAGGTCTTGCCCATGGCCTCCCAGCAGGGGCGCAGCGCCTCCACCACGTCGGCGTCGCCGCCGATCATGATGGATAGGCGCGCCTCCCGCGCCCCCACGTCGCCCCCCGAGACCGGGGCGTCGATGCTGCGGGCCCCGCGGGCGCGCGCCGACTGATCGATCTCGCGCGCCAGCGTGGGCTCGGTCGTGCTCATGTCGATCACGACCAGGCCCGGGTGGGAACCGGCCAGGACGCCCCGGTCGCCGAGGATGCAAGCACGCACCTCGTCGGGAAAGCCGAGCATGGTGAAGACCACATCGGATCGCTCGGCGACCTCTGCGGGGCTATCGGCCCACACGGCGCCGCGCGAGAGCAAGGGTTCTGCCTTGGCGCGAGTACGGCTGTGCACCGTGATGGCAAAGCCGCGACCGAGGAGGTGCCCGCACATGGGCGCCCCCATGACCCCGGTGCCGATCCATCCGACGCGTGTCTTGCCCGCTGCGATCTCCATGCACTCCCTCGGTGTGGCTAGCCTGGAGCATGGCTAGCCCGAGGGTCGGCGACGGCGCAAGCGCTTTCGGAGAGGTGGCGCTATACCGCTAGGTGATCGGTACGGGCGACGTCTGCTCCCAGATGCGCTGGCGCACCGCCGAATCGATCCAGGCGAAGTGCCGCTGCTCGTCGTTCAGGCCACGGCGCAGGATATCGAGCACGTCCGCGGGGAACGCCTTCTGGCAGTGCTTGGCATAGACGCTGTTGGTCAGCTTCTCATTGTTGAGCATGGCGCGCAGACACGCTTCGGTGCCGATGAGGCCTGCCACTTTGGTGAAGCCACGCTGGATATAGCCCTTCAGATCGACTGATTGCACCGGCTGTCCGCCGAAGCGGCGGACACAGGCTTCGAGCTCGCTGATATGACGCTCATGATCACGCTTGAACTGAAGCAGCTGCTCGCGCACCTCCAACTCCTCGCAGGCAGCCACCGCCTCCCGATAGGCTCCCAGGGCATCAATGTCGGTCTGGAGAACTTCGTTGAGTTCCTCGACGATCTTCTCATTGCTGAGCGTACCGAAGCTGGTGTCCATCGTGTGTGCCTCCCTGCACGGTTTCTTCAGGACCATGCAACGAAGGCGCCGATCCAGCGCAGCGGACTCGCCGGGGGCGAGGGCCGAAGGATATGAGACAGACCTATCGCCTGATAGCTTGATTCCTGACGGCTGCTTCGAGACGGATGCGAAACAGGAGGGAGGGGGAGAGGCTATCGGGTACCGTGGCAAGAGTGCAGGGCCACGCCTGTCGTGCTTGCGGGGCCCTGGAGAGGGCGTCGGTCAGCGATGGCTAGTAATCGTCGTTGCCGTCCCAGCGCCACTTGCCGCGCTCGCGATCCTCCTCCTTGGGGCGGCCCGGGCTCTTGCGCTTCTGGTCCTGCCGCCGCTCCGGGCGGGCCTGCCGGCGGCGCTGCTCCTCGCGAGCGGGCTCGGACGCGGCGGAGAAGTTGCGCGGTGGGCCCCCGAAGGGTCGTGGACCACCACCGCCCGGACCACCGGGCCCTCCAGGTCCGGGAGCACCCGGTGGGCGCTGCGGACGCGGCGGGCGCGGCGCACCGGGTGCGCGCTCCTGTGCCTTCTCCACGAAGACATTGCGGCCCGCGAGCGGATTGCCGTTCAACTCGCGGATGGCGGACTCGGCGTCGGCGTCGGTCGCCACCTCCACAAAAGCAAAGCCACGGGGGCGTTGCGTCTCGCGGTCGAGCGCGATACGTACGCTCTGCACGGTGCGCCCAGACTGTGCAAACGCCTCGCGAAGCTGCTGCTCCGTGATGGAATAGGACAGGTTACCGACGAACAGCTTGGTACCCATTCGCTCCTTCTTTGATCTTCAAAAGTGTCATTGGATTGACGTGGTGACTACCACGTCTCCACGATAGGGACTCACGCCGCGGCTGGCAAGCAGGATCTGCAGGGATCGCCGCCCTTAACACACTCGATTGAACGATTTCCACTGGGCACCACCTCATGGGTCGATGTTGCGCCAAGTAAGCCTCCAAGGCTGATGGCGGAGGGACGGTGAGCGAGGGTATAATCCATCGCATCGCTGCAGCCCGTTGAAGCGAGTGCCCGCCTGCAGCCCTTGCGTCGACGGGAGAATCGTGCATGGGCGAGTTGCATCCTGGCCCGGACGATCCCACAAACCAGTCATGGCCAAGGCACCCGTGCGCGCCGTTCCCGATGTCGCGCGTCTCCTCATCGTCGACGACGATGCAGACGCGGCGACGACGATGCGCGAAATTCTGAACCCGACCCTGCCGACGGATGTGGTCCCCTCGGCGGAACAGGCGCTCGAGCGCTTTCACGAGCAGACGTACGCGGTCGTCCTCGCCGACCTGCAGCTGCCCGGGGAAAGTGGTCTCGATCTCGTGCGGCATCTCAAACGCGAAGCACCGGCTACGGCGGTCGTGGTCCTGACGGCCCACGCATCAGTCCATACGGCGGTGAGCGCATTGAAACTGGGGGCGGCAGACTACCTGGTCAAGCCCTGCAACCCGAACCAGGTGCGCCAGCTCGTCGAGAAGCTCGCGCGCGAGCGCCCGTATTATCTGCCGAACAATCTGCTCCGCAAGGAGCAGCCCGAGGACGAGGTCTTCGAGGGCATGCTGGCGCGCGGTCCGCTCATGCGGCTGGTGTTCGAGCGCATCCAGCTCGTGGCCCAGACCGAGGCCACCGTGCTCGTCATCGGCGAGACCGGCACGGGCAAGGAGCTCGCGGCCCGGGCCATCCATCAGCGCTCGCCGCGCGCCGGCGGACCGTTCATCCCCGTGCACACCGGGGCGCTGCCCAAGGACCTCATCGAGTCGGAGCTGTTCGGCCACGAGAAGGGCGCCTTCACCGGGGCCGTCACGGCCTCCGAAGGCAAGTTCGGCGCGGCCCAGGGCGGCACCATCTTCCTCGATGAGATCTCGACCATGCCGGATCGGGCGCAGGTGGACCTCCTGCGCGTGCTCGAGACCTTCAAGTACACCCGCGTGGGCGGACGGACCGAGCACAGCGCCAACGTGCGCGTGGTCTGCGCCACCAACCGGGACCTTCTGCAGCTGGTCAAGGAAGAGAAGTTCCGTGAGGACCTGTATTACCGCATGGCCATCTTCCCCATCCGTCTGCCGCCCCTGCGCGACCGCCCCGAGGACATCGGGCTCCTGGCGGATCGCTTCATGCGCGCGGCCGCCGAGCGGTATCACAAGAAGCTGCGCGCGCTCCCGGCCGAGACCGCCGCGGTCCTGGCCGAGTACCCCTGGCCCGGCAACGTGCGCGAGCTGCGCAACGTCATCGAGCAGGCCGTGCTCATCGAGCGGGAAGACGTCATCGGCCCGGCCCAGATGCGCCAGCTGCTCGGCGAGCGTCCGCGGCGCACCGAATCGGTGATGGTGCCCATCGCGGTCGGGACCAAGGTCGTGGAGGCGGAGCGGACCCTGGCCCGCCGCACCCTGGAGGTCTTCGGCGGCAACCGCGAGCTGGCCGCACAGGCGCTCGGCGTCGGGCTCGAGCGTCTCGACTCCATCCTGTCGGCCGGCTAGGCCCGCCGCGGCGTCCTCTCTTTCCTCTTCCTTCCTCCGCGTTCCCCCGCACCACCCTCTCCCCCCATCATTCCCAGAGCGCCGCTCCGCCCATGGAGCCGCTTCAGCCCGTCCATGCCGTCGCCCACCGCGGGCTCCGCCCGCCTCCGGGCCCCACCGAGGCACGTGAGCGGCGCCGCGGGAAGCCCTCCGCGGCCTTGCTGTTCCCTTCGAGTTCCTCTGCCGGGCACGGATGTGCCTCGGACCACCGTAAAACCGGTGGGCGGAATGCCTCTTTCCGGCCGGCCTTCGGCTTGCACCAAGTGCGTAACGGCAAGAACACAAACGACGGAAGGAGATGTTCCGATGACCGATAAGTCTTTTGTTCCCGGCGACGTGATCAAGCTCTACGGTGTCTACCGTTGCGCCTGCGGCCAGCAGTCGTTCCTCGGCATCAGTGGGCGGCGCTTCCCGCGCGCCCATTGCCCGATGGCCACGTGGCAGATGGTGCAGCGCACGCGAGAGGAAAACTTTTTCTGAGTCGAATCGAGCGCCCGGGCCACGAGGTCCCGGACAAGAACACCTCCTCCCCCGGGCGCTCCCAGTACCCCATCGTTCCTACAGGACAGTCCAGCGCGAGGCAGGGGCAGGGTGAGGCGGCGAGGGTCAGGGAGAGGCGCCCAGGGCAGCCAGGCGACGGATGGCCCGCTCGTACAGCGCGCGGTTCTCGGTGCGTCGAGCCGCCGCGGCGGC
>DATAGU010000376.1:0-9851 GCA_036263495.1 Polyangia bacterium | reverse complement strand
CACCGTGCTGCTCGCGATCCTCGTGCCCAAGGGCTTCTTCCCGACGCAGGACACGGGCCTCCTCATCGGCGTCACCGAGGCCCCGGCCGACACGTCGTTCGCGCGCATGCGCGAGCGACAGGAGGCCATCGCCACGCTCGTCCGCCAGGACCCGGCGGTCCTGAACGTCGCCTCCTTCGTCGGCGCCGACGGCACGAACCCGACGCCGAACAGCGGCCGGCTCTCGATCACGTTGAAACCCCTCGACGCGCGCGAGCGGGCCGGCGAGGTCATCGCGCGGCTCCAGGAGCGGGCGGCGAACGTCACCGGCATCGCCCTCCATCTACAGCCGGTGCAGGATCTCGAGGTCACGACCCGCGTGAGCGGCACGCAGTACCAGTACACGCTCGAGGACGCCGATCCCGTGGAGCTCGCGGCCTGGGCGCCGCGCGTGGCCGCGGCGCTCCGCCAGCTGCCCGAGCTCAGCGACGTGACCAGCGAGCACGAGGTGGGCGCGGGCGCGCTCGCGGTCTCGATCGTCATCGATCGCGACCGCGCGTCGAGCCTCGGCATCCTCACCCAGACCATCGACGACACGCTCTACGACGCCTTTGGCCAGCGCCAGGTCTCGACCATCTTCACCCAGCTAAACCAGTACCGCGTCATCCTCGAGGTCAAGCCGGGGATGCAGGCGAGCCCGGCGGCGCTCGAGCAGATCTACGTGCGCACCACGAACGGCGATCCGGTGCCGCTCAGCGCCTTCGCCCGCTTCGAGACCGCGCCCCAGCCCCTGGCCATCCACCACCAGGGGCAGTTCCCGGCCGTCACGCTGTCCTTCAACCTGGCGCGCGGGACCTCGCTCGGGCAGGCCACCGCGGCCATCCGACGGGCCGAGGCGGCGCTCGCGCTGCCGCCGAGCGTGCACGCCGGCTTCCAGGGCACGGCCGCCATCTTCCACGAGTCGCTCGCGAGCGAGCCGGTGCTCATCGTGGCCGCCCTCCTGACCGTCTACGTCGTGCTCGGCGTGCTCTACGAGAGCTACATCCACCCGATCACGATCCTGTCGACCCTGCCCTCGGCCGGCGTGGGCGCGTTCCTCGCGCTCCTCCTCTGCGGCACCGACTTCAGCGTGATCGCGCTCATCGGCATCGTGCTCCTCATCGGCATCGTGAAGAAGAACGCGATCATGATGATCGACTTCGCGCTCGAGGCCGAGCGCCAGCAGAAGATGTCGCCCGACGAGGCCATCTACCAGGCGTGCCTGCTCCGCTTCCGGCCCATCATGATGACCACGATGGCGGCGCTCCTCGGCGGGCTGCCGCTCGCGCTCGGCTCGGGCATGGGCGCGGAGCTGCGCCGGCCGCTCGGCATCACCGTGGTCGGCGGGCTCCTCCTCTCGCAGGTGCTCACGCTCTACACGACGCCGGTCATCTACCTCTACATGGAGCGCCTGGCGAGCTCGGTGTCGGGGTGGCGCGCGCGCCGGGCCCGGCGGCGGCGCACGGCGCCGGCGATCATTCCTATGGTCCCGCCCGTCGTATCCGTGTCTGGCCCGCGGCCCGGGGAGGCAGGATGAACATCTCGTCGCCGTTCATCCTGCGGCCGATCGCCACCACGCTCCTCGCCCTGGCGCTGCTCCTCGCCGGGGGCGCGGCCTACACGCGCCTGCCGGTGGCGCCGCTCCCGCGGGTCGACTTCCCGACGATCTCCGTGTCCGCGAACCTGCCCGGCGCGAGCCCGGAGACCATGGCCTCGTCGGTCGCCGCGCCGCTCGAGCGCCGCTTCGGCCGGATCGCCGGCGTCACCGAGATCACGTCCACAAGCTCGCTCGGCAACGCCAACATCACCCTGCAGTTCGACCTCTCGCGCGACGTGGACTCGGCCGCACGCGACGTGCAGGCCGCCATCAACGCCGCGGGCGGGGACCTGCCGGCCAACCTGCCGAGCCGGCCCACCTACCGCAAGGTCAACCCGGCCGACGCGCCCATCCTCATCCTGTCGCTCACCTCGGACACGCTGCCGCTCGGCCAGGTCTACGACCAGGCCAACACCATCCTCGGCCAGAAGATCGCCCAGGTGCCGGGTGTCGGGCAGGTGTTCGTGGGCGGCGGCCAGCAGCCGGCCGTGCGCGTGCAGGCCGATCCCGTGGCGCTCGCCGGCCGCGGTCTCACGCTCGAGGACGTGCGCACGACGCTCGCCCAGTCGACCGTGGCGCGGCCCAAGGGCGTGCTCAGCGGCCCCGCGCGCGCGCAGGCCATCGCCGTCAATGACCAGCTCGTGCGCGCCGCCGACTACGTCCCGATCGTCATCGCGTACAGGAACGGCGCGCCGGTCCGGCTCGGCGAGGTGGCGCGCGTCTTCGAGTCGGTCGAGAACGAGCGCGTCGCCGCCTGGACCGACGGCCGCCGCTCGGTGCTGATGATCATCCGCCGCCAGCCCGGCGCCAACATCATCGAGGTCATCGACCGCATCCAGGAGCTCCTGCCCTCGCTCGCCGAGTCCATCTCGCCGGCCATCCACGTGAAGGTCGCGCTCGATCGCAGCCAGACCATCCGCGCCTCGGTGGCCGACGTCGAGCTCACGCTCGGCATCGCCGTGGTCCTGGTCGTGCTCGTGGTGTTCGTGGTCCTGCGGAGCGGCTGGGCCACGCTCATCCCGAGCGTGGCCGTGCCGCTGTCGCTCATCGGCACCTTCGGCGTCATGTACCTCGCCGGCTACAGCCTCGACAACCTGTCGCTCATGGCGCTCACCATCTCGACCGGCTTCGTGGTGGACGACGCCATCGTGGTCACCGAGAACATCGCCCGGCACCTCGAAGCGGGGGCGCGGCCGCTCGACGCCGCGCTCCAGGGCGCGCGCCAGATCGGCTTCACCATCGTGTCCATCACCGCGTCGCTCCTGGCGGTGTTCCTGCCCATCCTGCTCATGGGCGGCATCGTCGGCCGCCTGTTCCGCGAGTTCGCGGTCACGCTCGGCATCGCCATCGCCATCTCGGCCGTGCTCTCGCTCACGCTCACGCCCATGATGTGCGCGCGCCTGCTCCGTTCGGAGCGCGAGCGGCGCCACGGCCGCCTCTACCTCGCCTCGGAGCACGCCTTCGAGGCGATCGTCCACTTCTACGATCGCACGCTCAGCTGGGGCCTCCGCCACCGCTGGCTCATGCTCGCCCTCACGGTGGCCGCGCTCGCCGTGAACGTGGTCCTCTACATCGTCACGCCCAAGGGCCTCTTCCCCGAGCAGGACACGGGCGCCATCGCCGGCTTCTCCGACGCGCCGCAGGACGTCTCGTTCCAGTCCATGGTCGGCCGCCAGCAGGCCATCAATGAGGTGCTGCTCGCGGATCCGGCGATCGACCACATGGTGTCCTTCGTCGGCGCTGGCCCCGGCGGGAGCGCCGGCAACACGGGCACGGTGTTCCTCCAGCTCAAGCCGCGCTCGGTGCGCAAGGTGAGCGCCGAGCAGGTGATCGCGCGGTTGCGCCCGCGGCTCGCGCGCGTGCCCGGCATCCGCCTCTTCCTCCAGCCGTCGCAGGACGTGCGCGTCGGCGGCCGCCTGGCGCGCACGCAGTTCCAGTACACGCTCCAGGACGCCGATCTCGCCGAGCTCAACGCCTGGGCGCCGCGCATCCTCACGCTCCTCAAGGGCATCCCCCTGCTCCAGGACGTCGCCAGCGACCAGCAGACGGCCGGCCTGCAGCTCAACGTGGACATCGACCGCGACGCCGCGGCCCGGGTCGGCATCCAGCCCTCGATGGTCGACAGCACGCTCTACGACGCGTACGGCCAGCGTCAGGTGACGACCTTCTTCACCGAGGTGAACCAGTACCGCGTGGTGCTCGAGGCCCTGCCCGAGTTCCGCCAGACGCCCGAGTCGCTGTCTGCGATCTACGTGCGTTCGCCGGGCGGGTTGCCGGTGCCGCTCTCCGCCTTCGCCAGCACGAGCCGGTCAGCGACCTCGCTGTCGGTCAACCACCAGGGCCAGTTCCCCTCGGTGACGTTGTCCTTCAACCTGGCGCCCGGCGCGTCGCTCGGCCAGGCCGTCGACGCCATCCGGCGCGCCGAGGCGGAGATCGGGATGCCCGCCGGCCTGCGCGCCGACTTCCAGGGCACGGCCCAGGTGTTCCGCGCCTCGCTCGAGAGTGAGCCCTACCTGATCCTGGCGGCGCTCCTGGCGGTCTACATCGTCCTCGGCGTGCTCTACGAGAGCTACGTCCACCCGATCACGATCCTCTCGACCCTGCCTCCGGCGGGCGTGGGGGCGCTCTTGGCGCTCCTCGCGTTCCGGATGGACTTCGACATCATCGCCCTCATCGGCATCATCCTGCTCATCGGCATCGTGAAGAAGAACGCCATCATGATGGTGGACTTCGCGATCGAGGCCGAGCGGGTCGAGGGGCTGACGACCGAGGAGGCGATCCATCGCGCGAGCTTGCTGCGGTTCCGGCCGATCCTGATGACGACGATGGCGGCGCTCCTCGGCGCGCTGCCGCTCGCCCTGACCGGGGGCGCCGGCTCCGAGCTCCGGCGCCCCCTCGGCGTGGCGGTCGCGGGCGGGCTCTTGTTCTCGCAGCTGCTCACGCTCTACACGACGCCGGTCATCTACCTCACCCTCGACCGTCTCTCCCGCCGCCAGCGTCGTCGTCGTCACGGTGAGCCGGAGACGAATCCTTCGGCGTGAGAGGCGCGAGGTGGGGGCGCAGCGTCTCCGCCAGAGCGGCGACGTGCGGCTCGCGGAGGAGCGTGTAGTGATGGCCCGGGACGGTGTGGAGCACGAGCTCGCCGCGCACCCACGGGCGCCAGCCTAGATCCGGCGCCGGCGCCGGCGCCGGCGTCGCGGCCGTGAGCCGCTCCGCGGCCTTGAGCAGCACGACCGACCCCTCGTAGACCCGGGGCACGTAGCGCGCCAGCGCCTCTCCGTGTCGCTGGAAGCGGCGGAACAGACGCTCGGCCTGGTCGAGGTCGATGCCCGGTACCTGAATGGATGCGCGCGCCGCCTGCTCCAGCACGTAGGCCAGGCGGGCGCGTCCCTGGAGGCCCCGCAGGTGGTCGAGGTCGAGCGGGATCTCGCGCCAGGGCAGGCCCAGCATGAGACCGAACGCGGCCAGGAGGCCGAGCTCATCCGGCGGCGCCGCGGCGCCCGTGGGCGCGTGGCTGTCCACGAGGGCGAGGAGCGAGACCGCCTCTCCCGCGGCCGCGAGCTGCTGCGCCATCTCGAAGGCCACGACGCCGCCGAAGGACCAGCCGCCGAGCTGGTACGGCCCGGCCGGCTGTACAGTCCGGAGCTGCTCCACGTAGTGACGCGCGAGGGTCTCCACCGAGGCGTCCCAGGGCTCCGCGCCGTCGAACTCCGGCGCCTGCAGGCCATGACATGGCTGGGCGGGACCGAGGTGCTTCACGAGCGCCGCGTAGCCGAGCGCGCTGCCGCCCGCGCCGTGCACCAGGAAGAGCGGGGGCACGCGGGCGTCGCCGTCCTGCAGGCAGAGCGGCGCCGCCGGGATCGTGTCGCTCCCTGGGCGTCGCAGCGCCGCGGCCAGCTGCTCCACGGTCGGGTGCTGGAACAGCGTGACCAGCGGCAGGCGCTGCCCGAGCGCCTCTTGCACCCGCGACGCGAGCTGCACCGCCAGCAGGGAGTGCCCGCCGAGATCGAAGAAGTTGTGCCGGATGCCGACGGTCTCGAGGCCCAGCACCTCCTGCCACAGGTGCACGAGGGTGGCCTCCAGCTCGTCGCGCGGCGGCGCCGGGGCGTCGTCGAGGGCCGGGCCGGCGACGTCGCGGGCGGCCAGGGCGCGGCGATCCACCTTGTCATGGGGCGTGAGGGGCAGCTGGTCGAGGACGATGAAGGCGGCCGGCACCATGTACTCGGGCAGCCGGGCCCTGAGGAAGTCGCGGAGCACCCCGGCCTCGGGTGGCCTCGCGCCGGCCTCCAGGTAGGCGATGAGTCGACGGTCGCCCGCGCGCTCCTCGCGGGCCACGACCACGGCCTCCAGCACGTCCGGGTGCTGCTGGAGCACCGCCTCGATCTCGCCGAGCTCGATGCGGAAGCCGCGCACCTTGACCTGGAAGTCGGTGCGGCCGAGGAACTCGAGGCGCCCGTCCGGCCGCCAGCGCCCGAGGTCGCCCGTGCGGTAGAGCCGCGCCCCGGCGACGCCGCTGAACGGATCCGGCACGAAGCGCTCCGCCGTCAGGCCCGGCTGCTGCCCGTAGCCCCGCGCGAGGCCGGCGCCGCCGAGATGGATCTCGCCCGGCACGCCCACGGGCACGGGCTGGAGCTCGCGGTCGAGGAGGTACACGCGGACATGGTCAATGGGTCGCCCGAGATCCGGCGTTCGGCTGGCGTCCCTGGACGGCGGGATCATTCCCGAGGTGGCCACGACCGTGCTCTCCGTCGGGCCGTAGTTGTTGATGAGCGCGAACGGCAGCCCGGGCGGCGGCGGGTGCCGCAGCTGGTCGCCGCCGGTGAGGAGGTAGCGGAGCGCCGTCTCCTTGGGCCAGGCGAGCGGCAGCACGCGCTCGCAGAGCGGCGTGGGCAGGAAGCACAGGGTGATGCGCTCGGCCACGAGCCAATCGCGCAGCGCCTCCGGCGACGCGCGATTCTCGTCGCCAGGCATGTGGAGGCTGGCGCCGGCCAGGAGGTACGGCCAGATCTCCCAGACCGAGGCGTCGAACGCCGGCCCCGCGACCTGGGTGGCCCGATCGGCCGGGGTGACGCCGAAGGCGCGATCGTGCCACGCGACGAGGTGCTCGAGCGCGCGGTGGGTGACCTGGACGCCCTTGGGCCGCCCGGTCGAGCCCGAGGTATAGATGATATAGGCTAGGTGATCGGGCGTGACCCCGGGGTCGAAGGGCTTCGGGGGGGCCGAGGCGAGCGTGGCCTCGGCGCCGTCGAGGCACAGGATCTCCCGCGGCCGTCCGGCCCCGGGTTGGCCCTGGACATGAGACGGCAGGCGGGGCACGAGGTGCGTCTGGGTGAGCAGCACCGGCGCGCCCGTGTCCTCGAGCAGGAACGCGATGCGCTCCGCGGGGTAGGCCGGATCGAGCGGCACGTAGGCGCCGCCGGCCTTGAGCACGCCGAGGAGCGCCAGCACCATCTCGGGGGAGCGCTCCATGAAGACGGCGACGGGGGTCTCGGGCCCGACGCCCCGCGCGCGCAGCACTCGGGCGAGCTGGTTCGAGCGCGCCTCGAGCTCGCCGTAGCGCAGCGAGCGTGTGCCCGCGGCCACCGCGAGCGCCTCGGGGGTCTTGGCGGCCTGCGCCGCGAAGCGCTCGTGGATGCACGCGCCCCGCGCGGTCTCGCCGTCATCGACGTCGTTCCTCGGCCAGACCTCCACCACGGCGTGCCGCTCCGCCACGGTGAGCAGCGGCAGCTCGGTGATCGCGCGGTCGGGCTCGGCCAGCGCGGCGGCGAGCAGCGTCTGGAAGTGCCCCACGAGGCGCGCCATGGTCACGGCCTCGAAGAGGTCGGTGTTGTATTCGAGCGTCCCGCGCAGCTCAGCGCTGCCCGGGACCTCCCACAGGTAGAGCGACAGGTCGAACTTGGCGATGCCGCCATGTCCTTCGAGCGGCTGGAGCGTCAGCCCATCGAGATCGAGTCGCGAGGGGGGCAGGTTCTGGAGCGCGAACGCCACCTGGAAGATGGGCGTGCGGCCGAGATCCCGATCGGGCTTGAGGGTCTCGACGAGCTTCTCGAAGGGCAGCTCCTGGTGCGCGTAGGCGCCGAGAGTGACCTCGCGCACCCGGGCGAGCACGTCGCGGAACGAGGGACGGCCGCCGAGATCCGTGCGCAGGGCCAGGGTGTTGACGAAGAAACCGATGAGCCCTTCGAACTCGGCGTGCGTGCGGCCGGCGATGGGCGAGCCGACGATGACGTCGGGCTGGCCGGTGTAGCGGTAGAGGAGGGTCTGGAAGGCGCCGAGCAGGGTCATGAACAGCGTGGCCCCGTGCTGGCGGCTCAAGGTGCGCAGGCCCTGCGTGAGCTCCGGCGGCAGGGTGAACGTGTGCACCGTGCCGTGGAAGGTCTGGACCGGAGGCCGCGGCCGATCCGTGGGCAGGTCGAGCACGGGCAGGGTCCCGCCGAGCTGCTGCCGCCAGTAGGCGAGCTGCCCGTCGAGCACCTCGCCCTGGAGCCAGGACCGCTGCCAGAGCGCGTAGTCGGCGTACTGCAGCGGCAGCGGTGGGAGCGGCGAGGGCTGGCCGCGCCGCAGGTTTTTATAAAGGGCGCCAAACTCGCGCAGCCACACGCCGCTCGACCAGCCATCCGAGGCGATGTGATGCATCACGAGGAGCAGCACGTGCTCGTCGGGGGCGAGGCGGAGCAGGGTGGCGCGCAGCAGCGGGCCGTGGCCGAGGTCGAACGGCCGCTGCGCCTCCGCCTCTACGAGCCCGCGCACATGGGCCTCCCGCGCATCGGGCGGCACGTCCTGCACGTCCACCACGGCGAGCGGCACGGCCAGGTACGGCGCGATGATCTGCATCGGCTGGCCGTCGCGGGTGGCGAAGAAGGTCCTCAGGACCTCGTGGCGGCGGACGATCTCGTCGAGGCAGCGCTGGGCCAGCTCCACGTCGAGCGGGCCGGTGACGCGGACCGCCGCGGGCAGGTTGTAGAAGGGGTTGCCGGGCTGGAGCTGGTCGAGGAACCACAGGCGCTGCTGGGCAAAGGAGAGCGGCACCGCCCCGCTGCGGCGTCGGGGCACAGGCGCCGGGGCCACGTGCCTCGTGTTTCCCGATGGGACGCGCACCTCCTCGATGCGCCGCGCCAGGGCCGCGATGGTGGGCGCCTCGAACAGCGCGCGCACCGGCAGCTCGACCTTGAAGGCCGAGCGGATCCGCGCGACCACCTGCGTGGCCAGGAGCGAGTGTCCACCCACCTCGAAGAAGTTGTCCTCCACGCCAAGTCGACCGCCGCGAGGCCGGCCCAGCACCTCGGCCCAGATGTCGGCGAGCAGCTCCTCGGTCGGCGTGCGCGGCGCCACCGGAACGGCGTCGTGGGACGCCAGCTCCGGCGCCGGCAGCGCCCGACGATCGAGTTTGCCGCTCGGCGTCCGCGGCAGCTCGGGCAACATCACGAACGCGGCCGGCACCATGTACTCGGGCAGCCGTTGGCGCAGGGCCTCGCGCAGCTCGCTCGTCGTGATCTCGGTGTGCGCGGGCACCACGTAGGCCACGAGGCGTCGATCGCCCGGGCGCTCCGGGCGCTCCTCGCGCGTCACCACCACCGCCTGCCGCACGCCCGGATGCGCCGCGAGCACCGCTTCGATCTCGCCGAGCTCGATGCGAAAGCCGCGCACCTTGACCTGGAAGTCGACGCGCCCGAGGTACTCGAGCTGGCCGGCCTCATCGGCCTGGCCCGCGGGGCGCCAGCGCACCCGGTCGCCCGTGCGATAGAGCCGCGCCCCGAGCACAGGGCCGAAGGGATCGGGCACGAAGCGCTCGGCCGTGAGCTCCGGTCGGCCGAGGTAGCCGCGCGTCACCCCGGCGCCGCCGATGTACAGCTCCCCGGGCACGCCCACCGGCACGGGCTCGAGCCGCTCGTCGAGCACGTAGACCTGCGTGCCCGCGATCGGCCGGCCGATGGTCGCCGTCCCTCCCGGGCGACGCAGCACCTGGGTGGAGTAGGTCGTGGTCTCGGAGGGGCCGTAGAGGTCGTGCACCCGATCGATCCCGGATCGGCGGTAGAGCGCCTCCACGAGCGCCACAGACAGCGGCTCCCCGGCCAGGTTCACGACCCGCACACCGGCGGGCACCTGGCCTGCTCGCACGAGCTCGCTCATGGCCGAGGGCACGGTGTTGACCAGCGTCACCCGTTCGGCCGCCGGCAGCTCGGGCAGGTCGAGGACGGTGCGCGCCAGGATCACCGTGCCGCCGCGGGCGAGCGGC
>DATAGU010000375.1:0-17351 GCA_036263495.1 Polyangia bacterium | reverse complement strand
ACGCCTCGAACCGCCTCACCAGCTCGACGACGTCGTGGACTTTCACTACTAGCTTCATCAGTCGCTCGACGATTCTCACGGTTCCCTCCTTGCCCCGCAAGGGGCCTCAGGGACCGGACACAAAAAACTTTACGCTACCCCCGGCTGCATGAGGGCGAGGAGGCAGGGCACAAGGAGATCAGATACGTGGGCATCGACTACAACGTCGATGGCCGCCTCGTGAAGGGGCGGAGCAGCTCGAGGCAGGATCCGCTCCTTGGCGCCAAGGTCGTGGACCGGGCGTTCCACGACATGCGGAGGGCGGGCACGGCGCAGGGCGGGAACTTCTATTGGCTGCCGGGCCCGAGGACGCCTTTCGGCGAAGAGATCCATACCTATCTCTCGGGTGAGGACGGCTGGGTCCATTTTCCCACAGACGATCAAACAGAGGATTGCGTCCGCTATGTCATCCGTCGACTTCGAGAGCTTGCTGAGTAGCAACCGCTATCTCCGCAAGGAGCTGATGTGGTCGCTCGAGTACCTCATGGGTGCCGATGATCATGTGGTGCTCGAGGTCTGGGCGCTGTCGCCGAAGGCCAGGCTCCGGCGGGAGCGGCTCGAGAAGTGCTTCAGGCTGCTGGAAGAGAGCGGGATCCTGCGGCGTGGGGTCCTGTGGAGATGCCCCCAGTGTGGAGATACCGCCGATGCGGCGGAGACGACCTGCAGCGACTGCAGGACGGAGCGCCCCGAGAATGCGATCGAGAAGGTGATCTATCGCCTGGCCGACGAGTGGAAGCAGGGTGTCCTGCAGCAGCGAGCTCGGATGTACCTCCCTCGGCCGCTCCGCGTCTTTTGCAGCCACTCGCCTGAGGATCGCAGGTACCGGGAGGAGCTGGAGAGTCACCTTGTGATGCTGCGAGAGCAAGGTCTCATCACGGAGTTGCAGAGCGGCCAGGTCATGCCGGGACGCGGCCGGGAGGAGAGCGTCAAGGAGCACCTCGAGGCGGCGGATCTCATCCTGCTTCTCATCAGCAGCGATTTTCTGAACTCGGAATCTTGTTACAGCCTGGAGATGCCGCGCGCGATGGAGCGGCACCGACAAAGGGCGGCGCGAGTCATCCCCATTCATGTGCGGCGCTGCGATTGGCAAGGAACTCCTTTTGCGGAGCTCCAGGGGCTCCTGCATGAAAGACCGATCGCTGAATGGCGAAGCAGAGACGAGGCGTGGACCCAGGTTGCGGCGGGGCTGCGCCAGGTGGTGCTGTCCTTGCGCGGCTCGGTGGTCTCTCCCCGCGCGGCGCCCTGCCCTGTCTAGCCGACCGCTGCAGGGTCGCAGGCCCTGAGGAGCCATGACGTTCACCGCGGCGGCGTGCTCGGGGGATCGACCAGGCGGTTGTACTTCTTCAGGGCCTCGCGCAGGCGATCGTGCGGCAACGCGTGGATGCGCACGTTGTCGGCGCCGGTCAGGGTCTCGGCGGCCACCATGGCGTTCAGGATCGCCTCCTCGGTCGCCTGCACCGTGGCATAGAAGAGGGGGTTCACCGAGCCGCCGACGACGCTCTGCATCGGCGCCACCCCGGCGTCGTTCGGCGCCCCCGGGCGGGCCGTGGAGAACGCGACGAATAGATCACCCGAGGAGTCCTCGCCGTGGCCACCCATCCGCCCCAAGGCGAGCGAGGCCCGCTTGGCCACCCGCGCGAGCTGGTGCGGCACGAGCGGCGCGTCGGTCGCCACCACGACGATGATCGAGCCCTGCCCATCGAAGGGACTCTCCTCGCGGGGCGACGGCGCCACCGCCGTGGCCTTGGCTGGCAGGGGGCCGCGGCTGTGCTGCTCACAGCGCGGCAGGTTCTTGAGCCACGGTAGCGAGGGTTTCTCTTCGCCGGCCAGGCAGGCGCGCAGATCCGTGATCTCCTGCCCCACGGGCACGCCCGCGACTCGCAGCTCGCGCCGCGATCCGGCGTTGCACTGCACGAGCACGCCCACGGTGTAGCCGCCGAACTTGGCGTCGAGCTTGCGGGAGGCCGTGCCGGTGCCGCCCTTGAAACCGAAGCAGACCATGCCCGTGCCGCCCCCCACGTTGCCCTCGGGCACCGGCCCCGTACGCGAGCCGTCGAGGGCGGCGAAGACGTGCTCCTTCTTGATGTGGAGGCCGAGGGCGTCGTTGAGGCCGCCGTCGAAGGTCTCGGCCACCATCGGGAGCACCCAGGGCTCAGCGGTGGGGAGCCGCGACATCCAGAGCACCGCGGCGTCGCGCACCGTGCCCACGCTGTGCGTGTTGGTGATGAAGATCGGCCCCTCGATGAGGCCAGCCTCGTCGACCCAGTGGCTGCCGGTCATCTCACCGTTGCCGTTGAGCGAGAAGCGGCCGGCGAAGACCGGCTCGACCGAGCGCTGGCCCCGCGGCAGGATGGCGGTGACGCCGGTGCGGATCGGGCCCTTGCCCACCACCAGCCGGCCCTGCCCGGAGATGAGCGTGGTCACGCCCACCTCGACGCCGGGGACGTCGGTGATGGCGTTGAACGGGCCGGGGGTCCCGTCGAGCGGGACGCCGAGACCCCGGGCGCGGGGGCGACTCTGTTTCTGCGCCTGCGCCAGGATAGGCGCGAGGAGGCAGAGGATGGCGATGAGTGCGGCGATGCGCGGCGGCGCGCAGAGGGTCTTGTGCATGGGGCCTCCGAAAGGGGCCCCAGGGTAGCATCGCCGCTCGTGGCTCCGCGGCGGTGACCGCCTCTAATGCGCGGCGCCGCGGCGGGGGCGCGCGTTCCAGAGCGGCACCATGAGCACCGCGCCGATGACGGCGAAGCCGATCATGCTCGGGCCCCAGACGGTCCAGCCGTACGCGTCGAGGAGCGCGCCCATGCCGAAGCCCATCACCGAGCCGCCGAGGTACTGCATGCCGTCGAACATCCCGGCCGCCGTGGCGCCCGCGCGCTTGCCGCCGAAGTCCATGGACGCCGTGCCCGACAGCATGGAGTGCACCATCGAGATGGCAAAGGAGTTGACGACGAACGCGAAGACCACCAGCTCGAGGTCGGACGCCTTGCAGACCACGGCCAGGCAGACGATCTGCAAGAGGTAGCCGATGAAGGCCACGGGGGGGCGGCGGGTCTTGAACAGCAAGTCCGATAGGAGGCCGGCGGCGAAGGCCCCGGCCACGCCCGCGGCGACGATGGCGAGCGCGTTCTTCTGGAACACGGGGTTGTCGAGCCGCAGGTGCTGCACTTCCTGCATGTAGCGCGGGAACCACTCCTCGAAGCCCTTGCGCACGAGGCCGGTGCAGAACTCGGCGCACGCGATGGTGATGGCGATGGGGTTGGTGAAGATCTTGCGCGCCACGTAGGCGACGGTGATGGCTTCGCGGTCGCCGCTGGTCGCGTCCTGCGGGTCGAACTCGCCGAGGCCGGCGTCCATGGGCGTGTCGCGCACGCACAGGAACGTGGCCAGGGCAAAGATGGCCGCGAACGCGCTCGGCAGGAAGAACTTCCACTGCCACGGCAGGCCGACGACGACCGAGGCGGTGAGGAGCGCGTAGACGCCGAAGCGGCCCATCTGGATCATGGAGCCGAAGACGGCTGAGAACACGCCCCGCTCGCTCACGTGGAACCAGGCCGAGTTGACCTTGATGACGGCGAGCGCGCTGAACGACTGGAAGTACATGTTCAGGGTCCACACCGTGGCCAGGTAGCCGAGGAGGACGGTGCCGGTGCCGAGGAAGCCGAGGTAGGCGCCGAGGCCAAAGGTGAAGTTGAAGACGCACGCCCCCACGGCGCCGATGAGCATGGCGTAGCGGCCGCCGATGCGGTCGGCGAGCGGGCCGTTGAACATGGCCGAGATGCCGTAGAGGAGGGTGGAGATGGAGATGATGGTGCCGACCTGGGTCTTGGAGAAGCCGTAGGTGTCCGAGAGGCTCTTGTTGGCGAAGGCGAAGTTGTAGCGCGCCGTGTACATGGCGGCGTAGGTGAGGCCGAGCACGAGCCAGTTCTGTGCTCGTCGCCAGCGGAATGCGGGGCCATGTCGCGGTCTTTCTAGGTGCGACGGGACGACGGCCGAGGCGATTCCGCGTGCTGTACTCATGAGACGTCCTTATTTCCTGGGCTTCCTGCCGCGGCCCCGGCCCAGGCGGTGTGCCGTGCGGCGATGACGAAGTGCGCGATCGACGGCACGCCCGGGGCGAGCGGGATGGGGCGTGCCGAGTCGTCAGTGGCGAGGTGGACGACGCGGGCCGCGGGGTAGGCGGTGGCGTAGACGTTGACGTGGGCCGGCTCGTTGTCGAAGGCGGCGACCACTTCGCCGAGGGCATCGATGAGGCGCACCGCCGATTGCTTCCAGGCGTCGTCGCTCATCTCGAAGTTGGGCTTGAGGAGGAGGTGGACGGCCTTTTGATCGGGCAGGGGGAGGCCGCCGCTGCGGAAGCTCGTGACGGTGCCTTCGCCCATCGCGGTGTGGCGGCCGGTGCAGTAGACGATGCGGCAGCCGGTGGCGAGGAGGGCCTGCACGTACTCCACGGCGCCCGGCAGCGGGATGTCGTCGTAGCAGTATTCGCTCGTGAAGAAGCGCTCCCGCCAATAGACGCGGAGCTCAGGGGCGAGCCGCTGGGCCTCTTCCTCGGGCAGGCCGAGGTGACACAGGGTGTCGGTGAGGCTCCAGCTCGTGAAGTGCCGGGGCTCGGTGTTGCGCAGGGCCGCGAGGCCCTGGACGGCGCCGTACTCGCGCAGGATGCGCGCTTGCCGGCCACGGTTGTCGAGCAGGGTGGAGTCAAGGTCGAAGACCACCGCGCCGCGGGGGCCTGCCGCCCGCGCTCGCCGCTCGACTTCGAGGAGGATCTCGTCCTGCGCGGCGGGATCGATGAGGCGACCCTTGGGGTACGGAAGGTACGCCGGCGCTTCGATGGGCGGGGAGACAGACGAGGGCATGTGTTGCGCGCTACATAACACAGCTGACAGGCGCCATGCACGCCCCGACGCGGGTATGGATCATCTACGGATCTATGGATCGGAGGTGGCGGGAGCCGCGGGCGCGGCGGCCTTCTCGCGCGTCACCTCGCGCACGAACAGGTCCTCGAGTCGCTCGCGCCGCGGCATCACGGACACCACGTTCGCCCCGTCGGCGATGGCGGTCTGCAGGAAGGCGTCGACGTCCTCCCCCGGTGCCAGGCGACGCTCCTCTTGTTTCCCGGCTCGTTCGAGCACCACCTCGGTATGGAGGAGGCGCGGCGAGAGCAGCTGATCGAGGGGCCCGACGTCGCGCAGCTCGCCGTCGACCAGGATGGCGCAGCGATCGCAGAGCAGCTCCACGTCCGACAGGATGTGGGTCGAGAAGAACACCGTGGTCCCCTCGCTGCGCAGGGCGGCGATGAGGTCGCGGATCTCCTTGCGGCCCACGGGATCGAGGCCGCTCATGGGCTCGTCGAGCACGACCAGCTCGGGCTGGTTGACGAGCGCCTGCGCGAGCCCCACGCGCTGCAGCATGCCCTTGGAATACTTGCGGAGCGGCAGCCCGGCGGCCCGTTCGAGGCCGACGCGTGCGAGCAGCTCCTCAGTGCGTCGCCGCCTGACCACCGGCGCCAGCTCGAACAGCCGGCCCACCAGGTCGAGCAGCTCGGCGCCGGTCAGGTAATCGTAGAAGTACGGGCTCTCGGGCAGGAACCCGAGGCGGCGCTTGGCCTCGACGTCCGGCACGGAACGCCCGAGCAGCTCGCAGCGGCCGCCGCTCGGGAACAAGAGGCCCATGAGGAGCTTGATGGTGGTGCTCTTGCCCGCCCCGTTCGGTCCGAGGAAGCCGAAGATCTCGCCGCGCTCGACCGTGAAGCTGACCTCGCGCAGGGCCCTCACCTTGCGGCGCAGGAGGCCGAAGGTGAAGGTCTTGGTGAGGGCCTCGGTGCGGATGACGATGTCGGCCGAGCTCATGGGTCGATGGTCTTCGCTAGGAGATGCGGGGCATCGAGGCGCTGCCGCGGTGCCGGTACCAATAGATGGTGCGCAGCAGCCCCTCCTCGAGATCCACGCGCGCACGCCAATCGAGCAGCCGATGCGCCTTGTCGACCGCCGGCACGCGCAGCTCCACATCGGGGTGAGGCCAGGGGACAAACTCGATGCGTGAGCCCGAGGACGAGAGGCGCACGATCTCGCGCGCCAGGTTGTAGATGGTCACGGTGGAGCGCGGGTTGCCGATGTTGAAGGCGTGGCCCACGGCGCGGTCGTCATCGAGGGTGAGGAGCACGGCGTCGACGAGGTCGTCGACGTAGCACCAGGCGCGGATCTGGGCCCCGTCGTTGTGTACCTGGAGGGGCGCGCCTTCGAGGGCGCGCACGATGAAGTGATGCACCGCCCCTTCGCCCACCTGGCGCGGTCCGTAGATGTTGAAGGGTCTCACGGACACGGCCGGGAACTGGTACTGGCGATGATAGGTCATCGCCAGGTGCTCGGTGGCCAGCTTGGCCACCGCGTAGGTCCACCGCGCCTCGCCCACCGCCCCCAGCGTGGTGGCGTCGAACTCGGTCACGTGATAGGCGAAGCGGCCGAACACCTCACTCGTCGAGAAGTCCACGAAGCGGCGGCAGTGGTCGGTGGCCGCCGCGGCTTCCAGCACGTGAGCCGTGCCGAGCAGGGCCACGCGCATGGTATCGACCGGGTGGCGTATGACCGTGTCCACGCCGGCGATGGCCGCCAGATGGATCACGACGTCGCAACCCGCTATCGCCCGGTCCACGGTGGCGCGATCCATGACGTCGCCCACCACCAGCTCGACCTGGGGGTGATTGTGCAGGCCCGCCGGGCGCAATGCGTCCCGGCGTAAGCTGTCGAGGACGCGCACGCGGTTCCGTGGCGCCAAGCGTTCTACCAGGTGTGAGCCGATGAACCCTGCGCCGCCGGTGATGAGGACCTGGGCGTCGGTGAGCACAGGGCCATCGTAGGAGATGCGCCGGGTGTGGGCAAGGATCGGCCCGTCGGGGCTCGACTGCGAGCGCCACAGGGCCCCCTCCTGCCCCAGCAAGCGGCGAATGGCGCTTCATCCGGCGCTCGGGGCCGGGGAAAACACCTGTTCCTTTGGTGGTAGAGAGATTCCGGTGGTCGCGTGGCGTCGTGCGTCACTAAAAAAGCGAAATGATTATCGGGTTATATTAGATCATCAAAAAAATGTATTCACATTCACGGTTTTTTGGGCGCATAAAATTCATATGAGTCTGCCTTTGGACACCACGGCCGTCCTTCCGACCCAACTAGAGATCCGGCACCTGGACGCGGCCGTTGAGCGGGCCGTGCGGCAGTGCCTGGATTCGCAAGATGAGCAAGGCGCCTGGGAGATCCTCCCCGATCCTCGTCTCTTTGAGACGGCGCTTGGCGCCCTGGCGCTGGCCCAGGTCGATCGGGACCATGCCGCCTTGGCGACCATGCGGGCCCGCAACTGGGTCCGCGACGCCATGCCGCAGAAGCACCATCCCGTCGCCTACTTCATCGAATCCACGCTCAAGGACCTGGTCCTCAACACGTCCGACAGCGTCGACATGATGAACTCGATGTTCGCGGGCGACGTCCTGTCCTCGCGCGCGCGCCTCCTCTATTCGCTCGCTCTCCACGCCGGCAAGAAGGTGCTCGCCCGGCAAAATGAAGAGGACTTCCGCGTCGCTCTGGAGAAGGACCTGCAGAGGGCGGTCGAGGAAAAGCTCAAGCAGTGGACGATGGTGGACCTCTACTCCGCCCGCATCCTCGTGGAAGCGCGGCACGATCGCCCCGAGGTCATCCGGGAGGCGGTCCAGTACCTCGTCGCGGTCCAGGCAGCCGACGGCTCCTTCTGCGCCAACCCGGTCAGCACCTTCATCGCCCTCATGGCCCTCGGCGTCGCCGCCCCAGACTCCGAAGCCTGCCGCCGCTGCCACGCCTTCGTGGTGTCGGCGCAACATCCCGACGGCACTTGGCGCTTCTGCAGCAGCGACATCTGGGACACGAGCCTCATGGTGCGCGGCTTCCGGCTGCATCCGGTCTTTGCCCGCCATGCCATGGGTCGCGCCATCCGCTTCCTGCAGGTCTGGCAGAATGCCGACGGCGGCTGGCCCTTCCGCCGGGGCGTCGAGTCGGACAACGACACCACCGGGTCCGTGCTCCTCACCCTCAAAGGCATCGCCCCCTCCAAGCGCGCCGTGGCCCGGGCCTGCGGGCACCTCGCCGGCAACCAGATGGCCAATGGCCTGTGGCGCACCTGGCACTATCGCAGCGACCCGCCGGTCGAAGACACCATCGCCCACATCATCGGCGGGCTCGAATCCCACCCCGTGCAGCACAACATCTCGCTCGATGCGTCCAAACGCTGGCTCGAAGAGCGCTTCAACGAGACCGGCTGCTGGAAGGCCAGCTGGTACTACAGCATCCCCTACGCCATCGTCGAGGTGACGCGGGCTCTGGGGCCGAGCTTTCCATCGGTTCAGAAGGCCATCGAACACCTCGAGGCCACCCAGAACAACGACGGCGGCTGGGGGCAGGAGCTGGGTACGCCCAGTGTCCCGAGCGCCACCGGGCTGGCCATCGCCGCGCTCATCGACCATCGCCCGGCCGACAGCAAGGCCATCGTCCGCGGCCTCAATTACCTGCTCGCGACGCAGCGGCACGACGGCACCTGGCCCGGGGCTCCCGAGATGTTCGGCCCCCGCCCCCTCATCAGCCATTACCAGACCCACACCCAGGCGTTCGTCGCCATGGGCCTCATCCCGGCGTGGGACAAGCTGCGCCGTCTGCAGTAGCGCATCCCCACGCCTTCCCCATTCTTCCTCTCCCTGCTCCCCCTCCTGAGCGGCCACGAAGTGGCGATGCTCCTCCCCCCACGCTAGACTCGACGGCTACAGGAAAGCCGGGTGCCACCAGCTTCCTCTTCGGCACCGGAGGGCAGGTCATCCACCCGGCCCGAGCCAGAGAGGATCAGGATGAAAGGCCGCACCCCCGCCAGTTCCCGCTCGGGAGAGCGCAGCACGGCGTCACCCTCCGGGCGGAGGGCCTCACCCAAGAGCCGATCGCACCTCTCCTGGTTGCGCTTGCTCCTTCTCCTCTGTCTGGTGGGCGCCCTCCTCGCCGCCTCCAGCATCGCTGCCGTCCTCCTTTATTACGGCCTGGATCCCGACCTGCCGCGCATCGACCACATCGGCGACTACCGGCCCAAGGTCGTCACCCGGATCCTCGACCGCAATGGCGAACTCCTCGGGGAGATCGCCGAGGAGCGCCGCACCGTCGTGCCGCGCGAGAAGATCCCGCCCGTCATGATCCACGCCATCGTCGATGCCGAGGACGCCCAGTTCTACGAGCACAAGGGCCTCAACTACCTCGGCATGCTGCGGGCCTTCATCAACAACATCCAGCCCGGCACCCACAAGCAGGGCGGCTCGACCATCACCCAGCAGCTCGTCAAGACCTACGTCATCAAGTCGAACGAGCGCACCCTCCGACGCAAGGCCCAGGAGGTCATCCTCGCCCGCCGGCTCGAGCAGGCGCTCACCAAGGACGAGATCCTCTACCTCTACCTCAACCAGATCTACTTCGGTCACAACCGCTACGGCATCGAGGAGGCCGCCCGCTTCTACTTCGGCAAGTCCATCTCCGAGGTCAACGCCGGCGAAGCCGCGGTCCTCGCCTCCCTGCCCAAGGGCCCCGAGGAGATCTCGCCCATCAAGCACCCCGCGCGCGCCAAGGACCGGCAACGCTACGTCCTGTCGCAGATGCTGCGCTACGGCCACATCAACAAGGCCGAGGCCGAGCGCTGGGCCAACGCCCCCATCCAGGTCGTGCGCCCCCCGGCCGCGCTCGGCATCGCCCCCGAGTTCATCGACGAAGTGCGCCGCCAGCTCGTGGCCCAGCACGGCGACGAACTCCCCTACCTCGGCCTGACCATCACCACCACCTGTGACGCCCGCATCCAGAAGCTCACCCGCGAAGCCTTGGAGCGCCGCCTCGAGGAGCTCGACGAGCGCCAGGGCTATCGCAAGCCCGCCTACCGCCCGCGCAAACCGCCCGCCGGCCCCGTCGCCGTGCGCGCCCTCCTCGAAGAGCGGGCCCTCAAGCAGCTCTCCAAGCTCAACCACAGCCCCACGGCCAAACAAAAGACCAAGTGGGTCGAGGAGCGCACCGGCCAGGCCCTCGAGAGCGGCCGGGCCATCGAGGCCGTCGTCACCGAGCTCCGCGCCGAGGGCGATCAGGCCGGCGCCATCCTCGACAGCGGCGGCGCGCGTGGCTTCCTCCCCCTGCTCGCCCGCAAGGACCGCTACAACCCCAAGGCCCTGAGCGCGGACAAGCGCTACCAGGTCGGCGACGTCCTCGTCGTCCGCACCGAGCCCTCGCTCGGCCGCACCGCCGAGAACCTCCCCATCCTCGTGCCCGAGTTCGGCCCCCAGGCCGCCGCCTTCATCGTCGATCCCGCGACCCGCGAGGTGCGCGCCATGGTCGGCGGCTACGGCTTCCACCCAGGCGGCTTCAACCGCGCCACCCGCGCCATGCGCCAGCCTGGCTCCGCCTTCAAACCCTTCCTCTACGCCACCGCCTTCGCCTCGGGCCGCTACACCCCGGCCACCATCCTCAACGACTCCCCCCAGGTCGAGGAGCAGCCCGGCCTGGCGCCGTGGATCCCCAAGAACGCCGAGTCCCACGAGTTCCTCGGCCCCGTGCGCCTGCGCATCGCGCTCGCCAAGTCCCTCAACACCGTGGCCGCCCAGCTCGTCGCCGACCTCGGCCCCGAGGCGCTGGTCGAGATGGCCCACAACCTCGGCATCGAGTCCAAGCTCGATCCCCACCTCTCCCTCGGCATCGGCGCCGCCGAAGTGACCCTCGCCGAGCTCACCAACGCGTACACCGCCTTCGCCACCGGCGGACAGCGCGCCCCCCTCGTCTTCATCCACCAGATCGGCAACGAGGTCACCCCTCCCGTCGCCCCGCAGCAGGCCATCACCCCCGAGATCGCCTACCTCGTCACCTCCCTCATGGAGAGCGTCATCGACGAGGGCACCGCGGCCTCAGCCAAGGGGCGGCTCAAGCGCCCCGCGGCCGGCAAGACCGGCACCACCAACTCCGAGCGCGACGCCTGGTTCGTCGGCTTCACGCCCGACCTCGTGACCGGCGTGTGGGTCGGCTTCGACGACATGCGCGACCTCGGCCATGGCGAGCAGGGCGCCCGCTCGGCCTTGCCCATCTGGGTCGACATCATGAACGGCGCCTTGAAGGGCGTCCCCCCGCGGCCCTTCACCCAGCCCCCGGGCATCGTCATCGCCCGCATCGACCCCGTCACCGGGCTCCTCGCCCCGCCCGGCGCGCCAGGCGCCATCGACGAGAAGTTCATCGACGGCACCGCCCCCACCGAGACCGCCCCCGAGCAGGGGACGCAGAACCCCGACACCTTCATCATCGATCAGCAGTGAGCCGGCGGCCGGCGCTCCCGGACACCGCCGGCCCACTGCGCAGACTGACGTGAAGACCCTCGGGCGCTCCGCTCAGCGCGGCGCCGCGTCGCCCGGCACGGCTGCCCAGCGGGCCGCGGCCTGCAAGAGCGCCACCGCGCCCTTGGCCCCGAGGTACTCCTCGGCGAGGCGCTCGCGATCCGGCGTTGCGCCGCCCGTGGTCTGGAACGCCTCCTTCACCACCGGATCGGGATCCTGCTCGAGCCGCGCCAGCAGCTTGCGCGCCCCCTCGAGCGGGTGCGCCAGCAAGGCCGCGGCCAGCGCGCGTCGCACGAGCGGCGAACGATCGTGCGAGGGCCGGATGATCTCGTCCACCGCCCCGAGCCGCGCCAGCACCGTCGCCGCCGCCGCCCGGACCACCGCCTCGGGATCCGACAGCGCGTCCTCCGCGCGCGAGCGCATGCCCCCGGAGCGATCCCCGGTCTCGAGGAGCGCCTCGAGCGCGTGCGCCCGCACCTGCGGCGAGGCATCGCGCAGCCCCGCCAGCAGCGCCTTGCGCGCCTCGGCGGAGGCCCGATTCCCGGGAACGCCGAGCCCATCGAGCAGCGCCGCCCGCAGCGCCGGGTTGCTCGCGCTCGCCGGGATCGCCTCCAGGATCGCCGGCGCCAGCTCCGTGGCCTTGAGCACCCGCGCCGCCACCGCCGCCGCCTGCCGCGCCGCCGCATCCCCCTGGAGCAGCCCCCGCGTGATGTTGATCGCCTCGGCGCGATCCCCGAGGTCCCCGAGCGCCATCGCCGTGTCGGCCGGGGCCAGGCCCGACCGCAGCACCTCGCGCAGCGGCTGGATCGTGCTCGGATCCGCCAGGTGGCCGAGCGCCTGCGCCGCCACCATCCGGTCCTCCGTCGACAGCGCGCGCACCAGGGTCTCGCGCACCACCCCAGCCGCGTCCCGCGCCGCGAAGCGCTTGCGCCCTCCCAGCGCCGCCAGCGCCGCCCGCCGCACCGCGGGCTGCGGATCCTTGGCCAGGCCGAGCAGCGGCACGAGCCCCTCCTCGAGCTGACCCAGCACCACCGCCGCCGCCGCCCGGTGCTCCGGCTCCGCGTGTTTGGCCTCGGCCCGCGCCATCGCCACCGTCAGGCGGCCGAGCAGCGCCGCCGTTCGTGCCGGCTCCGCGCGCACCGCCTCCACCACCCGCGCCGCCGCCGCCTCGGTGCGGCCGCCCCGCGCCAGGCTATCGATCGCCTCCTCGATGGGCAGGTGCCGCTCCGTGACCTCGCCCTGCTCGCAACCCGGCGCCCGTGTGGTGAAGTGCCAGCTCAGATACGCGCGCCCGTCATCCGAGAGCAGCGCCTCCGGCGGCGGCGGCAGCCGCGCCACATCCTGCAGCAGCTGCACCGGCGCCTCGTCGAACCCCTTGAGCCCCGGGCCGCTCGTCCGCTCGACGCGGGAGATGCGACCATCCGGCTCTACCGCGATGAGCACCTCGGCCGCCAGGTCCGGGTTGCGATGCGGCGAGTTCGCCGGCAGCCGCTCGAGCTCGCGCAAGAAGTCCGACCAGCGCCGATGAATCCGCTCATGCACCCCGGCGAGATAGGGCTCGTCCGCCCCCTGCCAGCGTGAAGCGCCCGGATCACCCAGCGCCGGTCCAGCCCAGAGGATGAAGAAAGGAAGCCAAGCAGGCCATCTCATGGTCCGGCCAGGATAGCACCTGATCGCGCTCCGTCGGCGATGAGCCGGTGGATGCGCCCGCGCATGGCCCCCGGACGGGATGTTCGGCCCAGCTCAGGGGCAGGGACGGGGCCCACGAACGAACGCCATCACTCCCGCCTCCCGCAGATCTGGAACCAACTTCGCAAGCCTCCTCGGCGCATGCGCCACGCCGCACAGAATCAGGGCGTGCACGCAGAAAGGGACCAAGCGATGCGAAAGACTCGTAAGACCTCACTGCTCTTGCTCTCGATGGCCATCCTCGCCGCTTGCGGTGCCGAGGATCCGCCGACCGACCGGTCGGCCGGCAGGATCACGAGCGCCCTCACGAGCGGGATCCCGCTCGCCGCCGCGCCCGGCCACTTCGAGACCAGCGCCATCGCCGCGAGCGGCGATGAGTACCTCGTCGCCTACATCGATCGCGGCTCATCCACGCTGCCGGGCCCGCTGCGGGCGACCCGCGTGACCGGAGACGGCGCGGTCCTCGATCCCGCCGGGATCCCCCTGCCCACCACCGCGGCCAGCAACATCGCCGTCGCCGCGAGCCCCTCCCTCTTCCTCGTCGTGTGGGCCAACTACCACGGGGGCCTCTACGCCGCCCGCGTCACCCGGGACGGGACCGTGCTCGACCCCTCCGCCATCGCCATCGTCGGCACCATCACCTTCGACTTCCCTTCCACCCCGCAGGTCTCCTGGGACGGCCACCAGTTCATGGTCACCTACTACCTCGCCAACCAGGTCCGGCTCACCCGCATCCGCGCCGATGGCACGAACCTCGACGGCGCAGGGATCGTCCTCGCCACCGGCGACAGCCCCGGCCCGCTCGCGAGCGATCGGGGACGTACCCTGGTGACGTTCTTCAACAACGGTTACAGGGTGCTCCGCAGCGACCTCACCGTCCTCGCGTCCCACCCCTACCCCGTGGCCGGCGAGTACCCCTTGAACGCGCTCTTCGACGGGCACGCCTTCGCCGTCCTGCTCGCCGACGCCGCGCCGCCGAGCCACGTCGATCTCGTGCGCCTCGGCCCGGGCTACGCCCCCACCCCCTCGGTCACCGTGGCCAGCGGCGCCCCCGTCTTCAACTGGATCTTCGTCCCCGGGCGCTGCGAGCTCGCGCCGCGCGGCCACGGCAAGCCCCCCCTCTGGCGCCAGGGCGTCCACCTCGCCGGGTGGCAGACCGACTTCACCGCCGACACCTGGCGCGCCGCCTGGCTCTTGCCGTCGGGCGCGCCGCGGGCCTCATCCGCCCTGCCGGCCGAGACCTATGCCGCGGGCGCGAGCAACGGTCGGACGTTCCTCCTGAGCTACTGGGCAGACTTCCACCTGCAAGGGGTGCTCCTGCGTCCCCTCGAATGACCCGCACGAGCCGTGTCAGGCGACGTGCTTGCCTTCGAACACGGACAGGCGCTCGCGCAGGTCCGGCGGGAGCGGACGACCGAGCGCCTTCATATGATCGCGCAGGTTCTCCAGGATCATCCGGGTCAGACGCTCCCAGGCGCGGGGTAGGACCGTATAGAAGGGCCAGATCCGCTCGAGCGCCTCCTTGACCGAGGCCAGCGCCGCCTCCCGCTGCCCGAGCTCACTCTGCCGGTTGCCGAGGTTGTTGAGGCTCGACGCCAGGTTGGGCGAGAACGCCTCCGGCCGCTCCGACGCCAGCTTGCGATAGAGCGCCACCGCCTCGAGGGCCGAGGTGAGCGCCGCCTCCCGCTGCCCGAGATCACTCTGACCGATCCCGAGGTTGCTCACGCTGCTCGCGAGATCCGGCAGGAACGCCTCGGGCCGCTCGTTCGCGAGCCGGCGCCAGATCTCGACCGCCTCCCGCGCCGACGCGATCGCCGCCTCGCGTTGCCCGAGACCGCGCTGGCTCACCCCGAGGTTGTTGAGGCTCGAGGCCAGATTCGGCAGGAACGCCGCCGGCCGCTTGACCGCCAGCCGGCGATAGAGCCCCACCGCCTTCTGCGCCGAGCCGAGCGCCGCCTCGCGCTGCCCGAGCTCGCTCTGGCAGTTGCCGAGGTTGTTGAGGCTGCCCGCGAGATCCGGCTGGAACACCTCGGGCCGCTCCACGGCCAACTTGTTCCACAGCTCCACGGCCTCGCGGATCGACACCAGCGCCGCTTCCCGCTGCCCGAGGTCGCGCTGGCAGTTGCCGAGGTTGTTGAGGCCGCGCGCGAGCTCGGGGAGGAAGTCCTCCGGCTGCTCCGCGGCCAGCTTGCGCCACAGCTCCACCGCCTCCTTGACCGACACCAGCGCCGCCTCCCGCTGCCCGAGGTCGCGCTGCCCGAGCCCGAGGTTGTTGAGGCTGCGCGCGAAGTTCGGCAGGTACGACGCGGGGTCCTCCGCGGCCAGCTTGCGCCACACCTCCATGGCCTCGGTGTCCGAGGCCAGCGCCGCCTCGCGCTGCCCGAGCGCGCTCTGGCAGTTGCCGAGGCTCGTCAGGTTGCGCGCCAGGTCGGCCATGAAGGCCTCGGGGTAGTCCACGGCCAGCTTGCGCCAGATCTCCAGGGCCTCGAGGTCCGAGACCATCGCCCCTTCCCACTGCCCCTGCACGCTCTGCCAGGCGGCCAGGCTCCGCAGGCTCGCCGCCAGGTGGGGCAGGAACTCCTCGGGGCGCTTGGCCGCGAGCTTCCGATACAGCGCCACCGCCTCCATCGGCGAGGAGCGCGCCGCGTGCTCGGCCTGCCGCGCCGCCTCCACCCACAGGTTGATGCGCTCGTTCTCGACGTGGCGCTCGAGCCGCCCGAAGCCCTCCTCGTCGGCCACGCGCGGGATGATGTGGCGGAACAGCCGCAGATAATCGCGCAGGAGCGCGGCGTCGGTGCCGGTCGGGCTGCCGACCAGGATCTCCTCGCGCACCTGCAGCCGCGGCTCCGAGTGGAGGACGAACACCTCCTCGACCGCCAGCGCGTCCCCCGTGTCCTCGGCCGGCTCGTTGAGGAAGGTCCGGACCTGCTCGACCAGGCTCCCCTCCACCTCGTCGCTCAGCCGGGCCGGCAGGCGGGTGATCACCGGCACCACCTCGATCACCTCCTGCCCGGGCAGCCGCGGCGTCTGGCCCAGGCTCCGCAGCACCGCCCGCGCGCCTTCGAGGTTCTCGTCGTTGTGCGCCACGAGACAGATCACCTGATCCGCCAGGACGGTCGTCGCCACCCCGCCGATCTCGGTGATGCCCGTGCGGGAATCGATGAGGAGGTAATCCGGCGCGTAGCGCTCGCGGATCTGTTTCTTGAGATCGAAGAACAGCGGGATGCCCGGCGCCCCCTCGGCGTAGAGGAACTCGCGCCAGAAGATGTCGCCGAGGCGCCGCCAGTAGCCCGCGGCCGGGGCGCGGCCCGCCGGCATGAGGTGCATGAGCCCGGTGCGTCCCGGCTCATGCTCGACCGGCACCACATAGTCCTCGAGCGGCCCGGTCGTCCCTTCGGCGAGGAACCGATGGAGGTAATCCACCACCCCGTGCCGGATCTGGCCGCGCTCCTCCGGCGCGAGGAGTTTGTACTGGAGCCCGGGCGCCTCGAGGTCGAGGTCGATGGCAAAGACCTTCTTGCGGAGATACTGCGCGAGCAGCCGGCCGAAATTGGCCAGCGCCAGGCTCCGCCCCACGCCCCCCTTGTAGGAATAGAAGGCGATGGTCTGCATCAAGCCGCCGCCTGCCGGCCTTGCCGGGGGTTCACCACGCCAAGACCTCCATGAGCCGCTCTGCCACAGGCCCTCCTAGGCACCATACGCCTGCATCCCAATTTACATAATTTTACCCTGTCTGTGAACCATTTCATACCCCCTGGCCCCGCAAGGATTGGAGATCGTGGGGGAAATGCGCTCCTCCCCATCGCCTGGAGGTAAAGCATGGGCTTGCGGCGTTGGCGGACCCTCGGCTGCACCTGTCTGTAAAGGTGCTCCTGACGAGCCATCCGGAGGAGCACGTCCCGCAAGCAGCGTAACCATGCTCGCGAACCACAGGACGACGTGCGCAAGTGGCAGAACCATGTGCGCAAGCCGATGAAGCATATCGATTTTGCGTTTGCGCACATCATTCTTTGATTTGCGCATATCGATTTTGCGTTTGCGCACATCATTCTTTGATTTGCGCATATCGTTCTGTGACTTGCGCACGTCGTTCTGCGACTTGCGCATGTCATTCTGTGACTTGCGCACGTCATTCGGTAGCGTAAAGTTTTTTGTGTCCGGTCCCTGAGGCCCCTTGCGGGGCAAGGAGGGAACCGTGAGAATCGTCGAGCGACTGATGAAGCTAGTAGTGAAAGTCCACGACGTCGTCGAGCTGGTGAGGCGGTTCGAGGCG
>DATAGU010000374.1:0-16098 GCA_036263495.1 Polyangia bacterium | reverse complement strand
CGCCACGCCGGCCACCCTCCTCTACGACCTCAGCCGCCGGATGGTCGGCATCGTGGGCCGCAGGAAGGCCATCATCTTCGACGAGGTGGGCGGCACGCAGTTCCCCGACAAATCGCTCGTGGCGGCGCTCAAGAACTACATGGAGTCGGGCAGCATCGAGCGGGGCGGCAAGGCGCTCATGTCGGACTGCAGCTTCATGTTCACCGGCAACATCGAGATCGACGCCGACGGCGTCCCCCGGCGTGACTACGAGCACCTGTTCCAGGTCATGCCGCGCGAGCTGTGCGACGTGGCGATCGCCGATCGCATCCACGGCTTCGTCCCCGGCTGGGAGCTGCCCAAGATCAGCGACGACGTGCTCGCCGATGGCGTTGGGTTTCTCTCCGACTACTTCGGGGAAGTGCTCGGGGAGCTGCGGCGCGACCTGGCGTTCCAGGACTGGATCAAGGGCAGCGTCCTCCTCGAGGGCGCCAACACGCGCGACACCACGGCCGTCACCCGCGTCGCCGCCGGCCTGCTCAAGATGCTCTTCCCGGATCGTCAGATCCGACGGGACGAGGCGGATCAGGTCCTGCACATCGCGATCGAGCTACGCCAGCGCGTGCACAACCAGATGGTCCGCATGGCGCCGGGCGAGTTCGCGCCCAAGGCGATTTCCTTTCCCGGCATGCAGCATCATCGCGCCGCCGATCTCGCCTCCGAGAGCGACCTGCAGAAACAGGACGTCGAGGCCAACCAGCTCGCCCTGCTGGGCAAGATCACGATCCTCACGGTGGCAGACAAGGGCGGCGGCGACGTGGGCTTTGTCGAGTGTGCGCAGGTGCCAGGGTCGGGCGTCGAGCTCATCGGCATGCGAGGCCAAGTGCTCGAGCAATCGGTGCGGGCGGCCTACAACGCCCTCCTCCACCTGGGCGATCGGCTCGGCGTCTCGAGCGAGCTCCTGCGCCGCAAGAAGCTCCTGGTGCACCTCGTCAACATCGCCCAGCCCAAGGACGGCCCGAGCGCAGGCCTGGCCTTTGGGCTGGCCATGCTGTCGGTGGTGACAGGCCGCAAGGTGGTCCCGGGCCTGGCTGTGACCGGGGAGCTATCGCTTCACGGCAACGTGGGCGAGATCGGTGGCTTGCCCGAGAAGCTCAACGCAGCGCTGCGTCACGGCCGGAATACGGTGATCATCCCCGCCGACAACGCCAGCCAGCTCGTTACGGTGCCACAGCTCGTCGAAAAGCTGCTCATCGTCCCGGTGCACACGCTGGCGGGCGCCGTGGACGTGGCGCTCGAGCCCAAGGGCTAGGACACCGACCGGGGGGTAGATCAAAATGCTGGGCGCGCTCGACCGTCCGGGTGAGCCTCATCGAGAGGTACGCGGCGGCACGAGGATGGAGCCGGAGGACACCGCAGGCGTGGCGGAGGCAGCACTGCATCACTTGAACCACGCCTCCCCACCCCCACCTTCGCCGTCATGTCCAAGGATCCCATTCGCTATGCCGTGGTCGGTCTGGGCAACATCGCGCAGGCCGCCGTACTGCCAGGATTCGCCAACGCCGAGAACTCTCGGCTCGTCGCGCTCATCTCCTCGGACGAGACCAAGCGCCGCGAGCTGGGCGCTCACTATCGGGTCGAGCGAGCCGGCGGCTACGACGAGTTCGAAGACATCTTGCACGCCTGTCGCGTCGATGCGGTGTACATCGCCACACCCAACGAGCAACACCGCGAGTACACCGAGCGGGCCGCACGCGCCGGCGTCCATGTCCTGTGCGAGAAGCCGATGGCCAACACCGAGGCCGACTGCCGCGCCATGATCCGCGCCTGCGACGACCATGGCGTCCAGTTGATGATCGCCTACCGCCTGCACTTCGAGGCCGCCAACCTGCACGTCATCGACCTCATCCGCTCAGGCCGCATCGGCGAGCCGCGGCTCTTCCTCTCCATGCTCACCCAGCAGGTGCGACCCGGCGATATCCGCACCCGACCCGACGTCGGCGGGGGGGCGATCTACGACGAGGGGGTCTACCCCATCAACGCCGCCCGCTACCTGTTTCGAGACGAGCCCATCGGGGGGCTGTGCCGCGTGCTCCCGGGCCACGACGACCGCATGCCCGAGGTCGACGCGACCACCTCCGCCCTCCTCGAGTTCCCGCGCGGGCGCATCGCGCAGTTCACGGTGAGCCAGGAGCTGGCGGGGGTCTCCTGGTTCCGCCTGGTCGGCACCGAGGGCGACCTCCAGCTCGAAGGCGCCTACGACTACAAGGCGCCCATGAAGCTGACCGTCACCGTGGGGGGCGAGCAGGTCGAGGCGCGAGAGTTCACACCCCGCGACCAGTTTGGTCCCGAGCTCATCTACTTCTCCGATTGCATCCAGAACGGCCGGACGCCGGAGCCCTCGGGCGAGGAAGGACTGGCAGACGTACGGATCATCACGGCGTTGCTCGAGTCGGCGCGGCGCGGCGTGGCCGTCGCCATCCGGCCCATCGCGCGCACGCGCCGGCCCGAGCCCGACCAGGAGATCGATCGCCCCGCCGTGGAGCCGCCCGCCGAAGTGCACGCACCACCGCCGACGATCGGGTGAGAGGGTCGGCATCGTTTGGAGGTGCCGCTACGATCATCCGAGAACGTCAAGGTGCATGGCTCTCGGCCCTTGGCGTGAGCATGTACTCTCCGGGCTTCCGGTCCTATAACGAGGGCTATGCAGACACAGCGGGTGCGCGCGCACCATCTTGCCGACCGCGGAGTTGTTCGCTGGGCTGACGACGTCGCCAAAGGGATCGAGCGTGGGCGTCCACGGCGGTCGCCCGGGACGGAGGGCCGCCTGATGCGCCTCGTCGCCGTCCTGATCGTCATGATCTCCCTGGGCGCGTCCTCCGAGTGCCTGGCCAAGCGCAGGGAGGCGAAGAAGACGAAAGAGACCGCCGTGGAGACACCGTTCGGGAGAGCACAGGCCGCCTTCAGCAAGGAGGTGGCCCGCTCTTATCAGAGGAACGAGACCGGCTTGTCGATCACGCCCGCGAGGGAAGATCTCACCGGATACCCCGAACAGAAGACCGGCGATCTCATCGCGTTCCAGGCGGAGTGGCCGATCACCCCGCCGCCCGCCGCGGGCCCGAAGAAGATGGCCGTGCGTGGCTTCGCCAGCCCGTCGGGCGAAGTGGTGCTGCCGAAGAAGAACAACCTGGACGTGCTCCTCCGCGCGGCGCACTTCATCGACGAGAAGCAGTCGCTCCCAGCGAAGGCGATCGCCGAACGGCTCCTGTGGATGTGGAGTGGCCCATCCGGCTTGCCCAGCCACGAGCTCCTCGAGAGTGGCGGTGTCATCGTCGTGCCGCCGCCGATTGGGAGCGTCCAGATCGAGCCGCCTCGGATCGAGCGCCGGGCCGACGGCTCGGCGCGGCTGATCTTCTTCTACTCCAGCACCGGTGTTGTGGGGGGCGTCACGCAGCACCGCGCCGAGCTGCGCTGCGCCAGGGACTACACCGTCGATCCGTTCGCGCTAGGCGCTGCTGGCGGATAGGCCGGCGCAGGGGCTCGCGGGCGTCGAGGGTGATGGCAGAAAGCAGGGCGACGGCCCAAGAGGTTACGCCGCAAGCAGCGTGACCATGCTCGCAGACCGCAGAATGATGTACGCAAGGCGCAGGATTGTGTGCGCAACACGCGAACACGGTGCGCAAACGCCAGAACCATCTGCGCAAGCCGGTGAAGCATCTCGATCTGGCCTTTGCGCACGCCGTTCCATGGTTTGCGCACGTCGTTCCGCGGCTCGCGCACGTCGTTCCGTGATTTGCGCACGTCGTTCCGCGGCTTGCGTACGTCGTTCTACGGCTCGCGCACAGGGTTGCGCTGCTTGTGCACGTCGTTCTGCGGCTTGCGCACAGGGTTGCTGCTCGCATCGCCTGCCCCCCATCGACCGGCAACTTATACTGGAGCCCCATTTCGATTCGAGGCCATCATGCGCCACCTCTCGGACTCCACCCGGCTGCGCTGCGTGTCCCTGGCATGGAACAGCCTTGCTTCTCTGGCCCTGGCCTTGACGCTGGGCGGGCTGACCTTGGCCGGCTGTCCAAGGAGCGGTACGCCGGGCCCAGGTCCGGATGGTGGCTCGGGGAACGATGGGGGTGGGATCGTCGATCTCGGCCGCGGCGCGGACGCGAGCCCAGGGGCCGACGCCAGCACGGGGACCGATGCGAGCGTGCCAGGTGACGCGAGCGCGCCGCCCGATGCCACGACCCAGGGCGTTGATGCCACGATCGCCACGGACGCTGGGGCGACGAACGATGGGAGCGCGGCGCCACCGGTGCCGCCGGCGAGCTGGACGCGGCGCTGGCCGCCGGCGGGGGCCAAGCTCTGTGAAACGTCGTCCTCGAATCCCTCGGGGACGGTATATCCGACCGCGCTGACCGTCCGGGGGGGCACGATCTTCGTCGGCACCAACTGCGGCGAACTCTATCGGAGCACCGATGCGGCCCAGACCTGGCAGCCGATCCCGGCGCCGCCGTCGTCATCCCCCATCGGGGGCACGGCGAGCAAGCTGCCGGTGAACGGGTTCGCCTCGACCGGCACGCTCCTCTTCGCCGGGTTCGCGGGCGCAGGCGTGTATGAGACGCCGGACGACGGCGCGACCTGGAACAACTTCAACGCTGGCCTGCCGAGCGGGCCGAGGATCATCTATGGCATGGAGATCATCGGCGGCCAGCTCTACATCGCGACCTATGGCGCGGGCGTGCTGACGACGGACGTAAACCAGGCCAACTGGGTCGCCATCAATGGCCGCGACCCCAATGCCGATCCTGCGGTCTATGGCACGTACATCGAGACCTGCCCGAACGCCCCGGGCTACACTGACCCGCAGGGCAATCCGCTGAACTTCCTGAGCGGCCTCTCGCTCGCCCACGACACGCAGTATCTTTACTACGGCAACAAGTGCGGCGGCGTGTTCCGCACGCCGCTCTCCAACCTGCCGGCGGCGGCCAACTGGACGGCGTTCGACCTCGGGGCGCCCTTCTTCTCTTCCTATTATCAGGACCCCTTCTCGCTCTACTTCGATGGGGCCTTCCTCTACCTGGGCGTAGATGACGAGGGCATCTATCGCACGAGCGCGCCGGCGCTGCCGAACTGGAAGTTCGCCTCGTCGACGCTGGCCCTGAATGGCGGAAGTACCCCGATCCCCAAGATCGACCCGCTGTGCTGGGATCGCATCGGCCACTACCTGTTCGTGGGGGCGCGCTTTGGCGGCCTGCATTACACCGACATGACGGCCGCTGGCTATGGCGACACGCAGAACCCGACGTTGCTCTGGGTCGACGTGGGCCCGGGCCCGGGGAGCGGGGCCGACACGGTGTTCGCCATCGCCCACGACGCGACCCACGTCTATGCCGCGACCGAGACGGGCCTCTATGTAGGCCAGTAGCGCGCCGGTGAGTGCCTTGATGCGCGGCCAGTCGCGCCTGGATGGCGCCCGCGGCGGCCCGACGCCGCGGCCTGTATCGATCACTCCGATCGTGTGCCCGCGCCAAGCGATCCTGCCTCAGAACGCACGTTTGTTCGGGGTATCCGGCGCATTTTGAGGGTGACCACCCGACTCACCGGGCGTGGCAACGACGTGGCAAAAAGAGGGGAAGTAGTGGCTTAGGCGGCGAAATTGTTGAGGGAAACAGAGCCGATGTCGGGACTTGAACCCGAGACCTGCGGTTTACGAAACCGCTGCTCTACCGGCTGAGCTACATCGGCGAACCGCGACGCGGCGACGCGACTGTATGCCTTGATGTCGCCCGCCCTGTCAAGCCCCGAGACCCTCGTGATTTCATCTGCGCCCCTCATCCCTCGCGCACCCCGACCCGGACCCGCTCCTCCCTACCCCGCCGCCGCGACCAACCTGGCCACGGCCGCCGCCGGATCCTCCGCGTCCAGCACCGCGCGGATGCACGCCAATCGCGCCCCTACGGCCACGCATTCCCCCGCCCGCTCGCCGTCCACGCCGCCCAGCGCGAACACCGGCACCGACACCGCCCGCACCACCTCACCGAGCGCCGCCACGCCCACGGGCTCCCCCATCCCGGCCTTGGAGGGCGTCGCCCACACCGGCCCGAACGTCACGAAGTCGGCGCCTCCGGCCACGGCCATGCGGGCCTCGGCCAACGAGTGCGTCGAGGCGCCCAGCCAGAGATCCGGCGCGATGCGGCGCGCGACCTTGACCGGCAGCCCTCGCGCCGGCAGGTGCGCGCCCGCCGCTCCGACCAAGAGCGCCACATCCACCCGATCATTGATGAAGAGCGGCGCCCCATACCGCGCCGTGATCGCCATCAGCTCCCGCCCGGCCGCGAGCAGCGCGCCCCCTTCGAGCTGCTTGGCGCGCAGCTGCACCGCCACACTCCCGGGCGGCGCCCCCCCGAGCGCGCGCTCCACCCGGCGGCACACCTCAGCACCCGCACCATCGGTGATGAGGTAGAGCCGGAAGGAGACCGCGCGCCCACTCACTCGATCATCCCGGACTCGGGCGAAGAGGCCGAGGCGTGCAGCTTCTTGGGAATGCGCCCGGCCAGGAACGCCTTGCGCCCCGCGATCACGGCGTCGCGCATCGCCTCGGCCATGAGCAGCGGATCCCGCGCCCCCGCGATCCCCGTGTTCATGAGCACCGCGTGACAGCCCAGCTCCAAGGCCACCGCCGCGTCCGAGGCCGTCCCCACGCCCGCGTCCACGATCACCGGCACCTTCACGGTCTCCAGGATGATGCGCAGGTTGTGCGGGTTGCGGATCCCCAGCCCCGAGCCGATCGGCGCCGCCAGCGGCATCACCGCCGCGCAGCCCACGTCCTCGAGCTTGCGCGCCAGCACCGGATCGTCGCCGATGTAGGGCAGCACCGTGAAGCCTTCCTTCACCAGCACCTTGGCCGCCGCCAGCGTCTCCTCGTTGTCGGGGAACAGCGTCCGCTGGTCACCGATCACCTCGAGCTTGAGGAAGTCGGTCATGCCGAGCTCGCGCGCCAGGTGCGCCGTGCGGATCGCCTCCTGCGCGGTGTAGCAGCCCGCCGTGTTGGGCAGGAGCGCGTAGCGCTGCGGATCGATGGCATCGAGCAGCGAGGGTTGCCCCGGCTTGAGCTCGACGCGCCGCAGCGCCACGGTCACGATCTCCGCGCCCGAGCGGCTGAGCGCCTCGCGCGTCTCCGCGAGATCGCGATACTTGCCGGTGCCGACGATGAGGCGCGACCGGTAGCGCTTGCCGGCCAGGACGAAATCATCGCTCTGGGTCATACGTTCTCCTCTATCTCAACTCTGGCTCAACTCTGGCGGCGGGTCGCATCCCTGCCGCAGGGAGGCCGCGGCGACTAGCCACCGCCCACGAAGGTCACCACTTCCAGCGCGTCCCCCTCGTCCAGCGCCACCTCGGCCCAGCGGCGGCGCGGCACCACCTCGCCATTGCGCTCCACCGCCACGCGCGCGGACGACACCTCGAGCAGCTCCACCAGACGCGCCACCGTGCAGCCCGCCTCGACCTCGTGAATCGCGCCGTTGACCTTGACCTTCGTCATGGACATGGACGTGGACATGGGGGAGGCCAAGCTACCACAAACGCACGCCCCAAGAGGTAGGGGCTCAAAACACCACCGGCAGGCGATGGAAGCCGCGCAGGAGCAGCGTGTCACAGTTGCGCACCGGCGGCGCCTCCGGATCCAGCCGCAGCCCCGGCAACCGCCGGAGCAGCGTGCCGAGCCCGATCGCCAGCTCGGCCCGCGCGAGCGGCGCCCCGAGGCAGGTGTGCGGCCCGAAGGCGAAGGCCACGTGTTGGCTCGCGTCGCGGTCGAGATCGTAGCGGTCCGGCTCGGCAAACACCGCAGGATCGCGGTTGGCCGCGGCTAGACACAGGAACGCGAGCTGCCCGCGCGCAAGCCTCTGCCCGCCCCACTCGAGGTCCTCACCCACGATACGGAACACGAAGGCCGACGAGCCGTCATAGCGCAGCGCCTCCTCCACCGCCGCATCCACCAGGGCGGGCTCGCGCCGCACCCGCTCGAGCGCCGCCGGATGGGTGACGAGCGCGTGCACCACGTTGGCCAGCATGTTCACCACCGTGATGTGGCCCGCGCCGAGGATCATGATGCACTGCGCGCACAGCTCCTCGAGATTCAGGTTGCCCTCTTTGCGCCCAAGCATGAGCAGGCTCATGAGATCCTCGCCCGGGTTTTGCCGCCGCTCCTCGAACAGCTCGAGGAAGTAGCGCTCGAGCTGGACGATGCTGTCGTTGGCGTTCCGCGCCACCGTCTCCACGTCCTCGAGCGCCGTGCCGAGGAGCCGCCCGAGATCGTCCGACCAGCGCTGGAAGGCGTCGCGGTCGCCCGACGGGATGCCGAAGACCTCGGCGATCACCTGCGCCGGCAGGGGCTGGGTGAAGTCGCGCACGAGATCCATCCGGCTCCCGCCCGCCACCCGGTCCAGGAGCGCGTCGGCGGTGCGCTGGATCAAGGGACGGAACACACTCACCGCGCGGTCCGTGAACGCGTGGTTGCCGACCCGGCGCAGCCGCGTGTGCACCGGCGGATCGTTCATGGTCATCATGTCGTTCCACAGCCGGGCCACGTCCCGCGCGATGGCCGGATCCTTGCCCCGCAGCTGGATCTGGATGAGCACGTCCGCGCGCCGGGCGCTGATGCGCGGGTCGCGCAGCGCCTCGGTCACGTCTTCGTACCGGGTGAAGATCCAGGCCTGCAGCTCGTTCGACCAGTACACCGGCGCCTCACGGCGCAGGCGGTGGTACGTGGGATACGGGTCGAGGAGCACCTCAGGACTCAAGAGAGAGAAGCTCGGCGTCTCGCTCATCATTCCTCCGCGAAGCGATAGCCGGTCACACGCATCGCTGGGACCAGATGCGGGGCGAAGCCCGCGGTGAGCGAAGGCCCGGAAGGGCCGGAGCGGATCGATGCGTGTGAGCGGCGCACTGAAGATGGGCCCCGCTTGCTTTTCTGACTCTTCTCTCCAAGAGTCAGAAAAGCAAGACCGCTCTCCATCCACCTTCTTTATTCACATGCCGCAGCTCGACCTCACCGGGTCCCACCTCGAGTACCAATGGATCGGCCCGGCCCCCTCGGCCGCCCCGACCCTCGTCTTCCTGCACGAGGGCCTCGGCTCGGTGAGCACCTGGAGGGACTTCCCCGAGCACGTGGCCCGCCGCACCGGGCTCGGCGTGCTCGTCTACAGCCGCCTCGGCCACGGCGCCTCGGCCCCCTACCCCCGCCCGCGACCCGTCGATTTCATGCATCGCGAGGCGCTCGACGTGCTGCCGCGGGTGCTCGCCGCCCTCGGCGTCCACACCCCCATCCTCCTCGGCCACAGCGACGGGGCCTCGATCGCCCTGATCCACGCCGGCGCCGCCCACCCGGTGCGCGGCCTCATCCTCGAGGCCCCCCACGTCTTCGTCGAAGATCTCACCGTGGAGAGCATCGCCCGCCTGCGCCGCCGCTACGACAGGGACGCCGAGTTCCGCGAGCGCATGGCCCGCCATCATCGAGGCGACGAAGGTGTCGGCATGGGTGCCGATGCCCTCGTCCACGGCTGGACCGACGTGTGGCTCTCGCCCGAGTTCCGCGCCTGGAACATCGAGGCGTACGTGCCCCCGATCGACTGCCCCGTCCTCCTCATCCAGGGCGAGGACGATGAATATGGCACCGTGCGCCAGATCGACGCCGTGCGCGCGGCCCTGCGCGGCCCGGTGGAGACGCTGCTGCTCGCCCCTTGCGGCCATGCCCCGCACCGCGATCGCCCGGCGGAGGTGCTGGACCGCGTGGCTCGCTGGGTCACCCTGCTCGGCTCGTCGCGCTGAGCCGAGCCTCCGCGCCCAGAATCACCTACTGCGGAAAGCTGGTGGGGATGACGTCGCCATACCCCTCGCCGTCGAACGCCTCGAGGAAGGCGACGAGCTGCCGGACCTCGTCGACCGTGAGGTGCAGGGGGTACATCTTGGGGTCGAGCCAGGGGTTCTGGATGCCCCCCTGATTGTAGTGCTCGACCACGGCGCGCAGCGTGCGGATCGAGCCGTCGTGCATGTAGGGCGCGTGCTTGGAGACGTCGCGCAACGAGGGCGTCTTGAAGGCGCCGGAGTCGGCGAGCCGACCGGTCACCCCGCCGCGCCCGAGATCGGCAAAACCGGCCGGACTCGGCTTGCCATCGGCCCCGACCCCCTTGACCGGATCCCAGCCGACGCCGAGGTTGTGGAACTGCGCATCGCTGAGGGTCCATTCGAGGTGACAGCGACTGCACCCCGCCTTGCCGAAGAACAGGTCACGTCCTTTCTTCTGCGGGTCGGTGAGCGCGCTCGCGGCGCCCGCCTCGAAACGATCGTAGGGCGAGTTGCCCGATACGCGCGTGGCCTCGTAGCAGGCGATCGACTCGGCGATGCGATCGATGTCGACCCGATCGTCGCCGTAGGCCTGATGGAAGGCCGGACGATAGCCGGCCACGGCGGCGATCGCCTGCACCGCCTTGTCGAGCGAATTCCCGAGTTCGTGCGGGTCCTGGATGGGTCCCTTGGCCTGCTCGGCCAGGTGGGTGGAGTGTCCGTCCCAGAAGTAGACCTCGAACAGGGGCCAGGCGACGTTGACCAGGGCGAGCGTCTTGCGGGGCGCCGGCATCCGGTGCACGCCGAAGCCGTGGGCCATCGACTGCGAGAACGCGAAGTCCGGCGTGTGGCAGCTGCCGCAGGAGACCTTCCCGTCGGATGAGAGGCGCACATCGAAGAACAACCAGCGGCCGAGACGCGCCTTCTCGGGCGTCACCTTGAACTTGAGGGTGGCGAAGTCGATCTTGGTGCCAAACGGCGGTTTGGGCAGGGGCAAGAGCGGGTTCTGCGCCTCCCAGGACGCTCCTCCCGGATCCGAGGAGTGACAGGCGCAGAGGTAGAGCGCGAGGAGGAGCGCGAAGTGTTTCATCGGGCACATCCTTGTTCAAGCCACGCGGGGCCGGTCACGGTGGCCGGCTCCGTGGCGTGGTTGCGGTCCCTGGGGGTACTGCGATTACTGCGGCCCCAGCCGCTTCGTTACCTGCGATGTCGATCAGCCGTGCTGTGGCACGGAACAACGGTCACTGCGCCGTCCGGGCGTGAGTACGACGGGGGTTGCCGAACTCACTGAGGCGATAGGTCCTGACCAGCGAACAACGAGTCTCGTGAAGCCAATGGCGGCCCGGGGGAAACGGTGACGTTCAACATATCACAGGAGATCGTTCACGGCATGGGGTATCTGCCGGGCCGGCCCGTTCTCTCCCCGCCGGCACCTCTGCTCTCGGCGCGTTCACGAAGAGGTCGCGGCCGGGCGGCCGCTCTTCTTACGCTGTCTCAGCGGGCGGTGCTTGTGTCAGAGTGGGACCATACGAAGGGCGGGGCCCCAGCGGGGTCGGCCCGCCGTGAGCGACGAATCAACCCGGAGGGTACGATGCGGCACACGCTCCAGACCATCGCCAGGTATGCGGCCATCGCCCTGGCCCTGCAGTGCATCCTGACCTCGGTGGGCCACGCCCAGGGCTTCGCGAACGACCCAGGCAAGACCGGCCCGGTCATGCTGAACCTGAAGGTCGGCGGGGCCTTCGGGCTCAACGCCTCGGTCAATCAGTTCGCGCTCCAGCTCGACGCGGGCTTCGCCGTCGACCGCGCGCGCCGGGCCTACATCGTGGTGCCGATCCAGTTCCAGTTCTCGGCCGGCACCACGATCATCATGATCCCGGTCGGCTTCCAGTACGACTTTCCCCTGCCGGTCAAAGGGCTCTACATCTACCCGCGGGCCATGCTCGGCTATGCCCCGATCGTGGGCACCGGTGGGGGGGTCGTTCATGCCGGCGTCTTTGCCCCCGAGGTGGGCATCAAGTACGTGCTCAACCAGCGCTGGAACTTCGGCTTCGAACCCTTCAGCCTGCCCGTCCTCTTCAACCAGGGTGGCACCCTCGTCTTCTACCGCTTCCTCTTCTATGCCGGCGTGAACCTGCCCTGAAGACCGCTCCAACCTCCGCCGGTACAGGCGACCCCACCTGACCCCCGCCCGTCACGCGCTCAGACATCCTCCTTGCGACGAATACTGAACACCCCCTTACCCGTCGCCACCGTGCGCTTCTCGTCGCTCGGCTGGTAGCTGCGCACGTCCACGGTGGCGAGGCGGTTGCCGAGCCGGATCACCGTGGCCTCGGCCTGGAGCGCCTCCGGGCGGCCGTGGGTCACGTAGTCGATGCGCAGATCGACCGTCGAGAGGCGGTCATCGGGCTCGATGCGCGTCCACACCGCGAAGCCGGCCGTCGTGTCGATGAGCGTCGCGATGGCGCCGCCGTGGAGCGCGGGGCGCGCCGGATCGCCGATGAACTCCGGGCGATAGGGCAGCTCGAGGCACGCCACGCCGTCTTTCATCGACACGATGCGGATGCCGAGGAACTGGTTGAAGGGGATGTAGGTCTCGAGGATGCGCGCAAGCTCATCGGGGGATCGCGGCATGGCTCACCATAGATCGGAACAACGCTCGGGGTCTCTCCAACAGCGCCCCCAGCGCTCCCGCCCGCCCGGACGGCTCATGGGGCGAGCTGGTAGCTACTGCGCGCGCCGGGAGGCCGCGGTACCCTGGCGCGCATGAGCGATCTCGACACCTTCCGCGAGGAGATCCACCGCTGGCTCGACCAGAACGCCCCGCCGTCGATGCGCACGCCGTACAAATCGTTCGACGAGCTGTGCTGGGGCGGCAAGAAGGCGCGCTACTCGGAGGACGTCTTGCACTGGCGCGACGTGATGGCCGAGCGCGGCTTCACCGCCCCCACCTGGCCCCGTGAATACGGCGGCGCCGGCCTGTCCAAGGCCGAGGCCAAGGTCCTCGCCGAGGAGATGGCGCGCCTCCACCTCCGTCCGCCGCTCATCGGCTTCGGCTTCTGGATGATCGGCCCCTTGCTCCTCCAGGAAGGCAGCGAAGAGCTCAAGCGCGAGCACCTGCCCAAGATCGCGCGCGGCGAGGTCCGCTGGTGTCAGGGCTACTCCGAGCCGGGCGCGGGCTCCGACTTGGCGAGCCTGCAGACCCGGGCCGTGCGCGACGGCGATCACTTCATCGTGAGCGGCCAGAAGGTCTGGACCTCCTACGCCGACCTCGCGGACTGGATGTTCCTGCTCGTGCGCACCGACCAGAGCGCCAAGAAGCAGGAGGGCATCACCTTCCTCCTCATGGACATGGACTCGCCCGGCGTGTCGGTGCGCCCGATCCGCCTCATCAGCGGCGCCTCGCCCTTCTGCGAGACCTTCCTCTCGGACGTGCGGGTGCCGGTACGCAACGTGGTGGGCGAGATCCATCACGGCTGGACCATCGCGCGGGCGCTGCTCGGTCACGAGCGCACGGCCATCGCCGAGATGTTCAAGGAGCATGACGACGCCATCGGCCTGGTCGACGCCGCGCGCCACTACCTCGGCAGCGACATCGCCGATCACACCGGCGAGGGCCGCATCGCCGACCCGGTGGCGCGCGATCAGATCGCCCAGCTCGACATCGATCAGGCGTGCTTCGAGGCGCTCCTCGCGCGCATGCAGGCCGAGGCGCGCGCCGGCCACAAGCCGGGGCACGAGTCATCCATCCTCAAGCTCTACGGCACGGAGCTCAACCAGCGGCGCCGCGACCTGCACGTCACCATCGCCGGGCCGCAGGGGCTCGGCTGGAGCGGCCCCGGCTTCAGCGAGCAGGAGCTCAAGGCCACGCGGAGCTGGCTGCGCTCGCGCGGCAACTCGATCGAGGGCGGGACCTCGGAGATCCAGCTCAACATCATCGCCAAGCGGGTGCTCGGGTTGCCGGGGCTGTAGAGCCCACGGTCCCCACGGCCTGCGTTCCAAAGAACCAGACGCAAGACGCAAGACGCAACGAAGAGGATTCGATGAGCCTGGTGCTAAGCGACGAACAACGGATGCTCGGGCGGTCGGCGCGCGATTTCGTGACGGGCCGCTCCTCGCTCAAGCGGGTGCGGACGGCGCGCGAGGAGGGCGAAGGGTTCTCGCGCGAGCTGTGGCGCGAGATGGCCCGGCTCGGCTGGCTCGGCCTCGTCCTGCCCGAGGAGCACGGCGGCGCCGGCCTCGGCCGCACCTACCTCATGGTGGTGCTCGAGGAGCTCGGCCGCGGGCTCTGCCCCGAGCCCCTCCTGCCCACGGTGCTGCTCGGCGGGGCCGCGCTCGTCGCGGGCGGCACCGCGGCCTGCCAGAAGGAGCACCTCCAGGCCATGGCCGCGGGCGAGCGCCTGCTCGCGCTCGCCTACCAGGAGCCGGGCAGCCGCTACTCGCTCACGCACGTGACCACCGCGGCCGAGCGCGTGGACGGCGGGTATCGCCTGCGCGGCGAGAAGATCCAGGTGCAGGGCGGGGGCGCGGCCGACGTCCTCATCGTCTCGGCGCGCACCCACGGAGAGCCGACCGATGCCTTGGGGGTGACGCTCTTCGCGGTGCCGGCGAACATCTCAGGGCCCGGGGTGCGCCGGGAGCGGCAGCGGCTCCTCGACGGCCGCGACGCCACCCGCGTGCAGCTCGACGGCGTGCGCGTGGGGCCGGACGCCGTGGTCGGCGTGCCCGAGGAAGGGGCCCTCCTGCTCGGCGACGTGATCGACGGCGCCACCATCGGCCTCTGCGCGGAGATGGTGGGCTCGATGGACGCGGCCTTCGCCATGACGCTCGACTACCTCAAGACGCGCGTCCAGTTCGGCGTGCCCATCGGCAGCTTCCAGGCGCTGCAGCACCGCGCCGCGCGGCTCTACATCGAGATCGAGCTCGCGCGCGCCGCCGTGCTCGAGGCGCACGCGGTCTTCGACGACGGCGCCGATCGAGAGGCGCGCAGCCTCGCGGCCAGCATGGCCAAGGCCAAGTGCTCGGACGCCTTCCTCCAGGTGACGCACGAGGGCATCCAGATGCACGGCGGCATCGGCATGACCGAGGAGCACGACATGGGCCTCTTCGTGAAGCGCGCGCGCGTCGCGCAGATGACCTTCGGCGACGCCGCGTTCCACCGCGACCGCTTCGCCCGCCTTTCCGGCTACTGACCCGGCCGTGGGCCGCCCTCATGAGGCTTCTTCGTCACTTGAGTCTAGGTTTGCTGAGCATCGGGGGAGCCATCTTGTTGATGGGAGGCAGTGATTTGCCCAAGCCGCCGTTTGCCAGGTGGGAAGGCCCCTGGGTGCGCAAGTTGTTCAGCCGGACCAAGGCCACGGTGTATTACGGCCCCTGGCAGTGCACTGATCTTTGGGTGGCCGACTGTAAAAAGCAGTGCGCCGGGCAAGGATACGAGTTGCGAGGGTGTATGTGGCTGGCCGATGTGAAGATGGATGGGGAGGGGCATGAGCCCATCTGGAGACTCGACTTCAAGGCAGGCGGGCGTTACGCGGTGACCCACTGCTGCTGTAGCTACCCCAAGATCTCGACCGAGGAAACCGACCAGCGCCGCAAGAAGTGGAACCGCCACCGGTCGACGTTTCAGATGCAATGGGAGGAGGCCATGGGAGAATGGCCCACCGATCCCGAGGGAAAGCCATACGACACACACCACATCCGCGATCTCGAAGATGGCGGGGACCCGACCGCACGGGAGAATTTGCTACCGGTCCCCAGCAGCATGCATCACAAGGTGCTCGATAGGGAATACCCCGTCTGCTACGGGGGACAGGGGCGGTGGGCGCAGATTGGCATTCGCCGTCCCTACCTGGATTGAGGTGCATCATGCGATCCATGAACGAGCTCTTGGCCGAGGTATCGCGGCTCCACAGCCCAGGACCACCGGCGATGGCAGAAGAACTCGCGGCCTTCGAGAGGCGAGTTGGTTGGACGTTGGATCCTGACCTGCGCGCGTTCTACCTCTACTGCAACGGAGCCATCCTGTTCGAGGATCGTAAATACGGCAGCCCCTATGGGTTCCTGCCGCTAGCCAAAATCGATCGCGCCCGGTTCGCCATCTACGGCGAGGACAGCGATCAGTGGGGGCCAGCGCATCTCTATGCGCTCTGTGATGTCCGGGATGGGGACTATGTCGCGCTCGACGTCAGTCGGCAGGAGCACGGGCGCTATCCCCTCATCGATGCCTTTCATAGCTCCTTCTACGAGCAAACCCGTCACCGGCAGATCGCGAGTTCGTTGGCC
>DATAGU010000373.1:0-8155 GCA_036263495.1 Polyangia bacterium | reverse complement strand
CGGATCGCCTGGAGCTCGCAGGCGCGGTCGCCGAATCGGACCGGGTCGAGAAGCTGTGCACGACCGAGACGTCCACGCCCCCCTGTCCTCCCGGCACCCTGGCGCGCATCGGCCTCATCCGCCAGACCATGCAGGTCCTCATCGATCAGAAGGTGGATCCGGCCAAGGATCCCTTGAAGGCGCGCGAGGAAGTGACCAAGGCCCGCCATCCCGCCAAGTACCGCCAGCCCCAATAGTGGGCGATCCCATCCCCGAAACGACCCCACCGCCCAAGTCCCCTCACAGCCGAGCCTGCGCCCTCGCGGCCAGGACGCGCACTCCGCAGGAGCGATCGTGTGACTACGAAACATCAGAGCACCCGCTGATCCCCTCAGCGACGTACCCCTCGTCGTCACTTTTTGCTACCTTACAGACCCTCCAACCGGTGCAGTGATGAGCATAGCCCAGCGAGCCATGACCGACAGCGATGCGCGCGCCGTCCCGAGCGAGGACACCATCTCGCCCGCCGAGGCGCGGCACCTCCTGCAGACCGTCCGTGCCCTCCGCGAGTCCCTCGAACAGGCCGAGCTGGACAAGGGCGTCGCGATCGCCCAGGTCAAGGAGACGGCCGACGCCGAGATGCGGCAGCTCAAGTCGACCGCGGCCACGCTGCGCGAGCGGCTCGAGACCGCCGAGGCCGACAAGAACCTGGCGCTGCAGCGCCTCACCGAGGCGGCCGAGACCGACGGGCGCCAGTTCAAGGCCACCATCGCCAAGCTCCGCGACGAGCTCGAGGCCGCGCAGCAGGACAAGCAGCAGGCCGTCGCCCGCGTCACCGAGACCGCAGAGGCCGACGCGCGTCAGTTCAAGTCCACCATCGCCAAGCTCCGCGACGAGCTCGAGCAGCTGGCCCGCGACAAGGACGCGCAGACCGAGGCCGTCCGGCGCACGCTCGGCGCCGAGATCATCGAGCTCTACGCGACCATCCGCGCGCTGCGCGACGAGCTCGAACAAACCGTCGGGCCGGCGATGGGCCACGGCTGAGACCCACCTCGGCCCGTCGCGCGAGACCGCGCTGGGCCAGCGGGTGACAACGTACCTCCCCCGTCACGCATGGAGTCGAGGATCATGAAACAGGGTGTCAGCGAGAAGATCGAGACCGTCGAGACGGAAGGCGCAGAGGCCGAGCCCGCCCCCAAGCGCAGCAAACGCTCCGCCGCCCAGCGCGGCGGCGGCATGCAGCGCCAGGCGCAGCTCCTCCTCGACGTCGCCAACAAGGTCGCCAGCGAGAGCACCCTCGACGGCCAGCTGCAGATGCTCATCGAGCTCAGCGTGGCCGCGGTGGGGGCCGAGCGCGGCAGCCTCTTCCTCAAGGACGACGCCACCGGCGAGCTCTACACCCGCGTCGCCCAGGGCACCTCGAACCGCGAGATCCGCATCCCGCCCGACACCGGCATCGCCGGCCACGTCTTCACCTCCGGCGAGGGCGTGGTCGAGAACGACGCCTACACCAACCCCAAGTTCAACCGCGCCATCGACGAGCGCACCGGCTTCACCACCAAGAAGATCCTGTGCGCGCCCGTGCGCACCGTGCGCGGCGAGACCATCGGCGTCATCCAGATCCTCAACCGGCCCAAGGGCGACTTCAGCAAGACCGACCTCATCCTCGTCGAGGCCATGACCCAGCAGGCGTCGATCGTGCTGCAGAGCACCATGCACATCGAGTCCGCGCAGCGCTTCCGCCTGCAGGAGTCGCAGTTCATCGACGTCGTCTCCGAAGTCTCCAAGGAGATCCAGCTCGGCCCCCTCCTGCAGAAGATCATGGCCTCGGTCACCGAGCTCCTGCAGTCGGAGCGTTCGACGCTCTTCCTCAACGACGAGAAGACCAACATGCTCTACACCGAGATCGGCCAGGGCCTCGGTGCGGCGCGCATCCGGTTCCCCAACCACCTCGGCATCGCCGGCACGGTCTTCACCTCCGGCAAGTCCGTCAACATCCCCTACGCCTACGCCGACCTCCGCTTCAACCCGAGCTTCGACAAACAGACCGGCTTCTTCACCCGGTCGATCCTGTGCGTCCCGGTCATCAACAAGGACGGCAAGACGATCGGCGTCACCCAGGTCCTCAACAAACGGGGCGGCACGTTCACCCAGGGCGACGAGACGCGCCTCAAGGCGTTCACCGCCCAGATCGCCATCTGCCTCGAGAACGCCAAGCTGTTCGACGACGTTCAGAACATGAAGAACTACAACGAGGCGATGCTCGAATCGATGTCGAACGGCGTCATCACGTTCGACGACAAGGGCAAGATCGTGACCTGCAACGCCGCCGGCGCGCGCGTCCTCCGCACCACGGCGAGCGAGATGATCGGCCGCAAGGCCGAGGAGTTCTTCACCGACCGGAACGCCTGGATCGTCGAGCGCATGCTGCGCGTGCAGGAGACGCAGAAGAGCGACGTCCTGATGGACGCCGAGATGGCCACCGGGGCCGAGAAGGCCTCGGTCAACGTCACCTTCCTCCCCCTGCAGAGCAACCGCCAGGAGAAGATGGGCACGATGCTTCTCATCGAGGACATCTCCTCGGAGAAGCGCGTCAAGGCGACCATGTCGCGCTACATGGACCCCTCGCTCGCCGACAAGCTCATCTCCGCGGGCGAGGAGATCCTCGGGGGCCAGGCGAGCGCGGCCACCGTCCTCTTCTCGGACATCCGCAGCTTCACCACGCTCACCGAGGAGCTCGGCCCGCAGGGCACGGTGCAGATGCTCAACGAGTACTTCACCGTCATGGTCGAGTGCATCCAGCAAGAAGGCGGCATGCTCGACAAGTTCATCGGCGACGCCATCATGGCTGTCTTCGGCACCCCGCTCGCGCACGACGACGACGAGGATCGCGCCCTCCGAGCTGCGATCACGATGATGAAGAACCTCGAGCTCTTCAACGCCGACCGCATCAAGCACGGCAAGATGCCCATCGACATCGGCGTCGGCATCAACAGCGACATCATCGTCTCGGGTAACATCGGCTCGCCCAAGCGCATGGACTACACCGTCATCGGCGACGGCGTGAACCTCGCGTCGCGGCTCGAGGGCGCGACCAAGGAGTACGCCGCCCACATCCTCATCAGCGAGAACACCTTCGCCAAGCTCCGCGGCACCTACCGGCTGCGCGAGATCGACTGGGTGGTCGTCAAGGGCAAGACCAAGCCCGTCGCGATCTACGAGGTCCTCGACTACCACACCGAGGAGAGCTTCCCGAACCTGGTCGAGCTCCTCCCCTGCTTCAAAGGCGGCCTGTCGCGCTACCGGGAGGGCCGCTTCGACGACGCCGTCGCCAGCTTCCAGCGCTGCCTCGAGTACAACCCGCGCGACAAGCTCTCGGGCATCTACGTCTCGCGCTGCGAGTACCTCAAGAAGAGCCCCCCCGAAGGCAAGTGGGACGGCATCTGGCGCATGAAGAGCAAGTAACCGCCTCCCCCGTACGGCCCTCCCGAACCAGCATCCCTCCAAGGCCCGCCGGGATCGATACCTTCGACCTCGTGCTGGACGCCCGCTCCTCACGCCCGGCGACCGCGTCGAAGACACCGTCCGCCCTAGCCACCCAGCGCAAGGGTTCGCGTGTGGGGAATACGTGGGCCCGCATGCTTGTTCCTGATAGATACTCTCGCCAACCGCAACCCGTCTTCGCGGAGGAGCCACGCATGTCCACGACCCGTCGCGAGTTCATCCTCACCACCACTGCGGCTGCCGCCGGCGCCGCGCTCCTGCCCCGAGTGCTCCACGCCGAGAAGGCTGCCAAGCCGCTGCGCATCCTCATCCTGGGCGGCACCGGCTTCCTCGGGCCCGCTTGCACCGAATCGGCGCTCGCCCGCGGCCACGCCGTCACGCACTTCAACAGCGGCCGCTCCGAAGAGCGCCGCCATGAAGCCGGCCGCCCCTCCGTCGTGCCCGCCGGCGTCGAGCAGCTCTACGGCAACCGCGATCCCAACAAGACCGCCGCCGATCGCAAGGCCGAGAGCAGGCCCGGCGGCTCACCGAGCACCCCCCCCGTCGTGGGCACCGGCCCGGCCCCGGCTCCGGCGAAGGATCCGAACAGCCCCAAGGGGCTCTCGCAGCTCGTCGGCAAGAAGTGGGACGCGGTCATCGACACGAGCGGCTTCTTCCCGCGCATGGTCAAGGCCTCGGCCGAGCTCCTCGCCCCCAACGTACGGCAGTACGTCTTCATCTCCACCATCTCGGTCTACAAGGACACGCGGACCCCCAACTTCGACGAGAACAGCCCGCTCGCCACGCTCGCCGACCCGACGGTCGAGGACTTCGGCAAGGACTTCTCGAACTACGGCGGCGGCAAGGCGGCCTGCGAGAAGGCGGCCGAGGCGGCCATGCCCGGCCGCGTCACGAGCGTCCGCGCCGGCTTCATCGTCGGCCCGCGCGACACCTCGGGCCGCTTCATCTACTGGCCGGTGCGCGCCTCGCTCGGCGGCGCCATGATCGTGCCGGGCCGCCCCACCGATCCCATCCAGATCATCGACGTCCGCGACCTCGCGGACTGGATCATCCACTGCATCGAGAACAACGTCGTCGGCGTCTACAACGCCACCGGCCCCGACAAGGAGCAATCGATGAAGGCGTTCGTCGAGGGCGTGAGCAAGGGCGTCGGCACGAAGCCGACGTTCACCTGGATCGACGACGCCTTCCTCAAGGCGCAGAACGTCGGCGAGAACCAGTTCCCGCTCTACGCGCCACCGAGCGGCGACACCGCGGGCTTTCATCGCTGCAACATCCAGCGCGCGCTCGCCAAGGGCCTCAAGTTCCGGCCGCTCCCGGATACGTCCAAGGTCACCCTCGACTGGTACAAGTCGCTGCCGCCCGATCTGCAGGGCCGCATCGCGCCGCAGTTCGCCAAGCCGGCCAACGAAGAGGCGTGGCTCGACAAAGAGAAGCGCGTGCTCGCAGCCTGGCAGAGCAGCCAGAAGAAGTAGCCCACGGCGAGAGCCCTCCAGGCCGCCTCCCTCCCTCAGCCACCCCCACCGCGACCAAGCCACGACAAGAATGTCCGGATAGAGCAGGGACCGCGCCTACGACAAGGCCCAAGCCCGGCTCCATGCCCCTCTCGCGAGAGGGTCCGCAGGCTCACGATCACCGCGATATTCAACGGGATTCACGGCGCGGTCGCGAGCCGACGGGGGAACGCTCCCGACCCTGGCACGTCCCCTGCTCTATGGCTGCCGTGTCCGGCGCCGCCCAGTCCCTCGAGGGCATGAAGAGCAGGCGCCTACCGATGATGGCGGCGTGCCATCGCCGAACCCTCACGACCTAGGGAGACCCACCATGATGACCTGGATGAAGACCGCCTTCGTGTGCTCGCTGCTCGCGCCCCTCGCCGCTTGCAATCCCCCCAACGAAGTCCGCGGGCAGGTGGACGGACAATCACTCGCCGTTCGGGAGGCCATCTTCCGAAAGACCTCGGCGGGCCCCATCTACATCCACCTGACCGATACGACCAACCTCTGCCAGCGGCTTGGCGCCGCGGACCTCGAGTTTCTCAACACGACGGTCTTGACCCTCACCCTGATCGGTCCGGATGAGGACCCGCAGGTCCGGGCCGGCACCTACCCGGTGGCCAGCACCACGCGACCCCTGGCCGATGGGCTGTTCATCAAGAGCGACAGCACAGGGAACCTCGTGGTCGAGCCCCCGAAGGGCACGGCGCTCGGGGGGCAGGTCGTGCTCGACACCATCGATGCCCGAGCCGGCGGCGTAGCCGAGGGCAGCTTCGAGCTCAACGTGGGCGTGCAGAGCGACCGCGTCAGCGGCAACTTCCGGGCGGTCTTCTGCGACATCGACCAGCAAGCGCCGTCGTTGCGGTGATCATCGAGCTGCCGAGCATACGATCGAAGCGCACCGCCCAGGAGCTTGCACGCTCTCTCGCGGTGGGCGCGATCTGGAGGCGAACGGCCAGCGCCCGTATCATTAATAAGAGACAGGAGGCGGTATGAGGCTGAAGTACCAACCGAGAGGAGCCAACATGGCATGGAGGCAGGACATGGCGCGTCGTATGGGCATGCTCGCGCTGAGCGGGATCCTACTCATCGCAGGCTGCATTGATTCCGCCGCAGATCGCCCGCTCCAGACGGACACGAGCACGACCACGTCCGGCGGCAAGGGCGGACGCTGGATCCCCCAACCGAGCGGGACGACGCAGGACCTCAAAGACGTGTGGGGCAGTGACGCGAACCATGTCTGGGCCGTCGGTGTGGCGGGCACGATCCTGCAGTGGAACGGCGCGACCTGGAGTCCCCAGTCGAGCGGCACCTCGAACCACCTCCAGGCCGTGTGGGGCACCGACGCGAGCAACGTCTGGGCGGTGGGGTTCGCGGGCACCATCCTGAAGTGGAACGGCTCGACCTGGAGCCCCCAGCCGAGCGGCACCACGGGCGCATTGAATGCCGTCTGGGGGACCGACGCCGATCATGTCTGGGCCGGCGGCTTTGACGAGTACGGCGGGCTCATGCTCCAGTGGGATGGCACGAGCTGGAGCCAGCAGCCGACCGGCACACCACAGCCGATCCACCGCATCTGGGGCGTGAGCGCCAACGCGGTCTGGGCGTCGGCTGGGATCTACGATCTCCTGCGCTGGGACGGCGCGACCTGGACCGTCCAGAACAGCGTCTTTACCAGCACCCCCTTTGGACTGTGGGGTACCGACGCAGACAACATCTGGGTCGCGGGCGGCTTCGGCCACATCCAGAAGTGGGATGGCACCCAGTGGGCGGAACAACCCAGCAATAGTGGCGACTACTTCTTCGGCCTCTGGGGAAGCGGTACGAACAACGTCTTTGCCGTCGGCGCGACGGGCACCATCCGCCACTGGAACGGCGCCGCCTGGAGCGCGCAGGCCAGCGGCACGTCAAACCCCCTCTTCGGCGTCTGGGGCAGCGGCGCCAACCGCGTCTGGTCCGTCGGAGCCCAGGGCACGATCCTGCACAAGACCCCGTAGTCGCCATCCCCGCCCACGCTCCCCGAAGCCGGACCCATCCTCCCTGCGACTCGCTGGCGGCCTGCCATCCGAAACCTACCGTCCGCCCCGTGAGTCCCGTACGCAACTCGCTAGACATCGTGGCGGTGCTGCTCGTGCTCTTCTGACCGTCGAGGGCGGGCGGAGGGTGCGACGAGCGGCGGGCTACTGGTTCTTGCCCGTGCCCGGAGCGGGCGTCTGCTCCGCGGCGCGGGCGCGCGCACGCCCCTCGAGGATGGCGTCGCGCCGCTGCCCGATGAGCGTCACCAGCGCGGGATACTCATCCTTCAACTGCGGCAGGCGCTCGGCCGTGTGCTCGAACTCGCCACGGACCTTGCTGAGGAAGGTCATGGCATCGTGGTTGTTGATGTCCTCGAGCTCCTCGTAATAGGAGAGCAGCGACTGCGCCCGGCGCTTGCCGGCGCGTACGATGTTGGCGCGCTGGAGGATGGCCCCGGCCTGCTCGGCCGGCGGCGCGAAGCGACCTAAATCCACCTGCAGCTTGGGCCCCTTGTCGGCGGCCTCGGAGAGCGACGCCAAGTACTCGGCCCGCTGCGTCTCGGGTATCTTGAGCATGCTGCGCTTGTCGTCGGCGGGGGTGAGACGGAACTCGTCAGGGGGAGAAGGGAGGAGCTTGGGGTCGACGAGCGGCAGGCCGCGGTTGACGGTGACCGTGTCGGGGATGCCCGTCACGGCCGGGGTCTCGACGGTGGAGGTGGCGTTGGAGGGGATGGTGGCGGGGAGGTTTTCGGTCTTCATGGCTTCTCCTTGGGGTTCCTGGACACACGTGCCCTAGAGTCACCGACGCTCGCCCTTCGAACGTCAGGAGGGCACCCCTTGTGTGATTCGCAAGTGGGAACGCGTCAAGGGAGGTGATGTCGTTTTCTAGTAAAAATAGAGCTACAACAGATATCAAAGTATTTTGTGTGAGCGAGAAGACCCTTGGCTCGGCGGGTGATGTTGGACCGATGGATCCAACGTGGGGGAGGGGGCTGGGGTCTGCGGTGGGTGGGCGCTCCGTGGGGAGGCGGGTGGTGAGGATGGGGAAGGTGGGTGCGTGTAGATGGACGGGGGCATAGCGGGGCGGGTGTCTGAGCTGTCAGGCGACAGTGTAATTGACCCCCAAACGACACTAATTTTGACCCCCCTGGCCCCGCAGAG
>DATAGU010000372.1:0-10799 GCA_036263495.1 Polyangia bacterium | reverse complement strand
GAAAGGTGCCGAGGGCCTGCTCCGCCACCACCACGGGCGGCGGGGCGAGGAGCGCGGCGGACACCGCCACCGTGGGGGGGCCCGTGTCCCCCTCGACCAGGCCGAGGGGCGGTTCCGCCGTGCCCCCGGGCCTCTGCGAGTAATGGTGCACGGCCAGGATCAGGCCGCCGGACACGGCTCCGATCGTCATCAACTCCAGGAGGATGGACCCCCAACGCCTCACCCCTCACATGGTAGCACCCCGCCTGCCCGGTCACAAATTTAGCATGTACCTGCACTTGGGGCAGGCGGACGGCGAAAGGGGGGATGCTCCGGTCTCCCCCACGGGGCAAACGCCTCGTGAGGCGCCCCTTCCGCTGCGGGGCGTCTGGCTGAGGTGTGCTGCGGTCGCGTGCCGGGCTGCTGAGGTCCCGCGTCGGGCTGCTGAGGTCCCGCGCCGGGCTGCTGAGGTCACGCGCCGGGCTGCTGAGGTCACGCACTGAGCTGCTGAGGTCCCGCGCTGAGCTGCTGAGGTCCTGCTCCGGGCCGCTGAGGACCATCTTTCGGCTGCTGAGGACCGCCTTTCGGCCGCTGAGGACCATCTTCCGGCTGCTGAGGACCATCTTCCGACTGCTGAGGACCGCCTTTCGGCTGCTGAGGACCGCCTTTCGGCTGCGGGGACCTCTTTCGGCGGCCCGGCCCCTCATCGTCCTGCCGGCAGGCGGCTAGTCAGTTGAATCTCCCGGAGGAGGCCGCTACGCTTGTGACATGGCCGCCCCGTTTGTCGTGTGCTCGATATGCCGCAAACAGCTGTACGTGGGCGACCGGATCTGGCGCTGCTCCGTCTCCACCTGCAACAGCGGGCGGATCAAGTTCTACTTCTGCACCTTGGGCTGCTGGGACGCCCACCTGCCCACGGCACGCCACCGCAACGCCAGCGCCATCGAGGAGATCGCCGGCCGGGAGAGCTCGCCCAAGCGGTAGCGCTGGCCCCCTCGCTCCGCGAGTTCGTTCCACCCCTCGTCCAAGGTGCATGTCTTCTGTGCTCTCGTTATACTCCTCGCGATGCGTCTCCCCCTGCGGATGCCCTCTAGGCCCTGGCTGCCCCTCCTCCTCTGCACCCTGCTCGTGCCCACCCTGGCCCACGCCGACCTCGGCGAGCGGGTGACCACCGCCCTGGCGCGCGGCTCCTTCTTCGCCTTCGCCCTCGTCTTCATCGGCGGCATCCTCACGAGCCTCACCCCCTGCGTCTACCCGATGATCCCCATCACCCTCGGCATCTTCGGGGCGCGCGGCAAGTCCGTCACGCGCGGGCGGGCCATGGGCCTCGCCGCCACCTACGTGGCCGGCATCGGCGTCATGTACGCCACGCTCGGCGTCTTCTCCGCCCTGGCCGGCAAGGCCTTCGGCACCTTCATGGCGAGCCCCTTCGTCATGATGCCGATCGCCATCCTCTTCGTCACCATGGCCGCCTCGATGTTCGGCGCCTTCGAGCTCAACCTCCCGACCGAGCTCCAGACCCGCCTCACGCAGCTCGGCGGCGCGGGCTGGAGCGGGGCCTTCGTGATGGGCCTCGTCGGCGGCATCATCGCCGCCCCCTGCACCGGGCCGGTGCTCGCCTCGGTCCTCACCTACGTGGCCACCACCCGCTCGGCGCTCTTCGGCGGCGCCCTCCTCTTCACCTACGCCGTCGGCATGGGCGTCCTCTTCTTCTTCCTCGCCGCGAGCGCCGCGTCCTTGCCCAAGTCCGGGCCCTGGATGGAGGCGGTCAAGAGCATCTTCGGCGTGGTCATGCTGCTCGCCGCGCTCTACTTCCTGCGCAACGTCGTGCCGGCCCTCGAGCGCTACGGCGACTGGCACCCGCGCTTCGCCATCGTCCACGCCATCGTGGCCACCGTCGGCCTGGGCCTCGGCGCCATCCACCTCAGCTTCTACGGCGGCTGGCCCGTGCGCATCCGCAAGGCCCTGGGCCTCGTCCTGACCGTGGCCGGCGGCTTCGGCATCCTCGCCTGGACCCTGGCCCCGCACCCCCTCGACTGGGTGCAGGGCGAGCCGACGGCCGTCGCGCAGGCGCGCAGCGAGCACAAGCCCCTCCTCCTCGACTTCAACGCCTCGTGGTGCCTGCCGTGCAAGGAACTCGAGCTCAAGACCTTCTCGAACCCCGGCGTGCAGCGCGAGCTCGCCGGGCGCTGGGTGGCGGCCAAGGTCGATTGCACCGAGGACGATGACGCGGTGGCCAAGATCAAGGAGCGTTACGGCGCCAACACCCTGCCCACGGTGGTGCTGCTCGACCGCGACGGCCGGCAGGTCGCCAAGTGGAATCGCGTGGTCGAGGCCGACGAGCTCCTGGAGAAGCTCCAGGGCGTGCCCTGAGCTCTTCGACGCGCAGGCGCCCGCTCCCATCGCCTACCTCTGATATGATGGGGCGCCACCCCGGAGCGGAACCATGCGCGCTCGCGTTCCACGATCCTTCATCCTCGGCGTCCTCATCCTCTTTTCCTCCGCTCGTCCGGCGACGGCCGACCCGCACGCGGTGGCCCTCTTGCCGTCTCAAGCGGCGCCGGACGCAGCGACGCCCGCGCCCACGTCCTCCTCGGCGGCGCCGGTGACCCCGGACCCTGCGGCGCCGGCGGTGGCGGCCCCAACGGCCGCGCTGGAGACCGCCCAGGCGCGCGTCCCACCGGCGGCACGGAAGCCCCTCTATCGCCGCTGGTGGCTCTGGACCATCGTGGGCATCGTGGCTGCCGGGGGCGCCGTCGCCGGCACCATCGCCGGGACGCCCAACCGGGATCTGTTCATCCCCACGATCCCGGGGCCGAACAACGCCTCGGCCAACCTGGTGAGGTTTTAGATGACGAGCGCCATCCTCTCCGCCGAGCCCCGAGGGATTACCCGCCGCCCGGGGCGCCGCTTCCGTCAGGAGACCCTCGCGTTCCTCCTCCTCGCCGCGGCCCAGGGACTCGGCGGGTGCGATCAGAGGACCGCGATCGCCATCACCCTCGTGGCCCCGCCCGCGGCCGTGGATCTGGACAAGCTCGATCTCCTCGTCCTCGATCGCGATGCGGTGGTCGAATGCAGGACCTATCCGCTCGTACGGCCGACCTCCTCCGGGCAGGGCGGGAGCTTCGTCACGAGGGCCGATGGCAACCGGGAGGCGCGCCTGCTCTATTATCCACCCGCCGGGCACGAAGCCGCCACCCTGGGGCTCGAGGCGGCCGTGTACGCGCTCGCCGATGCGTCTCCCGGGGGCGGACGAGGGGGCACCCAGGTGACGCTCACCCCTCACCAGCTCAACACCGCCCAGATCAACCTGAGGGCGGCGTCCCTGGTCGGCAAAGGCCTCTGCTTCTACGTGCCCGATCTCGCGGTGGAGGACCTGTCCGCACCTCCTGACCTCGCGAGCATCCCCGACCTCACGAGCGGCCCCGACCTCGCGGCGAGCGACATGGCCAACACCCAGCAGCGGGATCTGGTCTCCGAAGGACCGGACATGACGAAGCTGGACGACCTCGGGGATCCCACGATGTCCGATGCTACCTTCCCGATCGACCAGGGCATCGTCGATGCGCTGCCGCCTCCCTATGACGCCTCCGCTACGGACCTCGCGGTCTCCTCGCCGCCCGACCAGAGCATCATCGACCAGGGGTCTTACGTGGACCTCGCCACCACGGACGGGGCCATCTCCCCCCTGGAGCTCGGGACCTCCACCCTCGAACTCGGCACGACCAACCTCTGCGACGACGGCAACCCCTGCACGAACGACTTCACCATCCCCCTCGGCGGTGGCAACTACACCTGCCAATTCCAGCCGGCCACGGCGGGCACGATCTGCCGCCCGGCGAACGGGCCCTGCGACGTCGCCGAGGTGTGCGACGGGCGGGGCAGCCCCTGTCCGCCCGATAGCGCCGCGGCCCTCTGCAACGGCAACTTCGACGCCGATCCCGGCGGCCTGCCGTGGGTGCTCCTGGGGCTATACAACCGGGTGACCTTCAACGATAGCCCCTGCCAGGCGCGATCCCAGCCGAACTACGATGTGTTCTGTGGTGCGCCGGGGTGCCGGGACCTGACGTCCCAGACCATCTCCATCCCGCCGGGCCGGGGCGCCCAGGTCGTCTTCTGGCTGTCGGTCCTCCCGGATCGCTTCGTGAGCTCGAGCACGAACGACTTCTTCGCCGAGTTGCTGGAGGACCAGATCGTCAGGAGTCAGCTCGGCCTGAGCAGCGGCAAGATCACGGCCTCGGGGTACCAGCAGTACGTCCTGAACATTCCCCCCTCGGTGCTCCCGCTCCGTCTCCTGCAGTTCAGGACCCAGACCGGCCCCGACTACGTCGCCACCTTCTGCCTCGACGACGTCTCCATCATCGTGAACTAGGGCGCCAGGGCAGAGGGCGGCGGGGCTAGAAGCGCGCGCCGTAGCTGAGCGCGGCCCCGCCGGGCAGGATCTCGAAACCGAGGCGTAGATCCATGAGGCCGGCGCGCGGGCGTCTGGCGGCGGCAGGCGCCGTCTCGCGGCGGTACTCGAGCACGCCATAGGCGATGAAGCTCCCCACCGCCACCGCTCCGAGCCCCACGCCGGTGTACTGGGCCGATCGCTGGATCGTGCGCAGGCGATTGTAGGCGTCAGGGAGGTCCCGCACCTGGTTGGCCCGGAAGTGGCTCCCGAGCGCCACCCCCTCGGCCAGGACCGCGGCCGCCCCGAACGCGATGCCCACCCCGAGCAAGCTGCGCTGCTGCCGCCGGAGGCGCGTCTGCCGGTCGACCTCGATCCGGGCCTGCCGCTCGGCCTCGATCCGCGCGGCCACGAGCGCCGGATCGGGCGGCGGCGGTGCCAGCGGGGCCAGCGTCTCGTTCACGGTGAGCGGCCGGCGCTCCTCGCACGTCACGGTCACGGTCTTCGGCAGGAGGCCCGCCCCGGACAGCTCGAGCGTGTGCGCGCCCGCGGCCACGCGCAGCCGGGCCGGCACCGGCGTCGGTTCCTGGCCATCGACGCGCAGCTCCACCCGCGCATTCCCTGGCCCGGCGGCGGCCACCGCGAGGTCGCACCCCATGTACACGAGGGCGCGGTGGATGGTCTCCCGCTGCTTCTCCTTGATCACCACGTCCTTGACCACCACCGGGTCGTAGCCCTCGAGCTCGAAGAACACGCGGTGACGCCCGGCGCTGACCGGCAGCTCGAGGGGGGTCTTGCCGCGCGCCCCCGCGGCCTTGAAGTCGAAGTACACCGTGGCGCCCGGCGGCTCGGTCGTGAGGACCAGGCGCGCCGAGTAGGAGACGTCGAGCCCCTTGAGCAGTTTCTTCACCCGGTCGCGGCGGCTCGACCGCGGGTCGAGCTCGAGGAACCGCTCGAAGGCCCGCTTGGCCTCCTCGACCCGCTGCAGCCGGAGGTACGCATTGCCGAGGAGGAGGTAGGCCCTGGCCGTGGGCTTGGCCGCGACCGAGGCTTCGAGGAGCTCGACCGCCTTGGCGGTATCCTCCTCGAGGATCTTGCGCGCCTCCTCGTAGAGCGCCGACGACTGCCGGTCGGGCCGGCCGGGATCTTGCGGCGGCTCCTCGGCGACGGCCAGGCCCAGCCCGCAGGCGAAAAACACGAGCGCCGCCACCCCTCGCATGATCCGAGCCGCCTTGCAGAGCCCCATCGATGCCGTTCCGGGCCGCATATCGTCGCGGGTCCGCACATTAGCCTAGACGTGCAACAAATCGCCACCCCTTCATCTCGGCCCTTTACAGAACCCCTGGTTCTGCGGACAGTTGAAGCGTGTCCTCCACGTCGGCCTCCGAGATGCCGCCCGGCTCGCCGCCCGACTCGGGCGTCTCCTTGTCGATCGGCGACCGCATCGGCAAGTACCTCATCACCGAGAAGCTCGGCGAGGGCGGCATGGGGGTGGTCTTCGGCGGCGTCCACGAGGGGCTCGGCCGCCAGGTGGCGATCAAGGTCCTGCGCGGCGAGTTCTCGCGCGACGAGACCGTGGTGGCCCGCTTCCAGAAGGAGGCCGAAGCCGTCTCGCGCATCGGCCACGGCAACATCGTCGCCATCTACGACTTCGGCCGGCTCGCGGACGGCGGCCTCTACTACGTGATGGAGCGCATCCGCGGCGAGACGCTGCGGCAGCGCCTCGATCGGCCCCCGCCGCTCACCCCGGACGAGGCCTACCACATCTTCGGCTACATCGGGCGCGCGCTCCAGGCGGCGCACGCGCTCGGCATCGTGCACCGCGACCTCAAGCCCGAGAACGTCCTGCTCGAGACCCGGCCGCAGGAGCTGCCCCTCGTCAAGGTGCTCGACTTCGGTGTCGCCAAAATGCGTGAGACCGAGGGGCTCCTGCCGAGCGTCGGGACGACCCAGCCCACCGAGATCGCGGCCCACCTCACCCAGGCCGGCTCGCTCCTCGGCACGCCCATGTACATGGCGCCCGAGCAGATCGGGTCCGGGCATGGCATCGACGGCCGCACCGATCTATATGCCCTCGGCGCCATGCTCTACGAAGTGCTCACCGGTGCGCCGCCCTTCGGGGCCGGCGACAACGTGATGGCCATCCTCACCGGTCACCTGGCGCAGGATCCGGCGCTCCCGTCCGAGCGGGCGCGGTTCCCGTTCCCGCCCGCGATGGACCCATTCGTGCTGCGCGCCCTCGCCAAGGACCCCGCCGAGCGCTTCGCCGACCCCAGCGCCTTCACCGAGGCCCTGCGCGAGGCGTGGGGCCTCCCCAAGATGCGGACCGCCACCCTCCCGGTGCTCGCGCTCCCCCAGTTCACGGACGCGGCGCCCCCCGCCGCCCAGCGGCGATGGGTGCCCTGGCTCGTGGGCGGCGTCCTCGCCCTCGGGGGCGCTGGCGCACTCACCTGGCGCCTGGTCCAGGGCGCCCGGCCCGAGGGGGCCGGCGCCGGAGCCGCGGTCGCCCAGGCCGCCTCGACCGAGACGGCCGCTCGGACCCCTGCCGCCGGACCTCGTGACCCGCTCGGGGCCGCGGCCCAGGAGCTCCTCGACAAGATGCTCGCGGGCGATGCGCCCGCGCGCCGCACGGCCCTCGAGGCCCTCGGCGAGGTGGCGGATCGCAGCGCCCTCGGCGCCGTGGTCGCCGCGCTCGACGACGATAATCCCGAGGTGCGGCGCGCCGCGGTGGCCGCCGCGCTCGAGCTCGCCCGCCCCGAAGACGAGGAGCTGCGCTCGGCCCTCGGCGAGGCGGCGCAGGGGGCGGGCGGGGCGCTGGCCATCGACATGGCCGCCGCCCGGCTGCGCGCCGGCGACGCGAGCGCCGCCGAGTTCCTGGGTCAGGCGCTGGCGGCGCGCGACCCGGCGGTCCGGCTGCGCGCGGCCACCGCTCTGGCCGGCCAGGGCAAGGTCCAGGCGCCGCCGCTGCGCCGCGCGATCGCCGAGGCGCCCGCGTCCGTGCCTCGCTCCCTGCGCTGGGAGGCCTATGTGCGCCTCTACCAGCTCGGCGAGCCCGCCTTCCACTCCGAGCTCGACAAGGCGCTCACGGGCACGGATCCCGTGGCCCGGCTCGATGCCGCGCAGACGCTCGGGCGGGCGCGCGAGCCACGGGGCCTCCAGGCCCTGGCCGAGCTCGCCCAGGGCGCCCCGGATCCGGTGGATCGCGTCGCCGCCGCGGCGGTGCAGGCCGAGCTCGGTGACAGCGGCGCGGCCCAGGCCCTCGCCGCCGCGCTCACGAGCGCGCAGCCCGAGGTCCGCGCCCGCGCCGCCACCTCCCTCGGCCGGCTCGCCCAGGCCCTGCCCGATCGCGCCGCCGTCTCGGCCCGGCTCGCGCCCCTCCTCCGCGACGGGGACCCCGGGGTGCGCGCCGCGGCAGCGGCCGCCCTCGTCGCCCTCACCGCCCGTCCTCTAGCCGACAGGGCGGCCGACAGGGCGGCCGACAGGGCGACCGAGAGGACGCCGTGAAGTTCTGCCCCCAGTGCCGGAGGACCTTCGCCGACACGGACGTGGCCTGCCCCGACCACGGCGAGGGGCTCGAGATCGACAACCTGATCGGCGCCGACCTCGGCAACTTCCACATCGAGAGCTGGCTCGGCGAGGGCGGGATGGCGGTGCTCTACCGGGCCGAGCACCGGGAGATCAAGCTCAAGGTCGCGGTCAAGGTCATCAAGCGCGAGTACATCGAGGACGCGAGCATGGCGGGCCGCTTCGTGCAGGAAGCGCGCATGGTGGCCCAGCTGCGCCACCCGCACCTCGTCGACATCTTCGACATCGGCACCCTGCCCGACGGGCGGCTCTACTACGTCATGGAGCTGCTCGCGGGGCGCTCGCTGGCGCAGCGGATGGCGGAGGGGTCGGTGCCCTTCCAGGAGTTCGCGCCGCTCCTCGTGCAGGCCTGCGACGCGCTCGAAGTGGCGCACCAGCAGGGCATCGTGCACAGAGACCTCAAGCCCGACAACCTGTTCATCGTCGAGCACCCCCTGACGCGGGAGCGCGCGGACGAGCCGCCGCGCATCAAGGTGCTCGACTTCGGCGTGGCCAAGGCCCTGCGCACGGACGAGAACCTGCAGGAGAAGTGGACGCGCACGGGCTACATCATGGGCACGCCGCAGTACATGGCGCCCGAGCAGATCGAGGGCGCGGCCACGGACGCCCGCGCCGACATCTACGCCATGGGGGTCATCCTCTACGAGCTGGCCACCGGGCGGCTGCCCTTCCAGGCGCAGACGCTCGGCGCCATGCTCAAGGCGCACCTCGTCGAGTCGCCCCCGGCCTTCGAGCCGAGCCAGCTCGCCCCCGGGGTGCCCATCGAGCTCGAGGCCGTGACCTTCAAGGCCCTGGTCAAGCGGCCCGAGGATCGCTACGCCACGATCCAGGAGCTGCGCATCGAGCTGCAGCGGCTGCTCGCCGCCCAGCCGCCCGAGGCGAGCGGGTGGTGGGTGGCGCGGGCGCAGAGCGGCGAGACTTCGATCGAGACCCTGCCCGGCCACCTGCGGACCACGCAGGTGCGCAAGCTGCCGAGCGGCGCGGTGACGCAGCCCCGGGTCACGGCCTGGACCAGCCTGACCTCGTCCATCCTCGGCCCCGGCCCGGGCTCGAGGCGCCGCACGGTCTGGATCGGGCTCGGCGCCGCGGCGCTGCTCGGCGCGAGCGTGGGGCTCGGCTGGACACTGCACGGGCGCCGGCGCGCGAACCCCCCGGTGGCCACGGCCGATCAGACCCGGCCGCCGCCCAAGACGACGAAGAAGAAGCCGCGCAAGAGCCGCCCCAACCTACAGACCCTGAAGTCGCGGGCCCTGGAGGTGATCACGCCCGCGCTCGGCGACGGCGATCCCCTGGTGCGGCGCTTCGCGCTCGAGGCCCTGGCCGCGGGCAAGGACGGCCACCACCGCACGCTCGCGGAGCCGCTCCTGCGGGACGCGGCGATCGACGTGCGCGTGGCCGCGGCGGCCTGCCTGTCGGCCCTCGGGTCGCAGGAGGCCTGCCAGGCGCTGCGCGACACGCTCGAGCAAGCCTCCCAGGCCCAGAACGAGCAGGTGCAGCTCGCGCTCGGCCGGGCGCTCGCGCAGCTCGGCGATCCCCGGGGCCGCGAGGTGTTGGAAAAGCTCGTCCAGCGCGGCCACGACCAGACGCAGCTGCAGGCGGCGACCGCGCTCGTGGAGCGCAACGTCAAGACGCCCGTGCCGCTCCTCAAGCGCCGGCTCGGGCATCTGCCTCCCACCGATCCCACGGCCCTGGCCATCCTCGGGAGCCTGGCCCAGGCCGGCGACGCCAAGGCCGCGACCGCGCTCGCCGGGCTCCTCGAATCGAGCGACGCGCGGGCCTCGCTCCTGGCCGCCGAGTCCCTGGCGCGCCTCGGCGACCAGCGGGGGCGGCGCAAGCTCTCGCAGATCGCCGGCGAGGACGGCCCGCGCCGGCTCCTCGCCTACCGCATGCTCGCCGCGCTCGAAGATCAGTCGGGCTTCGACGTGTTCCGCCAGGTGTTCACCGATGCCCGGCGGCCCCTGCCGGATCGGATCCTGGCCGCGCAGGGCCTCGGCGCCTCGGGGGAGAAGTCGGCGTTCGATCCCCTCGTGCCGGCGCTCACGGACGCCGAGCCGGCGCTGCGCCTGTCGGCGGCTGGCGCCATCCTGGCCATCATCGCCGCCGATCCCCAGATCCTGGTGGCCCGCTCGCTCGACTGGGCCTCGAGCGCGCTCGGCGACAGTAATTGGCTCGTGCGCGCGCAGGCCGTGGCCCTCCTGGCCGGCGCCGATTCGGAGGCCGCGGTCTCGCTCCTCGGCAAGGCGCTGCGCGACGAGCGCGTCGAGGTGCGCCGCGCCGCGGCCCGGAGCCTCGGCCAGCTCGGCGAGGGGCGGCAGCGCGACGCCGTGCGTTACCTCGGGGAGGCGCTCAAGGACCAGAGCGAGGAGGTGCGCATCGCGGCCCTGCGCTCCCTCGGCCGCGTGCATGACGAGGCCTCGGCGCCGCTCCTGGCCCAGCACCTGGCCACCGCCACCCCCGAAGAGAAGGTCGTGGCCGCCGGCCAGCTCCTCGCCCTCGGCGACAAGAGCCACGTCCAGGAGCTGCGCGAGGGCCTCGGCTCGAGCGATCCCGAGGTGCGCCGGCTGGCCGTGGAGGAGGCGGCGCACGACGAAGAGGTGCAGAAGGAGGCGATCGGGGTGGCGCTCAAGGATCGCTCGCCCGAGGTCCGCCTGCAGGCCGCGCTGCAGCTGGCGGAGCACGGGACCGAGGGCGCGCCGGACCGGGACGCCGTGAGCGTGCTGCAGGAGGCCGTGCGCAAGGGCGGCGCCGACAGCGCCCCGGCCTACGCCGCGCTGACCCGGCTCGGCATCAAGCCCGCGGCCCCGCTCGACCCGGCCGCGCTCCTCCAGTCGCGCGACGCGGCGGT
>DATAGU010000371.1:0-4200 GCA_036263495.1 Polyangia bacterium | reverse complement strand
CCGCACACGAGCGCGAGCCCCGCCAGCACCGGGCGCCGCGCGTCGAGCGAGGCCAGGCAGTAGAGCACCCCCATGATGACGCCCACCACGTGCGTCGTGTACCAGACCTGCCCGATCACCGACGAGTAGTAGTAGACCGAGCCGACCGCGAGCACGGCCGTGAGCCAGAGGTCGTCGCGCTCGCTGCGCGTGCTGTCGCCGCGCTCGTTGAGCCGCCGCAAGAGGAGATAGAACAACGCCGGTCCGAGCCCCGCCAGGATCACCGTGAAGACCACGTCGTTCGAGTTGAGCCCGGCGACGGCCACCATCGGCAGCATGAGCACCGCCGGGAACGGCGGGAACGAGACGTAGTACTTGATCTCGCGGCGCTTCACCGCGGACGCCGGGACCTGGAGGATCTCGCCCTGCAGCGTGCGGAAGGTCTCCTGTGAGCCCTGGACCCTGGCGCCGCGCAGCTCGCGGCCGTCGGCGAGCGTGAGGTACTCCACCTGCGCCCAGTCGTTCCCGTGCGGCGGCGGACGGCCGAGGTCGAGGCGCCCCTGCAGCCAGCTCCACGCCTGCCAGATGTAGTGGTCGCCGTCGGGCGAGTGGCTCTGCATGCGGGTGTTCGAGGCCGCGGCGTAGGCCCCGAGCGACAGGAAGTAGATGAGGATCGCCCGGCGGGTCTTGGGGGACAGCTTGCTGAGAAAACTCATGGTCGAGGACGCTCGTAGACCGTCACGATCGGCACTCCTTCATGCGTCAGCACCCGCGCCGGCTTCGTCGTCCGCCCCGACGGGAAGAAGAAGTCCCAGATCCAGTACTCGTACTTGTTGAAGTGGCGCTCGTGGATGACCATCGCGATGGAGGACGCGCGCACGCCCGGCTCCTCGAGCCCGGTGTTGCCGATGTCCTCGCGCAGGAGGCCCTCGCGCACGTTCATGTTGAGGATCGGCTGGTTGGTGTCGTGCCAGTAGACGGCGGCGTGGCGCGGGGCGTGCTCGTCGAGCCAGGGCAGGACGCCGCGCGTCGAGTAGCCCCAGTACTGGCGGTTGAGCCCGAGGTCCGCGCCGCCCGCGGGCCCGCCCGCGAGGAGGTTGTAGTGCGTGAGGCCGTAGGGGTGCGAGCGCACGGTCTCGGCCACGGCCGGCAGGCACACGAGGACCCCGGCCCCGGCCATGGCCATGCGCGCGCCGCGCACGGTCCCGCCCAGCACCCCGACCGAGTACCGGACCAGGCGATCGAGCGCCACGCCGGCGAGCAGGGCGAGGAACGGGAGGGTGGCGAGGAAGTGCTTCACCCCGCCGAAGATGGGCGCGCCGGTGAAGGCGATGATGCACAGCGGGAAGAGCGCGTTCAGGCCGACGAGGAGCCCCGGGCAGGTGGCGCTGAACGGCGACGCGGGCAGGAAGCTCGGGTCGCCGCGGCGCTCGCGGCGCCAGTCGTCGAGGAGCACCGCGGCGCCGCCGAGGCCGAGGGCGAGCGTGGTGACCGGCACCGTGAAGAGCGTCATCACGAAGGCGTAGGACCACGGGAACGGCGGCTTGTTGTAGTTCGTCCCGAGGTACTCCATGTTGTAATAGACGTGGTGCAGGTGGAAGGCGAGGTACTCGCGGAACCGCGCCACCGTGTCGAACCACAGCCACGGCCAGTGCGCGAGCTCGATGAGCGGTCCGAGCCCCGCCATCCACAGGAACACGACGGGGAAGCGGAACCTCTCGCCGCGCCGCAGCGCGCGCGCCGTCACCACGAGGTAATGCGCGCCGAGGACGAAGGGGAGGAAGAAGCCGTTGTGTTTGGTGGCGAGCGCGAGGCCGAAGGCGACGCCCGCGCGCCAGCCCCAGCGGCGGTCGCTGAGCGCGCGCCAGTAGGCCCACACGCACGCCACCCAGGTGGTCACGACCGGGGCGTCGAAGCATGCGAGCTGCGCATGGAAGAACATGCGCGGCGCGGCCAGGGTCAGCACCGCGGCCACGAGGCCCACGCCGGTCGACCAGGCCTGGGCGCCGAAGAGGAAGACGAGCGCCACGAGGAGCCCGGCGAAGAGATCGGCGGGGAGGCGGAAGGCCTCGGCCTCGGAGAGGAGGCTGAGCGTGCGGTGCGGGTGCGAGTAGGCGACCGGGTGGCGGCCGGCCTGGCGCGGGCACTCGCAGCGGTGGAGGAGCCGCCACGAGAGGCCGAACAGGGTCTTCATGAGGGCCGGGTGCTCGTGGTTGTAGCCGAACCAGCGATCCACCGACGCCCGGGTGAGGGCCTTCGAGGGGTGGGTGAGGAGCTCCTCGTACCAGCCCGCGTACAGCTCACCGGCCTCGAAGTAGTAGCCCTCGTCGCGGGGGAAGCCCTGCGTGCGGCCGGCCTGGAAGGTGACGAGCGTGCCGGCGAAAAAGAGGAGGAGCGCGATGAGGCCGCGCCTGCGCGCGCTCATGGCCGCGCCTCGACGTGGAAACCGAAGTTGCGCCAGGCCGGCGCGGGCGCGCTCACCTCGAACCGCACCCGGTGGGGGGCGGCGCCGGCGAAGCGGCTCGTGTCGATGGCGAAGCGCTTCCAGGCGTCGGCGTTGCCGGTGCGGCCGCGGTAGACCGTCTCATCGTCGATGAACACCACGAAGTCGACCGGGCCGTCGGCGTTCTTGCGCGCGTAGTAGTCGTGGAGGCCGGTGTAGCCGACCAGGGTACCGCCGAGGGGGACGGCGCGGTACTCGAGGCGCGTGACGAGGTGCTGGTCGACCGGCACGAGCACGCCGCGGCGCGGCCGATAGTCGATCTCGAGCGTGCGGCGACCGACGTGCGTGCTGGCGCAGCCAAAGCCCGCATCCCCGTCGCGCGGGTCCTGGAAGCACGGCCGCTCGTCGCCGCGGCCATCCACCGGCAGCTGCGTCACGAGGGCCTCGGCGAGGTGCGCGGTGAAGTCGTAGCGGACCGTGACCGGGGCCGGCGGCGGGCTCTTCCAGCGCGCCACGTGGACGAGGCCGTGGTCCTGCTCGACCTCGCGCTCGGCGCCCGCGGTCTCGGCGGCGCGGGCGCCGCGGATCGACACCTCCCAGATGCGGCCGTAGCGGTCCGCGTCCGAGCGCGCCACCATCTCGATGGGCATCAGATCTCCGAGGTAGGAGCGGCCGACCGGGTCCATCCAGGCCGGGGCGAAGACGATGAGGTCCCCGGGACGAAACTCCGCGCGCACCGCCGCCGCCGTCGCCTGCCAGTCCGCCTCGCCGGCGACGCGAGACCGCGCCCGCACCGCGGCCCCCGTCTCGATGACGACGAGCGCGAGGAGGAGGGCGGCGAGGAGGAGCGGCCAGCGCTTCCCGGTGGCGGTCACGGCGACGGCAGAATAGCGGGCGGTGCCGCTGCGTCAAGCAGGGCTCGGCAGGGACCCTCGGTGGGACGCCCGCCGTGGTGTTTCGGCTCGGACCGCGGGACACCTCCGGGGGGGATGAATACCGTCCCTGATGCCGCCGATGGTTTTGCTTGACGAAACAACGAGGGTCCGTAGGCTGCGGTCATGATCCGTCATGTTCGCGACTTCACAAACGAACAGACCATCTACAAGAAGCGGCTGCGCACGATCACCTTGCGGCTCAGAAGGACCCCGGCCTCGAACGAGGGACGTTCCCTCCTGACCGTCGGAGGGGCGGGAGAGGTCGAGGACGTCCTCCGGAGCATCTTCGAACAGTATGATGAAGATCAGGAGCACTTCGTGCTGCTCGTCTTCGATGGGTCTCACGAGCTCTTGGGCTTCAAGCGCCTCGCCTCGGGGACACAGACGAGCGTGATGGTCGACCGGGCGCTCGTCTTCCGGAATGCGCTCCTCCTGGGGGCGCGCTCCATCATGGTCGCGCACAATCATCCCAATGGATCGCTCGTCCCTTCGCCAGACGATGTGACGCTCACCAAGGCCCTGGTCGAGCTCGGTCACTCGATCATGATCGAAGTCCTCGACCACATCATCATCTCGCCCAAGGGGACATGCGCTTCCATGAAGGAGCGCGAACCCCTCCTGTGGCCGCCCCTCAAGTCGGACGCCTCCGCGACCTGACCCGAGCCAGGCCCAACCCCTCGCCCCGGGGTACGGCTCAGGGCTCTTCGAGGACTTCGCTGAGCGAGGTGGCGGTGGCGGCGCGCCGGAGCCAGCGCTGCAGCTGCTCCGGGTCGGTGCAGCCGGCGATGCGCTCGCGTGTCGCGGCGTCGAGCGCCATTCCACGCGCTTCCAACACGGTCAGGA
>DATAGU010000370.1:0-3382 GCA_036263495.1 Polyangia bacterium | reverse complement strand
GCCCGACACCCCCTGCACGAGTCTCAGCACCCCCTGCACGAGCACCAGCACCCCCTGCATGAGCCCTCATCCCACACGCCGGGGAGGAGCGCTTCCCTTTTTGTGCGCCTCCATACCATGCTAGAGCACCGACACCGCCATCGACACAGATCGATCCTCCACCTCGCTCATGAGCCATCCCCCGACCGCCCTCGCTCCCCGGCCCAGCGGGCCCCGCCGGAAGCACCGCCCGACCGCGCTCCCCCCGCCCGATCCCGCGCTCACCACGCTCCCTCCGGCCGAGCTCCTGACCCAGCTGGGCACCACCCGGACCGGCCTCAGCGACACCGCGGCCGAGGCCCGCCTGGCCGTCTACGGCCCCAACGAGCCCGCGCCCGAGCCCAAGACCACCCGCGCCCTCGGCGCCCTCCTCGGCCTCCTCGGCAACCCGCTCGTGCTCCTCCTGCTCGTCGCCGCCGTGGCCTCGGCCCTGCTCGGCGAGCTCATCGACGCCGCCATCATCGCCGGCATCGTCGCGCTCAGCGTCGTCCTCGACTTCTTCCAGGTCTACCGCGCCGAGCAGGCCGCCCACCGGCTGCGCGAGCGCGTCGCCACCACCGCCACCGTGCTGCGCGACGGCCACCCCGTCGAGCGGCCCCGCCGCGAGCTCGTCCTCGGCGACGTCGTCCGGCTCACCGCCGGCGACCTCGTGCCCGCCGACGCCCGCCTCCTCGAGAGCCACGACCTCCACGTGCAGGAGGCCGCCCTCACCGGCGAGTCCCTGCCGGCCGAGAAGAACGCCGGCGCGCCCGAGGGGCAGGACCGCGTCTACCTCGGCACCTCCGTGGTCAGCGGCAGCGCCACCGCCGTGATCATCGCCACCGGCGCCGCCACCACCCTCGGCGACCTCGCCGCGCGCCTGGCCTCACACCCCCCCGAGACCGAATTCGACCGCGGCCTCCGCCAGTTCGGCACCCTCATCGCCAAGACCGCCCTCTTCCTCCTCGCGTTCATCGTCCTCGTCAGCCTGGGCCTGCACAAGGACCCCTTCTCCTCGCTCCTCTTCGCCGTCGCCCTGGCCGTCGGCATGACGCCCGAGTTCCTGCCCATGATCATCACCATCACGCTCGCCCGCGGCGCGGTGGCCATGTCGCGCAAGAAGGTCATCGTCAAGCGCCTCGGCGCCATCCAGAACTTCGGCAGCATCGACATCCTGTGCAGCGACAAGACCGGCACCCTCACCGGCGGGGCCCTGGCGCTCGATCGCGTCCTCGACCCCCGCGGCCAGCCCTCCCCGCGGGTGCACCTCCTCGCCGTCCTCAACAGCCGCTTCGAGAGCGGCATCAAGAGCCCCCTCGACGCCGCCCTCCTCGCCCACCCCGCCACCCCGGCCACCGACGACTACCGCAAGCTCGACGAGGTGCCCTTCGACTTCGAGCGCCGCCGCCTCGCCGTGGCCGTGGCCGGCCCCGCGGGCCCCATGCTCATCGTCAAGGGCGCGCCCGAGAGCGTCCTCGCCGTATCCACCGCCCACGAGTCGGGCGGCGCCGTCCTCCCCCTCGACGTCCCGAGCCGCGCGCAGGCCGAGGCGCTCCACCACGACCTCGCCGGCCAGGGCTATCGCGTGCTCGCCGTCGCCTGGCGCCCCCTCCCACCGCTCGCCGCCCCCGCCGCCCCCGCCGACCCCGCCGCCCCCGCCGATGGGGCGCTCCCCGCGCCCCCGGGCCTCACCGCCGCCGACGAGCACGACCTCGTCCTGGCCGGCTTCCTCGCCTTCGCCGACCCGCCCCTCCCGGGCGCGGCCGAGGCCATCGCCGCCCTGCGGCAGGACGGCGTCGACATCAAGATCCTGACCGGCGACAACGAGCTCGTCGCGCGCCACGTCGCCGCCCAGGTGGGCATCGACCACGAGCGCATCGTCCTCGGCAGCGACCTCGAGCGCGTCGGCGACAGCGCCCTCGGCCACGTGGCCGAGACCACCAGCATCTTCGCGCGCGTCACCCCGGCGCAGAAGAACCGCGTCCTCCGCGCCCTGCGCGGCCGCGGCCACGTCGTCGGCTTCATGGGCGACGGCATCAACGACGCCCCCTCGCTGCGCGCCGCCGACGTCGGCATCTCCGTGGCCCACGCGGTCGACGTGGCCAAGGACGCCGCCGACATCATCCTCCTCGAGAGCCACCTCGACGTGCTGCACGAGGGCATCCTCGAAGGCCGGCGCGCCTTCGGCAACGTCCTCAAGTACCTCCTCATGGGCACGAGCTCGAACTTCGGCAACGTGCTCAGCATGGCCGCCGCGGCCTTCTTCCTGCCCTTCCTCCCCCTGCTCCCGACCCAGATCCTGCTCAACAATTTTCTCTACGACCTCGCCCAGGTGACCATCCCCACCGACCACGTGGATCCGGCCCTCATCCGCAAGCCGCGCCACTGGGACCTGCGGGAGGTGCGCAACTTCATGCTCACCATCGGCCCGGTGAGCTCGCTCTACGACCTCCTCACCTTCTTCATCCTCCTCCGCGTGTTCCACGCCGGCGAGGCCCTGTTCCACACCGGCTGGTTCGTCGAGTCGCTCGCCACGCAGACCCTGGTCCTGTTCGTCATCCGCACCGCCGGCCTGCCCTGGCGCGAGCCGCCGAGCCGCGCCCTCACCCTCACCACGCTCCTTGTCGTGACCGCCGGCATCGCCCTGCCCTACACGCCGATCGGCGCGGCGCTCGGCTTCGTGCCCCTCCCGCCGAGCTACTTCCTCTTCCTCGCCGTCGCCACCCTCACCTACCTCGGCCTCATCGAGCTCGCCAAGCGTCGCTTGCTCGGCCGCGTCCTCGGCTGAGCCAGGCCCGCCCGCCCCCTACATCCTTCAAGCTTGAGCACGACGGAGCCGTGGGCTTCGCAGCGTTGCATCACCGAAGAGGGCGCAAGGGGTAGAGCGCTCATGGCCAGGGAACGGAGCCGCAAGGGACGTGAGGGGCAGGGCGTGGCGAGGGGAAAGACCGACCACCTCATCCGGCGACGGTGGTACAGCCCCGGGCGGTCTTCACGGTGGGTCGACGATGCCCACCGGTGAGGAGAACACCTCATCGACCGTGGAGGCACTCTCTGGCGTGAGGGCTTTTCCGAGCCGCCATTCATCCATGGCCAGGTCCAGGGTCTTGAAGGCCACCTGGGGGTTGGCTGGGTGCTGCTCGACGATGATGGTGTGGCCGCTGATCACTCCCACGATGGTCGTCGTGTGGATATTGGCGTTGTTGCCGAACAGCAGCACAGTCCCAGGCTGGAATTGCCTCTCCTCGACCTTGCGGACCAGATCGTCCTGATCCGAAATCTTCATAAGGACCTTGGACTGGACGGGAATGCGCGCGCCCTCACCATAAAGCTCCACTCTGAGGTTCCTGGCAAAATCAGTACA
>DATAGU010000369.1:0-17216 GCA_036263495.1 Polyangia bacterium | reverse complement strand
CCTACTTCACTAGCCCCACCCCCCTACTTCACTAGCCCTACCCCTCTACTTCACTAGCCCTACCCCTCTACTTCACTAGCCCCACCCCCCAACTTCACTAGACCAGGGGGCCTACTTCACTAGCCCTCAGGGGCTAGTTGTCAGCCGCTCCGCATATCTTGCCCTCGCCGACACATCGTCCACGGCTGCGGCGCGCCTCCTGCATCAAACCGGTGGACCTCAAAGCGTTCGATCCATGCCGTAAGGCGGTGCGATGTAAGGGGAAGGAGGCAACGATGAAGAGGGCCTGGTCATTCTTCCACGGCAACGACATGGTTCGCGCGAGCGCCGCGCCGCTCACGCGGACAGCGCGGCAGGCGCTCTCCCTCGCGGCCCTCGGGCTCCTGGTCGCGTGCGGGGCAGCGGACCCAGCCGAGCACGATCGCGATTCGGTCGGCAAGACCCGCGCGGCGAGCTCCACCTGCACCGAGGGCGCCCTGCGCAACGGCACGATCGCGTGCGGCATCGGCTTCGCGGGCGTCTATCAGGAGGTCTGCACCGGCGGCAAATGGAAGGCGACGACGACCTGCACCGCGGCCACGATCGACTACTACGTCGCCCCGACCGGCAGCGACAGCAACCCGGGCACGCAGGCGAGCCCGTGGCAGACGCTCGGCAAGGCGTGCACGAGCGTCCTCGCCAACAGCGGGCACCGCATCCGTCTCATGGCCGGGACCTACACCTTGTCGGCGCAGTGCGTGCTCCCCCCGGGCGTGGATGTCCTCGGCGCCGGCGCCAGCTCGGTCACCGTCACAGGCACGCTCTACGCCCCACATATCCCGACGACGGGGGAGTATTCGGGAGAAAAGTTTCTCATCCTCCTGCGCTCGACCCCGGGCACCCTCGGCCGGCAGCTCCTGCGCGGCTTCACCATCGACGGCGCGAACAAGCAGATCCAAGGTGGGCTCTATGTCGGCGGGCGCGACAGGGTCGAGCTCTTGGACCTGGCGGTCCGCAAGACGTACTTCACCGGCATCTGGCTCCTGGACCTGAAGGACTCACGCCTGCACGACACCACGACCTACGATTGCTCGTGGGGCAGCTCGAATTGGGTGGCGGGCGGCATCCACATCGTGAACCTCACGAACGTCGACCTCTACAACCTCGACATCGAAGAGGTGCAGCAATACGACGGCAAAGGGGGCGGGTACGGCATCAAGGCCTACGGCTCCAACCCGGCGTACTTCGAGCAGGTGCGCATCTTCGACTCGAACATCCGCGTCTATCCCGAGGGCCTGTGGAAATCCGGCCAGGCACCGAACATCGCCATCGAGACCTCCTCTACGGTACGGGCCACGAACTCAGAGATCTTCAACGTCACGACCGCCGCGACCCTGAGCCTCACGACCGACGACGTCACCGATTACGGCATGCCGAGCTGGCATGTGCACGACAACCACCTCGTCATCAACGACGTCCGCGGCCAGGCGCTCGAGGTGACCAATCACCACGTCGAGGTCGACCACAACTACATCTACGCTGGCAACGGCGGCGCCATCATGGTCGCTTGGGTCAACAAGTGGACGGATTGGAAATTCCACCACAACATCGTGCACGGCATTCACTACGGCTGGCCGCCCGCGGTCATTCGCGCGCCCTCGCTCGCCGGCGTCGAGATCGTGAACAACACGATCGAGCTGGATCGCGGCATCGTGGTGACGCTGCTCTCGCTGCAGGAGGGCGCGAGCAGCGACGTGAAGATCATCAACAATATCGTCGCGCGCACGGCGACCGTGACCCAGACCTACGGCGCCATGAGCAAAGACGCCACCATCCAGATCAAGAGCAGCATCGCGACGCTCTCGAACGTGACCATCCAGTACAATCTGTTCGAGAACTTCCCAGAGAGCCGCATCATCCGCGACGAGAGCTCCTATAAAGACTACCTGCCGGCCAACCTCGTCGTCTCGAACGACCTCATCGACGTCGATCCCCAGTGGGTGGCCACCGGCGCGCGCGACGGCACCTACTACGACTTGCAGCCGACGAGCCCCGCGCTCCACGCCGGCATCGACGTCGGTTATCCGTACGCATGCACGCGCCCGAACATGGGGGCGCGCTGACGAGCGAGCTTCCTTCGCGAACTGCGAACGGCCGACGACCTCGTAGGTCTTGCCCCGCCACTGCAAGGGCGAGCCCTGCTTGGCCTCGCGCTCGGCGCGGCGCTCGAGGACGACAGGCCGCTACCTACCGCCTCTACCGATGGTCGGCGATCCCCCCCTGCCGGGAGTGCGACGACGATTGCCGGCCGTCGTGGCAGCAAGCTATGGTGGGTGCTCGACCTTCCCTCGGTGCGACGATGATCGGGTGCATGGGGCGCGCTGGACGAAGCGGTTTCGCGGGGGTACTGACGCTGCTGCTGGCGCTGCCGGGCGGCGCGTCCGGGGAAGAATCGGCCCCCGGGGCGAGCAAGGCGATGCGGCTCGCCCTCGAGCTGCCGTCGCGGACGTTCTCCCCGGGCGGCGAGCTGGTCGGGCACGTGGTGCTCCGCCGGCTCGACGGCACCGAGGCCCCCGCGCCGCGGCCGCTCACCGTCCACGTGGAGTCGCAGCTCGAGGGAGAGCAGGCGCACGGCAGCGACGTGACCATCGCCGCGGGTGCGGGGCGTGCCGATTTCCGCGTGACGGCGGGCAAGCCCGGTCTGCTGCAGCTGCGCGCCACCCACCCTGAGCTCCTCGAGGCTGGCACCTTCGTCCGCTGCGTCCCTCCCGCGGCCGCGCCGGCCGCCGTCGGCGACGCAGGCCCCGCGGCTCAAGCAGGCGCGCCTCGTGGTCGACCGCCGAAGGACGACGACCACCGCGGCATGGAGGGGGCCAAGGCGCCGCGGAGGTCGACGGCCTCGGGTCCGGGCGGGCGGAGCGACGGTGGGGGCGGCCGTATCACCGCTCCCGCCCCGAAGAGCGGAGCGCACCCAGAAGGCGCGGGCCGAGCGAACGCGCCCTACGGCCTTGCGAGCGAAGCGCACGATCCGCGTCCCCGCCTCACCCTCCGCATCAGCCCCCAGCGCCCCCTGCTCGCCGACGGCAAGGACTCGCTCTCGCTGCACGTCTTCCTCGACCGCGCCGCCCCGAGCGACCTCAAGCTCAACGTCTTCTCGACGATCGGCCGCCTCGCGCCCTGGCCGCTGGTGATCGCACGCGGCGAGAGCGAGGGCGCCGCGCAGCTCACCGGCCAGCATCCCGGCGACGTCGAGATCGAGCTGGTGAGCTCCGAGCCGCCCGCCGACGTCGACGGGGAACGCAAGCTCAAGGCCCGCTTCGCCGCGCCCGTCACCTCGCTCTACATCTCCGCCGATCCGGCCAACGCCACGTTCGTCGAGACGGCCCAGGTCACCATCCAGCTGCTCGACGGCAGCGGGCGTACGGTGGCCACTGACGCGCCCCGCACCGTCGACCTCACGCTCGATCGCGGGCACGGCGTGCTTGCGAGCGAGCACCTCACCATCGCCGCGGGTCAGTCCGAGGTCAGCACCACCTTCGAGCCCACGTGGCCCGGGCCAGTGGCCTTCTCCGCCTCCACGCCGTCGCTGTTTCGCCAGTCCACCACCCTGCGCATCACCTGGCCCGTCGGGCTCCTCCTCATCTCGCTCCTCGGCGGTATCGTCGGAGGCGCGCTGGCGCCGCGGCGCGACCGCCGGCAGCACGCGGCGCGTATCGCCACCGGCGCGGTCACCGGCTTCGTCCTCTACTGGGCGTTCATTGCCGGGCTGCTCCCGGTGCTGCCGCGCCAGATCGTGCTCAACCCGCTGAGCGCGTTCGCGCTCTCCACGCTGGGCGGCTGGATGGGCACCGAGGTCTTCACCCTGGTGCTGCGGAAGCTGGGGATCGCCGACGAGGACGGGGTGAAAGCGGAGGCGGGAGCCGGCGCCTCGGAGGGCCGCGCGCGCGAGGGCGGAGCCGAGGAGGCCGAAGGCGACAAGGCCAAGCCGCGCCGCCGTCGCGCGGACGGCGAGTAGCGCGTTCGGGACGGTCGGCGCGTCAAGGTGATGCTGCCGAGCGCTTGGCCCCATGCGATGTCGGCGGTGAATCGCGGGAAGAAGCTCTTCGCGAAGAAGGAGTCCTGAAGACCGTGGCGAGCCCCTCGATGCTTCCGGACGGTGGTCTCCTTCGATACGGCACACGAGGAGAACTGCCGCACGCTGCTAGACCGAGGGCCTACTCCATGAACTCCACGAGCCCTCCGGGTCTACTCCATTGAGCAGCCGAAGGCAGCCAACCCGGACGTTAGAAGCGAGCGCCAGGGAGGATTTGCCCCTTGGCCACGCCTGCCAAGCAGATGTCGGCGAGTTCAGGGCACCCTCCGATGCAGCAACAGGTTTGACCCGCCGCGTTCGCGACCGTCCCGCAGTTGACCCCGGCGCCATTGCAGGCGGCCTCGCAGCTCTGCGTGAAGAAGCCCCCCGGCCCAGGAACCGCGCCCGGCCCGATGGCCCCACTCGCGACACCCTCCGCGCAGGAGTTGGCCAGCTCCGGACACGTGCCGATACAGCAGCACGTCTGTCCGTTCGCACCGGCCACCGTGCCGCAGGTGACACCCGCACCATTACACGACGCCTCGCAATCGGCCGTGAACACGCCTTGGCCGACCGGCGAGAACCCCGGAAGGATCGTCCCGTTGCCGACGCCTTGCGCGCAGGCCGGTCCCCACCCCGGGCAACCCCCGATGCAGCAACAGGTTTGACCCGCCGCGTTCGCCACCGTCCCGCAGATGACCCCGGCACCATTGCAGGCGGCCTCGCAGCTCTGCGTGAAGAAGCCCCCCGGCCCAGGCACCGCACCCGGCCCGATGGCCCCGCTCGCGACACCGTCCGCGCAGGCGTTGGCCAGTTCCGGACACGTGCCGATACAGCAGCACGTCTGCCCGTTCGCACCCGCCACCGTGCCGCAGGTGACACCCGCACCATTACATGACGCCTCGCAATCGGCGGTGAAGACGCCTTGGCCGACCGGCGAGAACCCCGGAAGGATCGTCCCATTGCCGACGCCTTGCGCGCAGGCCGGACCCCATCCAGGACACCCTCCGATGCAGCAACAGGTTTGACCCGCCGCGTTCGCGACCGTCCCGCAGATGACCCCGGCGCCATTGCAGGCCGCCTCGCAGCTCTGCGTGAAGAAGCCCCCCGGCCCAGGCACCGCGCCCGGCCCAATGGCCCCGCTCACGACACCTTCCGCGCAGGCGTTGGCCAACTCCGGACACGTCCCGATACAGCAGCACGTCTGCCCGTTCGCACCGGCCACCGTGCCGCAGGTGACACCCGCACCATTACACGACGCCTCGCAATCGGCCGTGAAGACGCCTGGGCCGACCGGCGAGAACCCCGGAAGGATCGTCCCATTGCCGACGCCTTGCGCGCACGCCGGTCCCCACCCAGGGCAACCCCCGATGCAGCAACAAACCGCGCCGTTGGTCGGATCCTGAACCGCTCCACAGATGACACCCGCACCATTGCAGGCGGCCTCGCAACCGTCGGTGAACACGCCGCCAGGCCCTGGTGCGATGGGGTTGCCATCCAACGCTTTCGCTACAGCGTTGGCGCGTTCAATGCCGCTCGGAGGGTCGACGCGGGAGCATGCAACCATCGATAGGGACAGGGACACGAGCCCCCCTGCCAAGACAATCCAACGTGAAGAAAAGTTAAGTCGCATGCGAAATACGCCTCCGTGAGTTGCCCATGACTCATTAGGTGCCGAAACGCATCGCTCGCTTCGGGTCATGGCGGCTGGTGAACCACCGGCCGCCTGCACAGGCCTACTATCGAATACCTTCTCAGAAAGAGTTGTGACGTGCGTTACGGAGTAACGAGAAATTGCGATCGGCGTATGCAAAGTTTCATGAGATCGCCGAATCGAGGAGATGACGCACGGCGAAAGACGAGGGAGGGAGCCTCGTTCGGACTCCCATCTCTGATAGCGCACGTATTCCATGCGCTCATGGGGCACAGACGCTCCGGCGAGCGCTGCTCTCAGGAAGCGGTCTCGGTCACGGATCTCAAGTAGTCGATGACCTGCGGGTGCCCGCCCATTTCGGCCCAGTCCACGGGGGTCGTGTGGAAACGCTCGTCTCGCGCCGCCAGATCGGCACCTGCCTCGACGAGACTCCGGACCCGATCGAGGTCCCCCCGGTAGGCGGCCAGGTGCAGAGCGCTCGCCGGCCACTGCGGGAGCTCCAGCGCTCGTTCGAACGCCTCGCGGGGGTGCACGGGTTCGCCGTGGGAGACGATCACCCGCTCGAACGGAAGGCCGAGCATCGCCCGCAGGTCAGGGATCGCTCGCTCTGCGTGGGTTGGAGACATCCATACCCGCAGCTGGCCCGCCCGCTCGGTGAGCGCGTCGGCGAAGACCAGCGTGCGGTGCCCGGGGAGCCAGAGCGGCGTCTCGTTCCAGCCCCGGGGATCCCTGAACGCGAGCAGGCCGCCGGGGAGCTCGTGGCCGGGCAGGATCTTGTGCAGTTCGGTTTCGGGCGGCCAGAGGTCGGGATCGGAGACATCGGGACCGAAGGCACGGCATCCATAGAGGCGGGCCAACGCATCCACGCTCCACGTGCGCCGATCGTCCCAGGTGTTGCGCATGTGATCGGGGGTGAGCACCGCCACGGCCGTGGGCGGACGCTCGGTCAGCCGATCCCAGACCTCGGTCGCACCCTTGGGCGGCAGAAGCGGGTCCAGCAGCCACCGTTCGCCGCCCGAGTCCACGCAGACGCAGGTCACCACCGGCTGCCAGTCCTCGCCCTCTTTCCACGCTGGATGCTCGAGCCTCCAGAGCCAAAGCCCTGGCGCGAGATCGACGACCTCCACGTTCGGCGAGCGTCGTTCCGTCATGGGCGAGAGGGTCGCACGATCACGTGACGTTTTCCCGAGATCAAGATCGGTGCCCCTGCCCCTGCAATCGCGCGCGCTCCCGCTCGCAGATCTCCGTCACGAAGTCGACGAACGCGCGCACCCGGCCGAGCTTCCGGAGATCGCGGTGGTAGGCGATCCAGATGTCGCGCGGCGGCGGCATCTCCTCCGGCAGCACGCGCCGCAGCGTCGGATGGTGGCGCTCCACGAAGTGCGCCGTCACCGCCAGCCCATACCCCGCGACGCAGGCATCCAGGAGGATGCGCGGGCTGTTGGTGCGAAGGACGTAGGGCACGGGCCCGATCATGCGTTCGAGCCACTGCGACTCCTGGAGCTCGGACAGGCTCTCGTCATAGCCGAGCCAATCGTGGGCGCGGAGATCCGCGCTGCTCGTCGGGAGCCCCTTGCGCTTCAAGTAGGCCGCGGACCCATAAATGCCGATCGTGTGCTGCCCCACGTGCTTGCTGACGAGGGACGCCCCGCTCGGACGCGCCAGGCGGATCGCGACGTCGGCCTCGCGCCTCATGAGATCGAGCACGCGCGTGCTCATCGCCAGCTCCACCTGGATCCCGGGGAACCGCGCCTTGAACTCCCCGAGGAACGGCAGGAGGAAGAGCGGCCCGAGGATCTCGCTCGTCGTGACGCGGAGGGTCCCTTCGAGGCGAGAGTCCCCGCCGGCGATGGCGCGCTCGAAGCTCCAGAAGGCCTCCTCGATCCCCTCGGCGGCCGAGAGGAGCCGGAGGCCGTGCTCCGTGAGGACGAACCCCTCGGGCGTGCGCTGCACCAGCCGCGCCCCGGCGCGCTTCTCGAGCGCCGCGACGCGCCGCCCGACCGTGGTCGGATCCACGGCCAGGCTCCGCGCCGCGGCCACGAGGCTACGGCCGCGGTGCAGCGCGATGAGGAAACGCAGGTCGTTCCAATCGAAGTCGAGGCCCATGCCGCGGGATCGAATATCACGCCCGACCTGGCGCCGGCCGCGCCTGCACGCGTGCAGGATCGAACTGCGCCGGAGTCTGTTTTCACGACGGTGGCGCCGTGCGAGTTTCGCAGGTGGGGAGACCGCCGGAGTCGATGACCTGGGCAGGGCCGAGGTCGTCTGGGGCCGGCGGTGTGCGCGAACGATCGAACCACCTTCGAGGAGGAGATCCATGAAACGGCAAACGTTCACCCTGTGTCTCGGCTTGTCCCTGTCGATGGTCCTCGGATGTAACGGCGACAAGGGCCCCGGCGGGTCCGCGCAGGTCTGTACCCAGGCGAACGCGCTCAGCGGCTTCGAGTCTCGCTTCGCCGACGTGGGCGGCGAGCGGGTGCACTACATGATCGGCGGGAGCGGTCCGGCCCTGGTCCTCCTGCACGGCTGGCCGGCCGCGTGGATCAGCTGGAAGAAGATCATGCCGGCGATGGCGCGCTCCTACACGGTGATCGCGGTCGACCTCCGCGGGCTCGGCGACTCGTCGATCCCGGCGGACTTCCAGCTCGACGCGCCCAAGGCCGCGGAGAACGTCTTTCAGGTCGTGCAGCAGCTCGGGTACACGAGCATCTACCTCGTCGGTCACGACTGGGGCGGGTCGGTCGCCTACAGCTACGCGCTCGCGCATCGCGAGCAGGTGACCAAGCTCGCGATCCTGGAATCTGCCCCGGGCCAGGACTTCGGCGCCCTCGAGGCGGCTCTCCCCAAGACGTTCTGGTTCAACTGGTTCCACCAGGTGGCCGACCTGCCCGAGGAGCTCGTGGCCGGCAAGGAGCGCGTCTACCTGTCGTGGTTCTATCGCAACTTCGCCTACCGCGCGGACGCCATCGGCGCCGACGACATCAACTTCTACGAGTGCACGTACTCGCGGCCGGGCGGCATGCGGGCCGGCTTCGAGTACTACCGGGATCAAGAGAGCGGCGCGACGAGCCAGGAGGCGCTCCTCGCGAGCGGCGGGAAGCTCCAGATGCCCGTGCTCGGCATGGGCGGCCAGTACAGCCTCGCCGGCAACGTGGCCAACATCTTCGGCCGCGTGGCGGAGCAGGTCACGTCGGCCGTGGTCCCGGACGCCGGGCACTGGGTGGTCGAAGAGAACCCCGACTTCGTGCGCACCCAGCTGGAGAACTTCCTCGCCGGCTCCTGAGGCGGCGCCCGCGAGCGAGCGCCGGCAGCGGCAGCGCACACCACGTGGATTCCTTCTTCCAGGTGGAAGCAGAACGAATCGCCTCCCTGGCGAATCAGGCGCTACGTTGCTCTCTGCGGGCGCCCCCCGTCCGGCTTGACCCACGAGCGACGCGGCGCCTATCTTCGATCCGTGCCCGGACAAGTTCAGGTTCGCGATGAGTTGACGACGGGGCTCGAAGCGTACTCAGGCCTCGACGATCCGCGGCCGCACTACGAGGTCACGTGGATCCGCTGGGACAGCGGCTTCCGTGGCACCGGCCTCCGGGTCGGCGATCACATCATCGCCGTCGGCGACCAGCCCATCGTCCGCCCCCAGAGCATCGAGGAGGCGCAACGGACGTCCTACAAGGCGATCGGTCAGTATGCCGAGTCCCAGCGCTGGCAGGAGCTCGGCATGCACGACGGTGACGGCCTCGTGCTGACCGTCGAGCGGCCGGCGGCGAGCGGCGCGGGCTGGGAGCGCGCCATGGTCAAGGGTGAGATCCGCAGCACGCGCGCCTATTACGACAGCGACTCCAGGGAGACGCTGGGTCCGGACGGCCCCAGGGTCAGCGAATACGACCCCGGTCCGGACTATCAGTGGCGGAACTGGTACGAAGCGCTCGTCCAGCAGCTCTCGAAGGTGCTGCGGATCTGGTGGAGCACCAGCTTCGACTCCCGCCGCGAGCTGGAGGCGCTCCTCGAGTCTCGCGAGCGGAAGGAGTACCTGGTCAAGACCTACCCCGGGCCCTTCGCCTCCGCGCTCGATCACGACTTCGAGGCCGCCGTCCAACTGATCCAGGGACGGACGTACGCGCTCACCGAGCAGGACCTCCGCTATCGCAAGGCCGAGGCCGAGAAGGCGCAGCGCACCGCGGAGCTGGCCCAGGCCGCGTGGGCCGCGTTCCAGGAGGCGCACGCCGCCGAGATCCTGCCGAAGCTGCCCACCATCCATCCCGTGCGCGATGATCGCGGCCCGGTCACGGGCAAGCTGGCCGCCCTGCCCACCGTCGGTGAGCGCGACTGGATCGGCGAGATGGATCATTATTTCTTCGGAGTCGACGATCGGAGTAGCGGAGGCACCAACTGGTTCTTCGTCGACGTCTATGGCGACGCCGCCACCCGGATGCGCGAGGCCGCATATCGGTACGGCCGGCTGGTCCAGCCGGACATCAGAAAGAACTACACGATGATCGGCCGCATCCTGCCGGATCCGAGCATCGTCTATTCACAGGGGGGCAGCCAGATCGGGTTCCAGGTGGAGCCCGTCGCCGCGCTCGTCGGTGATGGAGCCATGTTCGTGGACCTCACCGAGCGTTATGGCGCCGACTCGCGCTTCGCTGGCGAAGAAGAGCTGACGCGGCCGTCTGTCCCCGCCACGGACGCGGGCTCATCGCCCAAGCAAGTGTTGGAGTCCTTCTTCAGCGCCATCAAAGACGGCGACGAAGCCTCGTGGAGGGGCTGCTTCGCCGACTGGTCTGCCTCTTTCTTCGACGACGGGCGGATCCGGATCTATCCCTACTCTCCCCGCGCCTCCTCTCTCGAATGGGAGAGCGCGCGCCGCCACGTACTCAACGACGTGTATGGAATTGCCGTCGTCTGGGAGGGCGAGACGCGCGACCTCGCCACCGGGGAGGAGTACGCCGGCGCCCCCCTTCTGCAAGAAGTCGAGATCTGGATAGAGCACATCGGCCTCTTCGACGGTCAGTATCGGGCCTTCACCAGCCCCTTCTATCACCGGCGCTGGCGCCTCCAGCGCCTCAACGGCAGCCCCTGGCGCATCAGCGACGATTTCGGGTTCTGAGGCGAGGAATCGAACATGGGCTACTCCGACAATCGGGCCAAAGAGCTGGAGGCACGCCTCCAGCAGATGTCGCCGCCGCCGAGCGCGGAGGAGACGGCGAAGATCCGCGACGCCATGAACACCTATCTTCGTGATCGCGAAGACCGCCTATCCACGCTGCTGGCCCTCATCGGCGACACCGGCGACAAGCGGCTCGGGGACGTGGTCAACTGCTTCAGCCAGTGGCTCGACGCGCTCAAGCGCTTTGGCGATGGCCTGAACTCCACGAGCGACACCTCCACCTCCGCCCTCATCTTCGTGACCCGCACCTCTTTCGAGGAGAAGCAGGCCATCGACAGCCTGCGCGCCACCAACGTGGGCGCGGCGCACGACGTGCTCATCTACCGGGCCAAGGTGCTCGAGGAGAAGATCAAGGCGCTCGCGGACAAGTGGGACAAGCTCAACGGCGAGACGGGCTATTTTGACGCGACGGAGAAGGCGTCCGTCGACGCCATCCGGGGTCTCGTGGACGACGTCATCCGGAAGACCGGGCCCGCGGCGGATCAACTGGCCAGGGTGCCCAATGACCTCTACAACGCGGTCAGGTCCGAGCTCAAGCTGCTCAACGAGTCGGTCTCCCGCCTGGGCAAGTCCGTGGGCCTGGACGGGGCGGCCAGGACGGTATGGGAAGAAGGGGTCAAGGTCATCGACCCGGCCGGCAAGCTCAGGAGCGCGCTCACCAAAGAAGCGCTGAAGGCCGCAGGCGTAGCGCTCCCCTCCACCGACGATCCGAACCCGAGCAGGGAGCTCGGCGAATCCATCCGGGCCACGTCGCAGTTCATCGACGTCCTGCTCCAGCAGCGCGTCAACGAGTACCGAGATGCGATCCAGAAGCGCACCAGCGGCCTCCTCGTCCTCTTCAATGAGACCTACAATGACACCAAGAAGTTCGTCGAAGAGAATGGCTTCGATAAGGCGAAGGAGCGATACCAGGAGACCTCGGACACGCTCGACCGCTGGGCCTCCGAGCTGCCGAGCGATGGACTGAAGAGCGACTTCGGAGACTACCGCAAGGCGCTCCTCGACCGGCTCAGCCGGCATCTGAGCGAGATCGAGACCATGTACAATCGCTTCGTCAGGGAGAACCAGGGCCGCTTCCTGGGTCCACTCGGCCCTGATATCTCCGAGGCGCTCACACAGACGAAGAAGTGGGAAGAGTACCGCGTGGGCCTCGTGTCCATGGGCCTCGACGAGAAAGTCCGGAAGTGGCGCGACGACTTGAGGGGCATCCTCGTCGTGAACATGCGGGACGCGATCGAGAAGACCGCCTCGGAGCTCGACGACTTCGATCCTGAGGTCCGGCAGCAGCTCCAGACGCCCTTCGAAGCATTCCGCGACGAGGTGACCAAGGAGGCCGCCGCGCTCGTCGCCCAGGTCGATCAGATCTACGAGAAGGAACAGCGAGTGTGGAGCAGCGACCTCGTCGCCTCCTATCTCGACCGCAGGATCCTCCGCGACGCGCTCCCCCAGTAGGTAGGAGAGCCCTCGTCGCCTTGACCTGGGGGAAGTGCGCGAGGGCTCGGCCACCGTGCAGGCGGTCGCCGCGCGTATGATCCAGCGCTGGATCACCGCGGTATCGCGGCACGGGGAGATACGTGCCGGGAACCGGGCGCATAGCGTGGCGTCGAGATCCCGGGGCTTCGCCGATCTCACGAACGACTTCACAGGCGCCGCGCGGCGCGCAGCGTGGCCTCCCGCAGATACTGGTGGCGCGCGTCGCCCTCCATGCGGCGGTGCCAGACGAGAATGCCCTCCAATCCTCCTCACTGACGAGGACAGCGTTGTGGCGCGGCCCAGCGATCGTCACGGGCTCGTGCTCTTCAGCCACCTCGTCCAGGAGTCGGAGGAGCTGCTGCTGCGCATCGCTGACTTCGATGACAGGCATCCTGAACCTCCTTGCCAAGGAGGGTGCGTCACCGCGCTCCCCCGGCGAGAAAAACGAGCGCGGCCTCGAAGCAGGGGACCTCGCCGACCGCTTTCTTGCGCTTCAGAGTTGTCTGGCCCGCGTCCTGTGTCAATGCAGCGGCGTCCCGTGTGTGTTCACGGCAGGCCCCCCTGGAGGCGTAGGAAGCTCGTGATACGCTCGGCGCCGGCCGCACGGAGCGCTGCCATGGGAATCTTCGACCGTTTCAAGAAGAAGAACGAGCCCCCGAGGCGCAGCATCGTCGGGGAGGCGTGGGAGTTCTACTCCTACGTCTTCGGAGAGGAGCAGCGCGCCTCGATCGCCTTCGACGTCAAGGCGGCGCAGGAGGAAGCGCATACAGGGCATCCCCATTGCCGGCGGGCGATCCTGTTCGTGCCGGAGGAGCACGTGGGGGCGGAGGGGTTGCCTGACAGGGAGGAGCTCGGGCGTCTCGGCCAGCTGGAGAAGGGGCTGGTGGAGGTGCTGGACGCGGCAGGGGTGGACTGCAGGCAGGTCGGTCGCATGACGTACAACGGTCTGCGGGAGCTGGTGTTCCAGGTCACCGACACGGCCGCCTTCGCCGAGCAGGCGGCGGCATGGAAGAAGCAGGTGAAGGGATACGAGGTCGAGCTCGTGGAGGGCGAGGGCTGGAAGTTCTTCGACGAGAAGATCCGCCCGACCCCGCAACAGTGGCGCTGGATTGGCGATCGGCGCACCCGCGACCAGCTGCTGAACGCCGGCAGCGACCCGCACAAGCCCCACACGTTTGAGCACACGTTCCTCGGCGCGCCGGAGGATCTCGCAGAGGTGGCCGAGTTCCTGGAGGGGGAGGGGTTCCTGCGGGCACGCCTCGGCGAGGGGCACCTCGTGATGTCACGGCTGTCGACGCTGAGCGCGGACGACATCAACGAAGTCACCGAGTATCTGCGCGAGGTGGCGGAGGACCATGGGGTGGACTACGACGGCTGGGGGGCGGCCGTGGTGCGCTAGCCCGAGCCCGCTCGGGAGGCGTCGTGACGGTATTCGACAACCCAAGTTCGCATGCTGGGCGCGGGGAACCTGGGTTGTTGAAGACCTTCGTCCAACCGGCTACCGCGAACGTTTGCCGGTGATGTTCACGGTCAGCGTGGCCCGCGCCGCAGGGGCGGCGTTCTGGAGGGGGGCGTGGATCCAGATCCGGTAAGCGCCCGGCGGCAGCGGCTCGGGAGCAGGCTCGGTGACGAAGGCGCCCACCTTCTGGGCGCGATATTTCTTGTAGGGGACGTAGCCGACCGCCTTCCAGACCAGGCGCCCGCTGGCTTCTCCACCGGCATCGATCACCAGCCGGATGCGCCGTGGGGGGAAGGACACTCCTAGGATCCCGTGCGGTCGCGGGTCGGCACCGTCGCCGAAGACGCTCTCCTGTTCGTCCGTGGGGGTGTCGACGCTCTGGCCGAGGAAGTTGCTGGCCTTGATGACGAACCCGGGGGCCACGGCGGCCTCGGCCGAGGTCCGGCGGCCAAGACCAAGACCAAGGCCATCTCCCCCCGCCGGGACCTGAAACACGAGGGTGAGCGCCCTGGGCGAGCGGTTGCGGAACGACACCCGCAGCTCGACGAGGCCGCCCGGCTTGATCCGCACCGCGTCTTCGGGCTCGATCACGAGGACGAGATCCTCCCGCGGGAGGGGCTCGGGATTCACTCCCGCGGGGAGCTCGCAGGCGGCGGCGGTGAGGGCTTGGGCGAGATCGATGTGGTCGCCACGGCAGGCAGCGGGGACCGGCGGCCCGGCGGCCGGTGCGTCCTTGCCCGCCACGGCCGGTGGACTCGCGATCGGGGGAGGCGATGGCGGCGTCTCCGGAGCCGCCATCGTCCACGCCTGCCCCATCAGCCCCCCGGCCAGCACGGCCCGCATCATCCACCGGCGAGAGTGACGGCTCTTCATGGAGTCGCGGAGTGGGTCATGGAACCTCATCCTAGACCTATCTAGAGCGATGAGCCCAAGTGAGTGGGGACGCGATTGACATCCGGATCCCAGCGGATTCCACTCTCCCGATGATGCCTCTCGAAGGGTGCGGTCATGTCTGAAGCTCCTTTCGCCGGGTCGGGCTTGGCGCCGACGCGGGTCGATGAGTGGGAGCCGTTCCTCGCCTCGGTCCGCGCCCGGGCCCAGGCGGTCTGCGCGACGCTCGGCGACAGGCCGGCGCTCTTCACCACCGCGGCGGCCGATCTCTACTCTCTCTTCCTCGAAGGGCTCCCGGAGGCGCTGCGCCAGGAGCACCGCTGCACGGCCTGCCGGCGCTTCTTCGCGCGGTATGGTGGCGTGGTCGCCATCGACGCGGAGGGGCGCTCCACGTCGCTCCTGTGGGATCCGGCGTCCGCGCCCGCGAACTACGCGGCGGCGGTGCGCGCGCTGACCCACGCGGTCTCCGAGGCCCCGGTGGACGGGGTCTTCCTCGCGAGTGACGCCGTGTGGGGGACGCCGGACAAGGGCGGCTGGACCCACCTCGGGCTCGAGCCTCCCGCGGTGCTGATCTTCCCCCCCTCGGGGGTGAAGACGCGCTGGCAGGTCGTCGCGGAGAAGCGCGAGGACTACAAGACGCTCGTGCGCGGCCTCGAGGAGTTCCCGGTCGACGTGGTCCAGCAGGCCGCGGCGCTCCTCGGCACCGAGGCGCTCTACCGCTCCGAGAAGTGCCTCGGCGTGGCGGAGTGGCTGCTCGGCCTCCACCAGCGGCGCGCCGCGGCCCGCGGCGAGCGCCGGCGCGAGAACCTCACTTGGCTTGCCGTGGCCACCGCGCCCCCAGGCTTCTGCCACGTGCGCAGCACCATGATCGGGACCCTGCTCGAGGACCTGGCCCTCGAGCTGCCGTTCGACGAGGTCAAGGAGCGCTTCGCGGCCAAGATGCACCCGCTGCAATACCAGCGCCCCACCGCGGCGCCGAGCGCGCAGAACATCGCCCGCGCCGAGAAGATCGTCGAGCAACTCAAGACCGCGGGCGCGCTCGCCCGACGCTTCGCCAAGCTCGCCGACCTCGAGACGCTCTGGACGCCGGCCGCGCGGGCGCGCGCCGGCAAAGGAGAAGGCGTCTTTTCGCACCTGAAGCCGCGCGCGCATCGCAAGGCGGTCGAGGTCACGGCGCCGCCGACGGTCATGACCTGGGACAAGTTCTCGCGCACGGTCCTGCCGGATGCGGCACACATCGAATACCTCGTGCCTGAGTCCAAGGAGTCCTACGGCGGGATGGTCACCGCCGCGAACCCCGAGGCGCCGCCGATCATCCAGTGGGACACCCTCGAGCGGCGCAACCCGGTCACCTGGTACGTCTATGTGAATGGCTCGCTGCCCGCGCAGTGGAACCTGCGCACGGGCACCCATCACCCGGTGGCCGCCATCGCCTACTCGCCCGCGATGTGGGGCGCGAAGACGCCGAGCCGCTCCCATCACGGGCTCGCCGTCATGTTCGTGCTGGAGGGCGCGAAGGACACGCAGTACGCGCGCGGGGCCGGGTTCTTCCCCGAGTTCCTCAAGAGCGAGTACCACGAGATCCGCGCCACCATGGAGGCCTACGCGACGAGCGCGGTCGTCGAGGGCAAGGACGAGGCCGGGGCCTGCGGCATCATCCTCTCCAAGGGCGTGAAGTGGGGCCACACGTTCCGCGTCACCACGAGGGCCGGCGTCACGCTGTCCTATACGCTCGATCGCTGGGACTGAAGCGAGCCTCGCCCGGCACGACGTCTAACTGACAGCCTCCGTGGCCGACGCGAGGTACTGGGCCAGGCGCGCGAAGAGCAGTGCATGGGAACGGCGTGCCTGCCAGGCGGAGAAGGCGGTCAGGAGCGGCGGCCCGGTCAAGGTCACTTGTTCGACGAGGATGCAGCCTCCCGCCATGGGTTCGGCGGTGAGACGCGACTCCAGGCGGATGCCGAGCGGAGCCTCGGTGTGGAAACGCAGCTCACGCTCGGGGTCGACCACGGTCAACTGCGAGCGATAGGTCACCGTCTGCCGCCAGGGGCCAAGGATGGGCACGAGGTCGACCACCCTGAACTCAATGGTCTCCCGCCCCACGTCATCTCGCCCCGTGGCCGTGACCTTGAGCTCATGGATGAACGGATGAAATTCGCGATGGCGCTCCAGCGTTCGCATCACCGCGAGCACACGGAGGCTCGTGGCGGCGATGGGCATGCGGATGACGAAATGGTGGGCGGTCACGAGGGAGATTTCCTGCGGGAAGGAGGTCCCGTCAATGCTTGGATCTCGATCGTGCCACTTGGCGAGCCGGGCCTGCCGGCGTGCACTTCGGCGCATGGCCCCAAGGGCATTTGCATGAGGCGAGCGTTCCTGAGGCCTGTCCAGGTTCGGAGTCGAGCGCTCGCGATCCTAGTCCCCAACCAGGGGGTACGCGGCACTCAACTGGGGGGTACGCGGCACTCAACTGGGGGGTACGCGCCATTCAACTGGGGGGTACGCGCCATTCAACCAGGGG